>JAUSBL010000105.1 GCA_030658975.1 Candidatus Latescibacterota bacterium
ACGTCGCTGGCGGAGCCAGCGCCGCGCCAAGACCGACCGCAGCTCAACGCTGATGTTATGCCGAAAGACAGGAGGCGCCATAATGCTGTACTCCGATAGTGCCAGAGCGTGCGCCGCACAAAGTTGGCTAGCAGTCTTGGCGCTTCTGGTTTCAGGATGCGGCGAAACAGATCCTCCTGACCTGCCACCTCTCTATGACGTTGCATTCACCGAAGAACTAGCTGTTGCGGCCGTGGGCGATTCGGCACTCATTGCAATAGGGACCGGCTGGTCTTTGTATTCGTTTCGAGAAACGAATGTGTACTTGGACATGAGTGGCTCTAGTGACGAAAACATAAACCTTAGGCTCCATGTGATCGGTAGAACGTACGATGCGAGTGCCAGGGCGACCGTCGAACACAGGTGGGGCGGCGACACGCTGTTTGTTTGGTGCGACCTAGACCCTCCGATGACCTGGGATTACCATGTGATAGCGGACAAGACAACACCTGCAACACCATGGCTGTTTGCTGACCGGATAGACATTTCCGCGCCACCGGGCGTTGGAATTCGGTACATTGGACGCTGGATGCCGCATTTGCTGGAATGAGGCCGGTGGCATAACCTCAGCTTGCAGCAGATGGTCACGGTCGTCACGCCGCTTGCTGGCGCAAGCGCCGCGCCAACCGCACCCACTGCTGAAGCTACATGTTATACGAATCGAACCCCTGTGAATGGAGGTCATGAGCATGTGGCCGATCGGACAGTCCAAGCGTATTTACGTGAAAATGGCAATCTTCACTTCGATCGCGTTAGTTACGTTGGTATGCGGCTGCGACAGTGATCCCAGTTCGCCTGAGCCTAGTCGTGGCATTATCTCAGAGTTCACAGATTTTTGTTTCGGGGACGTTGACCTATCCAATGTAGAAGTAAGCTGCATCCTAGTACTCGACACAATCAATTTGCCAACAGTCGCCAACGGCGGGAATAAGTTAGTACTCGGTGAAGATCCAAATGGCCCGCTCGGGGGCGGCCCACAGATAGAGTTCTACTTTCCAGAGCCTCTGAACGCGGAAATAGACCCTGGTTTAGCAAATCAAACTGGGTGGAAAGTCGCTTTGGAGCGGGTTACCGTGGAGCGCTGTTCGTCGTGCGGCACTAATGACGGTTTAGCTCGAATCGTGCTTCTACTAGGAAGTATTGAGGACGCGATTTTTATATATGACCCAGCCGACACGCTGGCGGTTAAAATTGAGCACACTGAACTTACGCATTAGGCGAAGTGTGCATTTAGATGGAGTGACATGCCCGAGCAGACGCATAACAGACCGTTTGAGCCGACGGATCGGCCTTGTCACGTCGCTGGCGGAGCCAGCGCCGCGCCAAGACCGACCGCAGCTCAACGCTGATGTTATATTGAGGTGCAATGACAATCTTAGGAAATATCTTCAAGCTATTCTCAAGGCGTCAGTCACCAGATCCGCCTAAGGTGAAGTCTCTGACTCCGGAGTTTAAAAATCGCTACCTAATGTTCTATCGCGATATAATGCACGGAGGGCTCCCGGACTGCCTGCTAGAACTGCACAACAAGCTCACATATCTACATGGTACAACCAGACTGTCAAATGTAGCAGAGCGACATGATAACTTACAAGATGATGTGTTGCATTTTCTGAATACGTGTTCCGATGAGCACTTCCTTGATGTGGTCGAGCTTATGTTTCAGCTTAAGTCAGCTAGGTTTGTGGAGACACGTGAAGACGATGTAGTTGATCAGATTAACGAATTCCTGTCACTTGACGAGCTGCCATATAGTGTAACTAAGTCTGTTTGGGAAGAGGGAATATCAAAATGTATGGGCGGTGAGTATCCGTGCACTACTCTTCGGTGCCATCCCCAAGTTATCAGAAAAGACAGCGAACCAGTGCATCAACTGGCTGTCGAACCAGCGCTGACGCTTTTACGTAAGCCAGATCTGCTCAACGCCAATGAGGAATATCTGTCGGCGCTACAAGACTTTCGAAAGCACAACTACCGAGACTGTGTAGTGAAGAGTTGTAGTGCACTTGAAAGTGTGATGAAGGTCCTTTGTATTCGCCAAGGTCTCGCATATTCAGATACTGACACTGCAGCACCACTTTTACGCACATTAATATCGAATACGAGTTTAGACTCTTTTGGGGAGCAGCCCATCATGTTAATTGCGACCATTCGAAACAGGCTGGGTACAGCGCACGGAGCGGGGGATAAGACGAAAGAGGTGCCGGAGCACATAGCTCTCTATTCAATTAATTCATGTGTTGCTGCGATCCTGCTCTTATGCGATGAGACGTATTGAGCGTCAAATATAACAAGAGCTTGCAGCAGCCCATCGACCCTGTCACACGCCATGCTTACGCATGGCCTGCGCCAGGCTCGCTGGCAGCTGAAGCCAACGTTAGGAAGACTTGGTTATTTGTGTCATGACAACACATAGGGCTTCAAATAGTAGGCTGACTTTCTCGCTGGTCGCTCTATTCGCTGTTTTGTCTGGGTGTTCTAGCTATCGCATCTTGTCAGAGCGGGTCGATACAGATCCAGTATCGTCGGTTTCAGGCATGGCTGATGTAGTTGTTGGCCGTCCTGTGCGAGTCACTCGTTTCGGAGGTGAGCGTGTCACAGGAGTCGTGCTTGAAATAGCCGACGGCACGATGACCATCCAGCGCTTTGCAAGCCATGGTAAGGCTACGGTCGTAGTCCCCCTCAGAGAGATCGGCAAAATAGAACTGCGCCAATCCGAGCCCATGCCAACGCTGGGCAAGATAGCCATAGCGGGAATAAGCATGTGGGTTGGTTATTATTTGCTATTTGGCCTCGCATTTTGGGGCTCAGGAGGACTCGATTAGCTATCCTAACAAGCGCTTGCACCTGCCAAAGTCACTTGTCACGCCCCCGGCAGGGTCAGGGCCGCGCCAATCGACTTTGCAGGTGAAGCCTATGTTAGGCAGACAAGGGAAGTATTGAAAGAAACTAGAAGAATGCATGCCAATTGGGCGGCCCTGCTGGCGATCGTGCTGCTCACCTCTTGCTCGAATCGGGACTCCACGGACGGAGACAAGAGCAAGGTATCGGCCGACCGTGCGCGCGAATCGAGCGCGGGGGCCGTCGATAAGAGTCTGCAGCTCAAGTATACCTCCGGAATCATATCCATTTTCGAAGACAGCAAGGGGCGATTCTGGTTCGGAAGCCATCAGGAAGGCGTGTGCCTCTACGATGGTCGCGAGTTCATCTACTACACGGCGAGCGACGGGTTGAGCGACAATCAAGTCCGGACGATTCAGGAAGACCAGACCGGAGTCATGTGGTTCGCGACGGGAAACGGGATCACCAGCTTCGATGGAGACGAGTTCGAGATTCGTACCGGGGGAAGTCCTGGGAGTCCGGACGTCGCCACAGGGGATGCCTGGCACACGGAGGCCGGCGACCTCTGGTTTCCCGGCGATGGCGGGATGCGGAGGGGCATCGCTGGACTGGGCGTGTATCGATATGATGGCCGATCGCTTTCGTATCTGGCCTTCCCCCTGCCGCCCGGATTAGAGGAAGATAATCCCTGCCTGGTCACCGGCATCGTGAAGGGACGCAACGGTACGGTCTGGTTCGGGACGTATCCGGGCGTCTTCAGGTATGACGGTCGGTCCTTCACGGTCATCAACGACGAGACCGCGGGAATCGAGACCGGACTGGAACGATTCCATGTCCGCTGCATCTTCGAAGACAGCAGGGGAAATCTCTGGATAGGCAACAACGGGCTCGGGGTTTTGCTCTATGATGGTCAGGCCGTCTCCAACTTCACCGAACAGCACGGACTCGGCATCAGGGATATGGGGCCGTCCGGGCCTCTCAGCCGGATATTCTCGATTGCGGAAGACGCTGCCGGCAGCATCTGGTTTGGAACACGCGACAACGGCGCCTGGCGCTTCGATGGCGAGTCGCTGACGAACTTCACGATAAAGGACGGGCTGACCAGCCCCTCGGTGTGGACCATCTATCGGGACAAGAGGGAGGCTCTGTGGTTCGGGATGGGCGACGGCAGCGTGTGTCGGTTCAACGGCGAGTCGTTCGATAGGATCTACTGATTGTCCAGGGTGAGTTCGCCTAACCAGCGCTTGCACCTGACAAAGCCGCTTGGCACGCACCTGGCGGAGCCAGGTCCGCGCCAACCGACTTTGCAAGTGAAGCCCGCGTTCGGCCACCCGGCTTAAGGAATTCGAGCGGGTGGATATCCCATGAAGTTCGGGCAGCTGAGCCCGGAGATTGGCTACCAAGATGCGCAATCTGGATTTCAGTTCCTGGCAGACGGTGATCTCGACACTGTTTGGGCTGTTAGTGGTCACTTTCATGATGGTGGGCATCCGCCTGCTGGTGATGGAGACGGTGCAGCAGCGCCGCCAGCGCGAGAATCGTCAGATCAACGAACGCCTGCGCACGTTGATCGCCGCCTACAAGACCCTGGGAGGTTCCTTTACCGGCGACCTGGCAGTGGATCCGACGCACCTTCATGAACTCCTGAGCCAACGTGCCTCGGCCGAGTCCGCCGGGGGCGGAACCGCAGAGTCAGGCGAGGGCATTTCGTCCTCGGTCTCCTTCGATCGTTCGCGCCGCATCCGCGATGCCGTCGAAGCGGCGCTGTCGGACGTGATCCTACTCGGCAACGATGAACAGGTGCGGCTGGCAGCACGGGCGGCGACCGATCTCGCCGCGGGACGCCCGGTCCACACTGACGCACTGGTGGTCTCGCTGCGTGACTTCATTCGCAAGGTGCTTAACCTGGAACCCGTACCAACAGAGTTGGCGATTCCGAGGCAGGGGCCGACTCGCCCCGGCGGCGGCGGGTCGGGCGGTGGAAAGGGCAAGGGGGGGGCAGGCGGTGGGGACCGGGACGGCAAGGGCGCGGGTACCGGTGGCGGTGGCGTCGTTGGGGGAGGGATCGACCTGGGGATGGGCGGTGGCCTGGCGGAGGGCGAGTCCGAGTCGAGTCCCTGGCGTGGGTAACACGCGTTGCCCGGGTTCAGCGTTTGACGCCGAACCAGGCGCTGCACTTGACTCGGCCCGCGACATCGGCTTCTGTGAGGTCATAGCTCACTCACGCGGGCCGAGCAGGCGAGCTGTGTCGTTAGCTGTCAATACCGCACCTCGACAAATAGGAGAGCGCAATATGAACTCCAGAAACGTTAAGACTGCGACATTCGCATTGATGCTTGTAATCATCGCCGCCGTTGCCGTCTCGCAAGGCCAATCCAGCAAGAGCTCCACTTCAGTGGATGTTCAGAAGGCAGTGCTGGCTCGACTAGCCGAGATTCAAAGTGCTGCGCAATCGCTTGATCCAGACAAGGTCTTCAGTTTCGTGTTGGAAAACGACGCGGGATCGCTCGCTCAGAATGGCAAGCTCTTCCTCACGCGCAAGGAGGCGCTGGAATCAACGAAGCAGGGCTTTCAAGGATTACAGAGCGTGAGCTACCGATTTGACGAACAGCATGTCACGTTGTTGTCTCCGACAGTCGCCCTCGCCACCGGCGAGGGATCGTCTTCCGCGACTTTGGACGACGGCAGAGCCTTAACCACGCGTTTTGCCCAATCAGTTGTATTTGTTCTTACGAACGGCGAGTGGAAAGTGCTTCACTCACACCGTTCTTTTCCTCCGGCAGAATAGATGAACAATTCCACGACGACAGCTAACAAGGTCACCGGAGCGAACGCGGGCGGGCCACGTCAGTTGCCAATGCGATCGTACTGAGCCGCCCGCGTCGCTCAGTTCTGACGTTGGACGGATACAGGAGGAAATTGTGGTGATTCCAGCGGCTGTCAGTAGAGGCCTGCTTGTTGCGGCACTCGTCCTCATGGCCCGCGTTCCGGGCCACGTGGCCGCTCAGGAGCCCGCAGTTGTGGACGGACCCGTTGCACATCTCTACTCCACGACGCCGAGCGGTGACCTGAAAGCCTTTGTGTTTTCACCGCGTGCGCAGGCGGGCCACCACCGCCGGGCTGCGATCGTGCTGTTCCACGGGGGTGGCTGGTCCATAGGTGAACCCGAGTGGGCATTCTCCCGAGCGCGGCATTTTGCGGAACGGGGGATGATCGCGGTCGCAGCGCAGTACAGACTATCGGATCAGGATTCCGTTACGCCGATCGAGGCCATGGCCGATGCACGGGCAGTGATTCAATGGATGCGCGTGCATGCCGACTCCCTCAATATTGATCCTGGGCGCATCGCGGCCTACGGCTGGTCGGCGGGCGGGCACCTGGCTGCATGTGCGGCAATATTCGATGATAGTAGTGCGGCCGGAAACGTCAGTCCCGTACCGAACGCCCTGGTTCTGGTTTCGCCGGCAGTTTCGATTGGATCGGACGGCTGGTTTCAGCGCCTCCTCGGGAAGCGCGCCGATGCGCGGGATTATACCCCCGACGAGCATGTGCGCAAAGGGATGCCGCCCACGTTGATTCTGCAGGGAAGCATCGATACGGTGACACCGCTGGCCGGGGCGAACCGCTTCTGCGACCGTATGCGCGCCGCAGGCAACATCTGCGAGTTGCAGGTCTACGAAGACTTCGGCCATCTCTTCACACCGAAAGGTATTCCCGATGACGACTGGCCGCAGCCGGATCCGGAAACCGCAAAGGCTGCGGCGGCGAAAGCCGACGAGTTTCTGATCTCCCTCGGGTTCATGGAGGTTCAGTCTCGGTGAAGACCGTTGATCACCGCCTAACAGGCGCACGCACTTGCTGATCGCCGCTACGCGGCGCCCACAAGTGATGCGCAGCGTTCGGCTCCAACATGGAGAACACAATGACAGAGAAGACCGCATGGGAGACATTCTTTGACGCTCACGCGCCGGTTTACGACGAGAATGTGTTCACGAAGAATACAGTCAAGGAGGTGGACTTCCTGCTTGAGGAACTGGGGCTGGCGACAGGCGACACAGTTCTTGATGTCGGATGTGGCACGGGACGCCACTCCGTTGAACTGGCAAAGCGCGGCTATGTCGTAACCGGTTTGGACTTGTCGTCGGAGATGCTTGCGAAGGCATCCGCGGCAGCGAAGGCAGCGGCGGTCCATGTGCAATTGATACGCTCCGATGCGACGAGTTTCTCGTTGCCGGAAAAGTATGACGCAGCCATCTGTCTGTGTGAAGGATCGTTCGGGCTTCTCAGCCAGACGGATGACCCGGTTGCGCAACCGTTGTCAATTCTGTGCAACATCTCTCGAAGCTTGAAGCCGCAGGCGAAGGTCATGGCTACCGTTCTCAGCGCAGCCCGCATGCTGCGCACACACTCAAACGAAGATGTGTTGGCGGGGCGCTTTGATCCATTGACGCTCGTGGAATCAGCGGAAATGCCTCCGCGCGAAGGGTATCCCGCCATTTCCGTTCGAGAGCGCGGGTTCGCCGCGACGGAACTCACGCTGCTATTCCGCATTGCTGGACTGTCTGTCGTCAACATGTGGGGCGGAACGGCAGGCAACTGGGGCCGACGAATCCTCGACCTGGACGAGTACGAAATCATGATAGTGGCAACCAAGACTGCAGAACCATCGGCTGGTGCGGACGCGCTATCGCGCGCCGCTCGGCCGTAGCGTTAGATTGTGAAGCTGAGGCATCCTGCGCCGACTGTACATCCAGGTCGTTCACTGCTATCCTCTCAAGGGGAACGAGTGCCCGCCGAAGAGGTCGACAAATGGAAGTTCTTAATTATGAAAGACTTATAGATGTTTGTCGGGCGCACGGCACCCGAAAAGTCTCTTTGTTCGGGTCCTTTGTGCGTGGCGAGGCTGATCCGGACAGTGACGTGGACCTGATCGTTGAGTTCTCGGGGCCGACCGGACTGCTCGCCTTGGTGAGACTCGAGCGGGAGCTGACAGAAGTGCTCGGTCGCCGCGTTGATCTATTAACCGAGAAAGCGATCAGCCCCCACCTTCGGGATCGCATTCTCCGTGAACAGCGGGTCATCCATGAAGCAGCGAACTGACCAGCTGTATCTGCGGCACATACTTGACGCCTTTTCCACGATTGAATCGTATCTGGAAGGCGTCGACGATGAATCCTTTTAAGCGTCCGGCCTATTGCAAGACGGCGTGATACGCCAGATCCAGATCGTGGGCGAGGCGGCCAAGAGAATTTCGGCTGAACTCTGCGAGCGTCATCCGGAGATTCCGTGGCGCGACATGGCCGGGATGCGCGACAAGCTGGTTCACGTCTACTTCGGCGTGGACATCGGAATGGTCTGGGTTACTGCGACGATCGACCTTGCGGAGCTTCACGCTCAAGTGACCCAGGTCTTGGCTGAGTTGTAGGGCCGCAATCTCACCAGAGCTTGCAGCAGATGGTCGCAGCAGTCACGCCGCTTGCAGCGCAATCGCCGCGCCAGCCGCACACACTGCTGAAGCTTCATGTTGGGTGTCATTTCGGAGCGAGATCGGCACCGTAACCAAGGGAAGGCCGACCGCGAACGATTGATGGGTCGACTCCGGGGAGGATATTCATGAGGGGGGTCCTGCTGATGATATCACTCGCCGGCTTCGCGTTGCCCTCTAGCGAAGTCCCGGCCCAAGTCCCACCCCTTCCCGACGGTGCTTTGACGCACTGGGTCGTGGATCAACCGGAAGAAATTATCACCTACCTCACGTTTGACCCTGCCTCCGTGGAGCGCCGCGTCCCTCCAGCTCTCCGGTTCATTACGGTGAAGGAACTCGCTGAGGGAGGTGTGCCCTGGGCCACCGAGTACTTGACCGAGCACCCATCTCACGGTCAGTGGGGCATTTCGTTCTTCGAGATCGTTCGAATGCGGACCTTCGACATTGATGGACGCACCCCGGATTGGCCAGAGCACGGAGCCGCAGCCCTGTGGTGCGCTCGCGTCACGGCGTCAGATCCAGCATCAGATCTGGGGCCGGGGCAGGCGCTTCTCGCCCTGGAGTTCTGGATGCCAGATAGAGGGTATGCAGCCTACATGCGCGAAAAGGGGCACTACGCCGAGTACGGGGACGTGAGGCTCCGCGAAGATCCCAAAGGAAGGTGGTGGGGGGCGGTGAATGTCGATGGGCTGAGTGTAGTCGCCGAGTGCATACCGTCTGGCGCCATCACTGGGGGAGCTGGATCTGCCGGCATGCAAGCCATCTTCCCGCCCTTGTCGTCCATCGTAACTGATTTCGTCCGGGTTGCCTTCGCCGGACACCGAGTGCAGGAGTGTGCGGGAGATTCGTCGTGGAGATTCCACGGCAGCCATCCCCTGGCAAACGCAGTCGTGGTAGGGTCGTCACTCTTTGAGTATGGTTATGACTTGATAGGCGGCGCATATCCGCGGTGAGTGGCGCCGCGGTATCCGACGGGCGGCGTATCACCGTTACCATGGAAGCAGTCGCCGTGTTCCGACGCCCGCGGATGAGCGCCAAATCGTCAGCCTGAAGACCGATAGCATTGTCTAACCGGGAGGAGCATCCAGATGATCGATCTATACGACAATGAAACGAACAAACTCCTCGGCTCGATTACCGAGTCCGAGCTGCAACTACTCTTGGATGTGCTCGAGGAGGAGTACATCAACGACCAAGACTACTACATCAACCAGGCTACCATCGACATGATCGCCGACGGCCGCGCGTCCGATCATCTTCTTCAGCTACTGCGTTCGGCGATAGGCACTGCAGACGGTGTGGAGATCAAATGGGAACGCCGCTAGCCGCGACA
This sequence comes from Candidatus Latescibacterota bacterium, assembly GCA_030658975.1. Taxonomy (GTDB): domain Bacteria; phylum Krumholzibacteriota; class Krumholzibacteriia; order LZORAL124-64-63; family LZORAL124-64-63; genus PNOJ01. Next base: position 9,699 of record JAUSBL010000105.1, read on the forward strand.
TGCGCCGCCTAACAACCGGTTGCAGCGGACGGTCCGCTGTGAGGCCCGTCGCGGACCACGGCTTGAAGCAGTTAGTCGCGGTCGTCACGGCCCCCGCAAAGCACAGCCCGCGCTACTTGAAATGAGATAGGACCATGGAACGCCGTGTACTGAAGAAATCGACCGATAAAGTCCTGGTTGGGGTATGCGGCGGTATCGCCGAGTTCATTGGCTGGCGGTCGAGACCGGTACGGGTCATTTTCATCTTCCTCGCGATAGCCGGCGGGTCTGGCCTAATTGTCTACCTGATACTCGGTGCCGTGATGCCGCCTGCGGATGGGGGGAGCTTTCGATTGGACGACTACCGGAAACAATAAATGGCGGAATGGCAACCGATCGCGAGTCGAAGTCGGATCCCGAAAATCGTCTAGGGGGATGCATGAAGGATCGCGAGTTGTTCGCTACGAAGCACCTCTTCCTTCTGGCCGCACTGGTCTTATCCGGTTGTGGTCACGTCAGCACTTATGGCCCGCCACCCGGCGCCGTCAATCCAGTCGACAACAGCCGCTCGCTCATTACCGCCGACGCGAAGATTCTCAGCGACCAGGATATTGAGCGAATCCTCACCGCTCGCATCGAGGTTCCGGATAAGATAAGGATAGCTGTCTTGTATCTCTCGCACGAGCGGGATAGAGAATGGTGGTGGCAGCCGGGCTTCAACGAGGACGCGAGTCGTTCTGCTCTGGTGCCGGTTCAGAGGTTAGTCGACAATGAACGCGTCTTCGACGTGTCATTTCTCCCTAGCTTCCTGCTGCCGGCTCAGAAGTCTGTGCCGCTTATCCGCGAGGCCGCGGCACGCTATCAGGCCGACTGGGTGCTGATCGTCAAGACAAGCACTCGGGATTTCTGGAAGGACCGCGTACTCGGGAAGGATGAAGCACGGGTCCTCTGTGATGCGGAATGTGCGGTACTCGACGTCCGCAGCGGAACAATCCCGTATACTTCATTTGCGACGGGGGAGGCGACGGTCTTCAAGGCCAAAGGAGAGTATTCTCTATCGGAGACATCACTCCGTGCGGAAGGACAAGCCGTCGAGCAGGCCATGACGACGAACATCGCTGGGTTGCTAGAGTTCTTGGGTAGACTTGAGGGTCCCTGACCAGCGGCGACCATGAGGTGATGGCGATCGGAGTTAACTGTTTTGATCACAGGTGGAACGAGCTCCAACGGCAGTTAGGAGAACGTAAGCGATGGTGACGAAAAACGGCAGGGTAGCGCTCATCACGGGAGCGAACAAGGGCTTGGGCAAGGAAATCGGGCGGCAGCTGGGTGCGCTCGGATACACGGTGGTCCTCACGGCGAGGGACGAGCAGGCCGGTGCCGCAGCTGCGGCCGAACTGGTGGCAGCCGGGTGCGACGCCCATAGCGTTCGTCTCGAGGTCACCAACCCCGACCATATCGCCAGCGTTGCGAGCTATCTCGAGAAGACCTTCGACAAGCTGGACGTGCTCGTGAACAACGCCGGAATCTCCCTGGAGTGGGACGGGAAGCCGACCAGCGCCGACAAGATCCGCCGAACTCTCGAGGTCAACCTCATCGCCCCCTACGCGATCACCGAGGCCCTCGTGCCGCTCCTCTCGCGCAGCGACGACGCCCGGGTGATCAACCACTCGTCGGTGCTCGGCTCGATCGGCACTGCGGAGAGCACGTGGGAGCAGATCGGGGGCTTCATGTCCGTGGGGTACTCGACGTCGAAGGCCGGGCTCGACATGCTGACGCTGATCCAGTCGAAGACGCTGACGGGCAAGGGGATCGCGGTCGCCGCCGCCCACCCCGGGTGGGTGAAGACCGATCTCGGGACCCAGGCTGCGCCGATGGAGGTCGACGAGGGTGCGAGCACGGTTGTCCAACTCGCGACCACCGCACGCGAGCGGTTCCCGCACGGCCAGTTGTGCCACAAGGGCGAGCGCTTGCCCTGGTAGGGGTCGCCTGTGCATACGGTCCCGGACGCAGGCGCGAGCGATTGCGGCTACGGCATGAAGAAACTGTCGGACGCGCTGCGGGAGCAGAAGGAGAAATGCGCGCACGAGGTGGCATGTATAGGCGAACAGCGCTTTAAAGGAGATTTGACAGTGTGTCACGATTCAAGAAGCGATGAACGCCTTGAGGCAAGTCGAAGTTTCCTCAAGGATACCGTTCGCCAACAGGTCGATTTCTCGCGCACCGCGCAGAGTCGGCAATTGCCCGCGCCGCCTCTCCAGAAACCGTATGCACCGGACAGCGTGCGGATGAGTCTTCCCGGTGGCGTCTCGGCGCTGGCCCGCTTGGGCAGTATGTCGATCGGCGAGGCGATCACCAGGCGGCACAGTGTGCGTAACTACGGTGAGGCGCCGCTGACCATGGAAGAACTTTCCGCTCTGCTCTGGGCAACACAAGGCGTCCATAAAGTGCTTGGCCCAACCTGCGCGATGCGCACCGTGCCGTCTGCGGGTGCTCGCCATGCGTTTGAAACCTATATCGCCGTGAGCCGGGTTGAGGGAATTCCATCCGGCCTGTATCGATACTTGCCCTTTGACGGCCAGTTGCTGCAATTGCGCGTTGATATGCAGATCGGACGACAGGCCGCAACCGCCTGTTTAGGGCAGCAGTTTGTGGCTGGCGCCGCTGCGACCTTCTTCTGGACCGTGATACCCTCACGCATGGAATGGCGCTACGGCTTGGCGTCTCACAAGGTCATCGCCCTCGACGCCGGCCACGTCTGCCAAAACCTCTATCTGGCGTGCACCGCTCTTGGGGCGGGAACATGCGCGATCGCGGCCTACGACCAGGCCGCATGCGACCGGTTGCTGGGCGTTGATGGAGATGAGGAATTCACGTTGTACATCGCGCCGGTTGGAAAACTGTGAAACGCTGTGGACAACAGGCAGAAAGAATCGCGAGGCTGTAAGAAGCGAAACGATGACAACCAGCAGGAGAGGAACATCGATGAAACGACTCGCTGATCTCGCCGGTCAGCATCTGGAGTGGGTGCAGCCTAGCGCGCTCAAAATGGAGTACGAATTGCGGGCCGGCTCCGCAGTCGCGGCGACCCTGAATTTCAGGAGTTCCCTGGGTTCGCGTGCCACCGGCCGCAGCGCTGACGGCTGCTGGACGTTCAAGCGCGTGGGGTTCTTCCAGACACGAGCGACCGTCCGGGCCGAGGGCGCGGAAACCGATCTCGCCGTGTTTCGGAACAGCACCTGGACCAACGGGGGCACGCTGGAACTACACGACGGCCGAAAGTACCCCGCCACGACCAACTTCTGGGAAACCGGCTTCGACTTGAACGACGAGTCGGGTCATACGCTGATCGGACATCGGGTCCACGGCCTGCTGCGCCTGTCGGCAGAAGTCGAAATCCGGGCCGGCGCTGGCCACATCCCGGAATTGCCATGGATGGTGATGCTGAGCTGCTATCTGATCGTGATGATGCAGAGCGACTCCGCGGCGGGCGCCTGAGTAGCCAACCGGCCGCGACATGCCCCTCAACGCACCAGCATCATCCGTCGCCGTTCGGCGCCCCGCGGCGTGACCAGTTCATAGAGATACAGCCCCGACGATACATTCCGTCCGTCGTCGTCTCTGCCGGCCCAGTGTGTTTGATCCGGTTGGCAGGTTTGGGCTGGCATGCCGGTTGTCGGTATGTGGGGCGGGACCGCCGGCAACTGGGGGCGGCGGCAGCTCGAGCTCGACGAGATCGAACTCATGGTCGTGGCCCGCAAGGAGGCCTGAATGTCACACGCCGCTACGCCGCTCGGGGTGTCGCCAGACAAGACGGTCCTTCTCGTCGGCGGCACGGGGCGCACGGGTCAACGCGTCCTGTGCCGGCTGCTGGAGCGCGGCGTCGCCGTGCGCGCCGTCGTGCGGTCGGCCGGCCGGCTGCCGCCAGGGGTCGCCGGCGATCCGCGGCTGACGGTCGTCGAGGCCGACCTCCTGGCGCTCGACGACGAAAGCCTCGCGGCGCAGGTCCGCGGCTGCGAGGCGGTCGTCTCGTGCCTCGGCCACACGATCAGCCTGCGGGGCGTGTTCGGTCCGCCGCACGATCTGGTCGCGCGGGCCACGGCGCGCCTCTGCGGGGCGATCCGGGATTCGCGGCCGGCAGCGCCGGTGAAGTTCATCCTCATGAGCAGCGTTTCGGTCGACCACCCCGGCGCGTCCGGCGAGCGACGGACGGCCCCGGAGCGGCTGTTGCTGCGTGTGCTCCGCCGCCTGGTCCCGCCCGCCCGTGACAACCAGCGCGCAGCGGACTTCCTCCACGCCGCGATCGGGACGGAAGACCCGCACGTGCGGTGGGTCGTCGTCCGCCCGGACACCCTCCGGGAAGGGGAGGTCTCGGCGTACTCGCTCCACGAGCGCCCGGTGAGCAGCCTCTTCAGGCCGGACGACACCCGCATGTCGAACGTCGCCGATTTCATGTGCGACCTGGCGACCGCTGACGGATCTTGGAACGAGTGGGCGGGGCGGCTGCCCGTGATCGTCGACAGGAACTGATCGATCCGTCCGGAGGAAATCATGTACGAAGCCAAGACGAAACCCACCAAGGCCGGCGTCGCCGCCTTCCTCGGCGCCATCGCGGACCCCGAGCGCCGGCGCGATTGCCGGGCGCTCTCCGCCCTGATGAAGCGGGTGACCGGCTGCAGCCCCCGGATGTGGGGGACGAGCATCGTGGGGTTCGACAAGTACCACTACAAGTACGCGAGCGGGCACGAGGGCGACTCGTGCGTCGTGGGGTACTCGCCCCGCAAGGGGGATATCAGCATCTACCTGGTTCCCGGGTACGAGACGGCGCCGGTCAAGGCGCTGCTCGCCAAGCTGGGCAAGCACAAGACGGGCAAGGGCTGCCTGTACGTCCGACGCCTCGCCGACGTCGACCTGGCCGTCCTCGAGCAGCTCGTAGCCCGTTCCGTGGCGGAGATCAGGCGGAGGTATCCGCCGCGGGGGGATTGACGGCCGGCGTGGTCGCAGATCGCGAGGGTCGCGTTCGTGAGGGATTCACGGCGAACCGACCGCCCCCGCCTGAAAATTGATCATCGATCGCAGGATGTGCTAGGATCAGCCGGTCCAAGAGGGGCGTGGACGGCGATCACGGGTACGCACCCGCCATCGACCCACCGTCCCGGGCCGTCCCCGCCGACCCGAAAGCGCCGTCTCCTGAACGCATGCGGAGTTCTTCGCACCAGTCGTCAGGAGGTCCTGCCATGGCTACGGCGATCACCGGAATTCCATCCATCTTTCGTGCGGCCCGCGCCTCGATCCGCAGGGCGGCGACCGCGGCTGTCTGCGCGCTACTCTGCGCCGGGTTCGCCGGAGCTTCCCGCGTCGAGTGCGTCGACTACGGAGAACACCTGCACTGGATCGGCGGCGTCAGCGCGCCCGACGTGGTCCGGGGCGTGGCCGTCTCCGGGAATTACGCCTACGTGGCGTGCGGGACGGCCGGCCTACGGGTGATCGACATCTCGAATCCGGCCACGCCGCAGATCGTGGGCGCCGTCGACACGCCGGGCACCGCCAACGGCGTGGCCGTCGCCGGCGCCTATGCCTACGTGGCGGACGGCGCCTCGGGACTGCAGGTGATCACCGTCGCGAATCCGGCGAGCCCGCAGATCGTGGGCCACGCGACGACGCCCAGCTACTCGCGGGGCGTGGCTGTCTCCGGCAACCTCGCCGTCGTGGCGAACGACTGGTACGGCGTCCACGCGATCGACATCACCGTTCCCGAGGACCCGCAGGCCGTGAGCGGCGTGGACACGCCCGGGTCCGCCTACGGTGTGGCCGTCTCAGGGAACTACGCCTACGTGGCGGACGTGACATCCGGCCTCCAGGTGGTCGACATCTCGGATCCGGAGCACCTGCAGATCGTGGGCGGCGTGGTTCCCGCAGGGGTGTCCGCCTACGGCGTGGCCGTCTCCGGGCGCCATGCCTATGTGGCGGACTTCGGCGCCCGGCTGCACGTCATCGACGTCCTGGATCCGGCGAGTCCGCAGGTGGTAGGGAGCGTGGCCACGCCCGGGTCCGCCCGCGGGGTGGTCGTCGCGGGGAGCCACGCGTATGTGGCGAACAACTTTTCGGGTCTCCTGTCCGTCGACGTGACGAATCCGGCGAGCCCACAGGTTGTCGGGATCGCGGATACGGGCGGCAACGCCATGGGCGTGGCCGTCTCCGGGGGCTGCGCGTACGTGGCGAGCGCGCTCCTCGGCCTCCAGGTCATCGACGTCACGTATCCGACGAGTCCGCAGCTCGTGGGCGGCGCGGTGACGCCCGGCATGGCCCTCGGCGTCACCCTGGCCGGGAGTCGCGCCTACGTGGCGGACGACGAGAGCGGCCTGCAGGTGATCGACATCGCCGATCCGGCGGCCCCGGAGATCTTCGGCAACGCGGACACGCCCGGCCTGGCGCGGGGCGTGGCTGTTTCCGGGAGCTTCGCGTTCGTGGCGGACGAGAGCGCCGGCCTGCAGGTGATCGACATCTCCGACGGCAGGAACCCGCAGACCGTGGGCAGCCTGGACACGACGCCCCACTACGCCTACGACGTGTGCGTTTCCGGCGATTACGCCTACCTGGCGGTGAGCGGAGGCTCGGGCCTCCAGGTGGTCGACGTCACGAATCCGACGAACCCGTACCTCAGGGGCGGGGTGAGCCTCCCCGACGTCGCACAAGCCGTGGTCGTCTCCGGAAATTTCGCCTATGTGGCGGCCTGGTCGGCCGGCCTCGTGGTGATCGATGTCTCGAATCCGGCCCTGCCGAGCATCACCAGCAGCGTGGACACGCCGGGCAACGCCTGGGACGTGATCGTCGTCGGGAACTACGCCTATGTGGCGGACTCGTTTTCCGGACTCCAGGTGATCGACCTCGCCGACCTGTCGAGCCCTCATATCGTGGGCGGCGTGAGATTGCCGGACGCCGCCCTGGGCGTGGACATCCACGGAAACTACGCCTACGTGGCGGGACGGGAAAGCGGGCTCCAGGTCGTCGACATCACGACTCCGGCGTCCCCGCAACTCGTGGGTGGAGTGGACACGCCCAACTATTCCGAGGGGGTGGCCGTCTCCGCGAGCCACGTCTTCGTGGTGGCCAGCGAATTCGGCCTGCAGATCGCGCCGCTGCAATGCGCTGGTGCGACCGCCGCGCCGTCATGGTCGGGCCCGGCGGACCTGAAGCTGTACCAGAACCGGCCGAACCCGTTCAACCCGCGGACGACCATCGCCTTCGACCTGCCGGAGGCGGCGCGGGTCGAGTTGGCCGTGTACGATGCGGCCGGCCGACTGGTCCGCACCCTGATCGCGGACCGCGATTTCTCGGAAGGCCACCACGAACAGGTTTGGGATGGGCGAGACCCGTTCGGCAACGAGCTGGCAGCGGGCGTGTACTTGTACCGGCTGGAAGCCGGCAACCGTCTCGAGACCGGGCGCATGGTGCTCGTGAAATAGCGCCCACCGCGGTTCCGTGTCGCCGGGTCTGGCCGCCGGGCCCGGCGATGCGGAGCCTTGTCCGTCAACGTACCAGCATCATCCGCCGCCGCTCCGCGCCCCGCGGCGTGACCAGTTCGTAGAGATACAACCCCGAGGACACATCCCGGCCGCCGTCGTCCCGGCCGGCCCAGTTCACCCGGTGCCATCCCGCGCCGGCCGCCGCCTCGGCCAGGGTGCACACCAGCTCCCCGGCCACGTCGTAGACCTTCAGGCTGACCGGGCCGGCCCGCTCGAGCCTGAAACCGATCTCCGTGCTGGGGTTGAAGGGGTTGGGCCGATTCTGCAGCAGGCTGCCGCCTCCCGGTGCGGGCACGACCGATACCGCGGCGCAGGCGGTGCCGAACTCCAGCCCCGGCAGGGCGTCCCCCCCGAAGTCGAAGAGCGTCAGGTTCTCGTAGGGGTTCCCTGGCCCCCCGTCGACCGGGATGAACGCCGGCTCCCAGTAGATCACCCCGATGCCGCCGGACGTCTCGACGACCCTTCGTACGTCCCGCAGGAAATCCCGCTGCCCGAGCGGCGTCGCCGGGTAGCCGCTCTGCAAGTCGCCTTCCCCGGTGACGAAGTTCCCCGTGGCGTCCGCCGCCGCCAGCGTCCACGGGTACGCCGTCTCGACCACCATCAGCGTCTTCCCGTAGCGCGGCCCGAGGTCCCGCAGGTTCGCCTTCAGTTGCCAGAGCGTACCGTGCCACCACGGATAGTAGGACAACCCGATCACGTCGTAGTCCACCCCGGCGGATGTCAGCTGATCCAGGAACCAGCGGCAACGGGCGTTGTCGCCCCCCGGCGCCAGGTGCACGATCAGCTCGGTCGGCGCGCCGGGCGGCAACGCGGTCCGGGCGGCGCCGGCCGCCGCCTGCAGCAGGGAGGTGAGCGCGGCCCACTGCGCCGGCGTGTCCCATGAGCTGCCCGGCCAGCCCACCTTGCCTGCGTCCCACAGCAGGCCTGCGTCGATCTCGTTGCCGAGCTGCACGTAGCGTGGCGTCAGCCCCTCGTCGACGAAGCGGTCCACGACGCGCGTTGTGTAAGCGGCCACCGAATCGGCCAGCGCCGCGGTCGGGATGCCCTCCCAGGCGGTCGGCGTCGTCTGATGGCCGGGGTCGGCCCACGTGTCGGAGTAATGGAGGTCGAGCATCAGCTCGAACCCCGCGGCCTGCAGCCGGTGGGCGAAAGCGACGGTCGCGTCGAGCCCATGCCACGGCTCGGCCGGCGTGTGCCAGAGCCGCAGCCTCACCAGCCCGATGCCCGCCTCCGCGACGAGCGCGGGCAGCGGCGCGGGATGTCCGTCGCGGCCGTAGGTCGCGCCGAGCGATTCGAGTTGGGGTACGAAGGACAGGTCCGCCCCGACCACGCGCGTGGCCGGGTCCAGGGTGGCGCTCAGGTCCGCGAAGAAGACAGTCGGTGGGTCGCCGCCCCCGGCCGGCACCTGCCAGATCCGGTTGGGGATGTCCTCCTCCCAAACCTCGGCGCCGCCGCTGCGGACGATCAGGAACTTGTAGGCGATGCCGCCGGCGGGCAGGTCGGAGACGGTCTCGTAGATTCCCTGGCCGGCGCCCGCCTGCAGGACGCGCTGCCCGCCGGCCCAGCCGTCGAAATCGCCGCGCACCTCGACTAGGTCGCTCGACGGGTCGAAGTAACCGGCGGCCAGGTAGGGTCCCATGTTCACCCGGAACGTGACGGGCGCGGCCGGGACCGCGGCCGGCAGCAGGGCGGCGCAACAGCAGATCCAGAGTAGCGAATGGCGCACGGTGGTCCACCTGTCGATACGGGGGCGGGCATGTCAGCCGGATCCGGAACCACACCATTATAGACCATGCCGGAGTAGGGCGCGGCGCCAGCGCCCGGCACAAATGAGACTTATCCTATGGGGATCCGTCCCTTGAGGCCATCCGCCGAGGAGCCCCCATGCCCAAGATCCGCTCCGTGAGCACCAGCGTCCCCGCCACCCGCATCGACCAGGCCGAAGCCGAAGCCTTCGCCCGCCTGAAGTTCACCGGCCGCATCCCGGACCTCGAGCGCCTGATGCCGCTCTTCTCCAACTCCGGCATCGCGACCCGTTACTTCGCCGCCCCCCGCGAATGGTTCTTCACCTCCCACGACATGGCCGAGAAGAGCGCCCTCTACGCCGCCGAAGCGACCCGCCTCTCGGCCGAGGCCGCCGGCCGCGCCCTGGCCGCCGCAGAGCTCGCGCCGCGCGACATCGACTACATCATCTACGTGAACACCACCGGCCTCGCGACGCCCTCGATCGACGCCCGCCTGATCAACGTCCTGGGTCTGCGCCACGACATCCGCCGCACGCCGATCTGGGGCCTGGGTTGTGCGGGCGGGGCGGCCGGCCTGTCCCACGCCCACCACTACGCGCTGGCCCACCCGCGCGCGCGGATCCTGGTCGTGGCCACCGAACTGTGCGGCCTGACCTTCCTGCCGGACGACGTCTCCAAGGCCAACCTCGTGGCCACGGCCCTGTTCGCCGACGGGGCCGCCGCCGTGGTGGTCTGCGGCGACGAGATCGACGGGCCAGGGCTGAAGATCCGCGGCACCGGCAGCCGCTTCTTCCCCGACTCGCTGGACGTCATGGGCTGGACCGTTTTGCAGGAGGGGCTGCAGGTCGTGTTCGCCCAGCGGATCCCCGAGATCGTCCAGCAGACCGCGGCCGGGGACATGGGCGCCTTCCTGTCCCGCTTCGACCTGAAGATCGCCGACATCGGCGCCTTCCTGCTGCACCCCGGCGGCACCAAGGTCCTGGAGGCGTATCAGGAGGCGCTGGGTCTGCGCCCGGAACAGCTCGACCTGGCGCGCGGCGTGCTGCGCGACTTCGGCAACATGTCCTCGGCGACGGTCCTGTTCGTGCTGGAGCGGTACCTGCGGACGCACGGCACGGGCAACGGCGGCCACGGGCTGATTTCGTCGCTGGGGCCGGGATTCTGCTCGGAGTCGTTGCTGGTGGAGTTGTAGACTGTGGACAGGAACATCCTGCCAACCGAGAGCAGCACCTGAGCACGAAAGGTCGGGTTCCCGGTTGGGCAAGACTCGAACGACAGGCGGCGAAGTGCGACAGGACGAGCCCATGAGTTCAGACACTCCGAACGACACCCACGCGACGATCGAGACTTACTTGGTCGACGGCTACCGCATCATGTCACACGCCCAGAAAATCGAGTGTGTCCGATCGCTCACCAGGGCCGTGCAGGAGCTCGCGCTGCATGACGTCCGCCGCCGTTACCCGGACGCCGATGAGCGGGAATTGGCTCTCCGGGTCGCATCGCGCTGGCTCGATCCGCAGCTGATGGTTCGCGCCTTCGGCTGGGATGTCGGCAAGGAGGGGTATTGATGCTCTCCGAGCCCATCCTCGTCCTGGCGAGACTCGCTCGCATCTTCGACGCCCTTGGAATTCGATATCTCGTGGGAGGCTCGCTGGCCAGCTCACTCTACGGGATTCCTCGCGCCACGCAGGACGTGGACCTGGTCGCTGATCTCAAGCCCTCCGATGTGGACGACCTTGTAACCGCGCTCAGCGATGGCTTCTATGCCGACGCTGCGATGATCCGTGATGCGGTCAACCGGCGTGAATCGTTCAACGTCGTCGACCTCGAAACGATGTTCAAGGCCGACATCTTTGTATCTCGCGGAGATCCCTGGTCTTGTGAGCAAATGGCGAGAGCGCGCACCGAGCGACTCGATGTGTCCGGTGGTGCGGTTTCGATCAACTTTGCCAGCCCGGAGGACACGCTGCTACACAAGATGGTCTGGTACAAGCTCGGAAACCAGACTTCGGAACGACAGTGGCGTGACATCGTGGGCGTGGTGAAAGTCCAGGGCGGCTCACTGGAGGTCGAGTATCTCGAACGCTGGGCGCCGACGCTCGGCGTGTCGGAACTGCTGCTTCGAGCGATGAAGGACCTCTGATGGTCCTGCTGGAAGGTTGAGATGCGAAGTGATGCGGGCAGTGATCACCGGGAGGGCGCAGGGGCATGATGCTGCAATTTCGCATCGAGCTGCTCGGCGTCGACCCGCCCGTCTGGCGGCGACTGCTGATTCCGCACAATTATACCCTCTGGGACCTCCACGTGGCGATCCAGGACTCGATGGGGTGGCTCGACTGCCACTTGCACGCCTTCAGGATCGTGGGTTCGCCGGTGACGTATGGGATTCCCGACGAGGACGGCGACGATCCTTTCGATACGCGCCCGGGTTGGGAGGCGCTGGTCCGGGACGTCTTCACCTTCGTCGACCCGATCGGGCTGTACGAGTACGACTTCGGCGACTCCTGGCAGCACCTCGTGGTGTTCGAAGATTTCGTGAGCGGCGGGAAGGCGGTCACACGCCCGAAGTGCATCGGCGGCGCGCGGCGGTGCCCGCCGGAAGATTGCGGCGGCGCCCACGGCTACGCCGAGTTCCTGGCGACGCTCGCCGATCCGGGCCACGATGAGCGCGTATCGCTGCTCGAATGGGTGGGCGGCCGGTTCGACGCAGAGGAGTTCGATGCTGCGGCCGTGAAGTTCGACCATCCCGGGAAGCGCTGGAAACAAGCGTTCATGGATGACGAGGGGTAGGTCTGCCGACCCGCGTCAACGCGTGGCGGACATTATCACGACACCGCCTCGTCCCTGGCGCTCACTCCCCGATGACGATCGTGTAGGACCGGTTGACCGTCTGCCCTCCCTGCGGGCAGGAGTCGTAGACGGTGACGCGCACTTCCCAGCTCCCTGCCGCTTCCGCGGTGGGCGTACCGGTCAGCACTCCCGAGGAGAGCGTTTCCAGTCCCGGGATCGGCTCGGTGGGGATGGCCCAGCGGGTGACCGTACCCTGGCCGCCGCTGGTCGTCGGTTCGAAATAGTAGAGCTGGCCGATGCTGCCGTCCGGCGGCTGCCCGCTGGTGATCACCAGCGGCGGGCATTCGCCGACGCCGGCGCGGGTCAGCACGTCCACGCAGTTGCCGCTGCAGTAGGGGGGCGTCGTGCTGCGCCAGGTGGAGCGCTTGGTAGCCGTGTCGGGCCCGTCCAGGGTCAGCGTACCGCGCTCGATCTCGTCGTCGTCGACCCGCTCGAAGTGGAAGGTGTCGCCGCAGACGAGGCCGGTGTAGGTGTCGCCGCCCTGGTCGACGTAGCTGGCCTCGTCGCCGTCCTGGGTGACCGTGAGCGTGACGTCGCCGCCGAACGGTTCGCCGCAGCTGTTGCCGCACTCGTAGGTGCCGGTCCAGGTCCCGGCGAAGTCTTCGGGCGCGGCGCAATTGCCCTCGGCCAGGTCCACCGCCACGGCGTCGACGCTGAACTCGGCGTCGAAGTTCGCGGTGACGGTCAGGCACAGGATCATCGAGCCGCGGTTGATGATCTGCAGCGTGGGACCGTCGGCGACGGCGGTCTCGGGCGAGACGACCAGCGACGTGCCGTGACTGACGGTGAACGGGCCGTAGAAGATGCCGGACTCGCACACGGTGGCAGGGTCGTCGCCGATGCGGATGGATGCCGTGGCGCCGAGGTCGTCGGCCGAACCGAAGAGACTGGCCACCTTGCGGGCGATCAACTGCCACAACGGGACGCCGCCGACCTGCACGTGGTCGAGCGTCGCCGTGACGTCGATCTCGGCGGCGGTCACCGGCGCGAGGTCGGGCGGCAGCTGGAGTGTGAACACGAGCGTGGAGGGCACGCCGGCTGAGAGTTGGACATCCGAGACGGCGCCCTCGAGCTCGGCCACCACGCGCTGCGGCTGCGGATCCTGCGGTTGGCCGGGTCCTTCGTCGCCGCAGCCGCCGCAGAGCGACCCCACCGCCAGAATCAGTGCGCCCAGAATCAGGTAGGCCGTCGGTCGTCGACAGTTCATCGCACAGCTCCTCGATTCGGCATCCAAGGGAAAATCTACCGCCGAAACCAGGAGCATATCGGACCGAATTACTTGCGGTCAATGGGGTGCCGGACACCATATGACATGAATTTATGATATGACAATGTTCTGCCGGGAGCGCGGGACCCTCGGGACATCGTGTGGTGAAGTGGCACGCCGGTTGATCGGCCCCTATCATGGCATGGCCGAGGCAGTGATGATTGGATCGCGTCGGCAACAACGTCCAACCCGACCTCAGGTCCTGCGGAGCCGATCATGAGCGTCACCGCTGCGATCCACAACACCGGCTACGAAGCCATCATCGCCCTGGTCATCGCCAACGCCACCGCCCAACTCATCAAGTTCGTGAGGGACTGGCGCCGGTACCGCCGCCCGAACTTCGACCTGCTGGTCGCCACCGGCGGCATGCCCTCGAGCCACAGTTCCACGGTGACGGCGTTGAGCACCTCGGTCGGCCTGGTCGCCGGCTGGGACTCACCCGTCTTCGCTGTGGCCATCTGCTTCGCCTTCCTCACCATGTTCGATGCCGCCGGGCTGCGCCACTCCGCGAGTCTGCAGGCCCAGGCCCTGAACGTGATCGTGCGCGAGCTGCTCGCGCCGGACCACCGGCTCAATCACTACAAGTTGAAGGAACTCCTGGGTCACACATCGCGCGAAGTGCTGGCCGGAGCCGTGCTGGGGGTGGGCGTGAGCCTGGGGCTGCGGCGGCTGCTGGTGCTGTTCGGCGGCTAGCTTGCGGCACCCCGCCGGGAATCGCCCGTAACTTACCATGGAATAATATCACGCCATGATGATGGCCCGGAAGCGATTGCGCCATCCGGCGGGTATCCATCTTTATTAACGATATTGACACTGCATCTCATTATTGGTTGATAGTGTGTCTCGGCCGTGTCTTGGCCCGCGCGACGCAAGCCCGCGTCGCTTTCAGGCAGACCCCGAGCGATTCCCAAGGAGTCATCGATGCGCCACATTAAAGTCCTGCTGACGATCCTCTCCCTCGTCCTGGCCGTGACCGCAGTGTCCCAGCCGACCGCCGCGTCGGCGTCGGCCTACTCGATCACCTGGCTGGACATGTCGCCGACCGCGATCGGCTCGGTGGTGCCCAACGGCTCGGTCTTCTTCGTGCCGGGCATCGGCAACGTCACGGTCACCTACTCGATCCCCGCCCACTGGACGCACGGTCGCAACCAGAACCCGCTGTACACGGTGGGCAGCGTCACCAGCGGGTTGGATACGTACTCGTGGTCCAACTACGAGCATTTCGGCACGATCTTCGTTGACGGCTTGCTGGGACCGGAGTCGGCCACCATCACCTACACGTTCGCGGGCACGCTGCCGGCGGGCTCGGTCTACGTCGGGACCATCGGCCTCGGCGCCACCACGAGTTTCGGCGGCGGCGCCTCGGTCACGACCGTCAACCAGAACGGCACGTTCCTGGGCGACTACATCGGCGACGTCACCGCAGGCGCCTCGCAGTTCACCGGCGGCGCGGGGACGTTCTCGGTGCAGAACTCGGTCACGGGCGCCGGCGGCGCCAATCCCTGGTGGAACACGCAGCTGGGCGTCGTGCGCATCGATGACGCGGTGTCGAGCATCACCGTGCACCAGAGCCTGATCCGCGGCGACGGGATCGGCGTCAACATCGGCTTCGTGCGCGACGGGATCGTCGCCAACGAGGCCGCGGCCTGGGGCGACGTCAAGGCTCTGTTCAAGTAGCCTGGAGATACCCAACCGATTGCGGCGACGGCCGGCTCCCGAGGGGGGTCGGCCGTCGTCATGACACGATGGCGCCTCCGCCGCCGAGCGTGTCTTCCGCCGAACTCCCACCAATTTGACACTGGACGATACGCGACGATTTTGGTAGTGTTTCCATGCTTCAGGTTTACTGATCCGATGTTCGCCAACTGATCGCAACCGTTCGAACACAACATCAAGTGAAGGCGCCCCCGCCTGACCGCCGGGGGCTTGCATGCGACAACCTCTTACAAGGGAGAGACATGCGATGATCGGAGGCTCCATTCTACTGCGCACCCGGCTGGTGCCCGTTGCCATCGTTCTGCTGCTGGCGTCCGGCGCCCAAGGTAAATCCCCGCCGGAAACCGAACTCCAGATGGGTGAACGACTGGTCCAGGTCCTGGACTGCAACATCTGCCACTCGCCGAAGGTGTTCACGCCCCAGGGCCCGCGACCGGACGCAACCCGTCTTCTGTCGGGTCATCCGGCCGGCGTCAGGCTGCCCGCGATCCCGAAGGGCGTGATCGGTCCGGAGGCGTGGGGTGGCCTCCACGACAACAACATGACCGCCTGGGCGGGACCCTGGGGCGTGAGCTTCGCCACCAACCTGACACCGGACAACGAGACGGGGATCGGCGTCTGGACGGAAGAGATGTTTGTCAACGCGATCCGCAAGGGCAAGCACATGGGCGTGGCGCGCCCGATCCTGCCGCCGATGCCCTGGCAGGCGTACTCCCACCTCAGCGACGAAGAGCTGCGCGCAGTCTTCGTCTACCTGAAATCGTTGCCACCCATCAAGAACGAAGTGCCGGCGCCCCTGCCGCCCACGAAGTGATCACCACGGGCGCCGGGTACTCCGGCGCCCGAGGACTTTCCGGAGGTAGACCATGGCGGACAAGAAGATCATCGCCGTCGTAGGCGCGACTGGTGCGCAGGGCGGCGGACTCGTGCAGGCCATCCTGGACGATCCCGACGGCCCCTTCCGCGTGCGCGCGCTCACGCGGGATCCCCACGGAGAGAAGGGCAAGCAGCTCGCCAGCCGGGGCGCGGAGGTCGTCAGAGCGGATCTGGACGACCCGGGCAGCCTGAGGCCGGCGTTCCGGGGCGCCCACGGCGCCTTCTGCGTCACCAACTACTGGGAGCACTTCTCGCCCGAAAAGGAGCTGTCCCAGGCGACGAATCTGGCGGAAGCGGCGAAGGCCGAGGGACTGAAGCACGTCGTCTGGTCGACGCTCGAGGATACGCGCCGCTGGGTGCCCCTCGACGACGATCGCATGCCCACACTGATGGGGGCGTACAAGGTGCCGCACTTCGACGCCAAGGGCGAAGCCGACCTGGCGTTCGCCTCCCGCGGCGTGCCGACGACGTTCCTGCTGACGTCTTTCTACTGGGACAATCTGATCCACTTCGGGATGGGCCCGAAACCGGGGCCGGACGGCAAGCTGGCCTTCACCCTGCCGATGGGCGACAAGAAGCTGCCGGGCATCGCCGCCGGCGACATCGGACGCTGCGCATACGGCATCTTCATGCGGGGCTCCGCCTACGCGGGCAAGACGGTCGGCATCGCCGGCGCCCACCTGACCGGCGCGAAGATGGCGGCCTCGCTCGAGAAGGCGCTCGGTCGCGAAGTCGTCTACAACGCGGTGACGCCCGAGGTCTACCGCGGTTTCGGTTTCCCGGGCGCCGACGACCTTGGCAACATGTTCCAGTTCAAGCACGACTTCGAGCGGGAATTCTGTGGAGCGCGGAAGCTGGACGAGTCCCGCGCGCTCTATCCCGCGCTGCAGAATTTCGATACGTGGCTCGCCGCGAACAAGGCGCGCATACCGCTCGAGTAGCGGACGCTCAACGCACCAGGGTCATCCGTCTTGATTGCCGGGTCCCGTCCTGCTGCAGCGTGTAAAGGTAGACCCCGGCCGGCGCGGCCAGACCGTTGTCGTCGTTGCCGTCCCACACGACCGTGCGGTCCCCGGCGGCCTGCACCTCGTCGACGAGGGTGCGCACCCGATGGCCGGCGAGGTCGAAGATGCCCAGGGTCACCCGGGCGCCGTCGCGCACCGCACGGTAGGCGATCGTCGTGCGCGGATTGAAGGGGTTGGGCGTGTTGCCGGCGAGCAGGGCGATCGGAGCGGCCGGTTCGCCTGCCGCCGTGGACGCGTCCAGGCGGAGATGGTAGATCTCGCCGCGGCTGCGGTCGACGGCGTACAGTTCGCCGGCCGCGTCGCGGCCGATGGAAGCGAGGTTGCCCCAGCCTCCGTCGGGTTGCAGCGTGGCGGACCAGTTCTGGGCGGCGCTCACACCGTCGCCGCCGTCCCACACCACCGACCAGATCAGGTCGCTGCAGAAATCCGCGAAGAAGAAATGCCCGTTCAGGCCGGGATTGCCCGCGCCCCGGTAGACCTGGCCACCGGAGATCGAGCAGCCGCTCGGCGCCGGGCCGGAGTGCCGGTACTCGAAGATGGGCAGGGTGAGGCCCGTGAAGTCGCAGCCGCTCGCCGGCTCGTGGCACAAAGAGCCCTCGGTGATGTCCCACCCCCAGTTCAGGCCGCCCAAGCCGGCTGGCTGCACGTTCACTTCCTCGACGCGGGTCTCGCCGACATCGGCGATGTAGAGGTCGCCGGTCCCGGTGTCGAAGGCGAAGGTCCACGGATTGCGCAGACCGAAATGCCAGATCTCGTCCAGCGGCGCCGAGCCCACGAACGGATTGTCGGGCGGGACGGCGTAGCCGGTCGGCGTCGAGACGTCGAGGCGCAGCATCTTGCCGAGCAGTGTCAGGGGATCCTGCGCCCGCTCTTCCGGATCGCCGCCGCCGCCGCCATCGCCGAGGCCGATGTACAGCATGCCGTCCGGTCCGAATTCGAGATGGCCGCCGTTGTGGTTGTCGGAGGGTTGCGTGACCGCCAGGATGATCTCCGCGCTCGCCGGGTCGGCGGCATCGGGATCGGCGGAAACCTCGTAACGGACGATGCGGGTGTTGCCGCCGTTGTTGGTGTAGTTGATGTAGAACCGGCCGCTCTGCCCGTAGTCGGGAGCGAAGGCGAGACCGAGCAGGCCGCGCTCTCCGGATGCGCCGGTCAGGGCGGTCGCGTCAAGGAAGACTCCGAGCGGGTCGCCGGTCCGCGAGAACACCTTGATCAGCCCGTCCTGCTCGACGACGAAGAGGCGGTCGTCGTCCGGAGGCGAGACCAGGCGAACCGGCTGGTCCAGGTCGCCGATGACCAGTTCGACGCCGATCTGCGCTTCCGCGACGGCAGGCGGCAGGATCAGGACACCGAGAAGAATCACCAGCAACGGTGATGGTTTGCTATGAATGCGCATGGAAGAATATCCTCGTCGTTGGTGGGGATGGAGGCGGAGGTCGTTCTGGCAGGATAGGCAGGGCCGGTCCGGCCGGCCACCGCCCGGGACGTCCTTGCCGAGGTGGCTCCCCGCCGCGCCATGCGATATGATCGACGATGCACCTCCTCAAGGAGCTGATCATGCGCCGTACGCCTTCCCCCACGCTGGTTCCGCTCGCCCTCCTCTGTGTCCTGGCCTGCGGTTCGGCCATCGCCGCGGACCGGGTGACCGGCAGCAGCTTCACCACCCGCTCCGAGGTGATCGCGCCGCACGCCATGGCCTGCACCAGCCAACCCCTGGCCACGCAGATCGCCCTGGACGTGCTGAAAGCCGGCGGTTCGGCCGTCGATGCGGCCATCGCGGCCAACGCCGCCCTCGGACTGATGGAGCCCACCGGCAGCGGCATCGGCGGCGACCTGTTCGCCATCGTCTGGGATGCGAAGACCCGCCGCCTCTACGGCCTGAACGCCAGCGGCCGCTCGCCCCGCGCCCTCACGCTGGAGGAGTTCCAGAAACGCGGCCTGGAGTTCGTGCCGCCGCGCGGCCCGCTGCCGATCTCGGTGCCCGGTTGCGTCGACGGCTGGTTCGAGCTGCACGCCAGGTTCGGGCGTCTGCCGATGCCCGACCTGCTGGCCCCGACCGTGCGCTACGCCCGCGAGGGCTTCCCCGTCTCCGAGCTGATCGCCCACTACTGGCAGCTCAGCGTGCCGAACCTGATCGGGTACCCCGGCTTCCGCGAGGCCTTCACGCGCGACGGCCGCGCCCCGGCCAAGGGCGAGATGTGGACCAACCCCCTGCTGGCCGCCACGCTCGAACGGATCGGCCGCGAGGGCCGCGACGCCTTCTACAAGGGCGAGATGGCCCGCACCATCGCCAACACCGTGCAGAAGGCCGGCGGCTTCCTGAGCTACGAGGACCTCGCCGACCACCGCAGCGAGTGGGTCGAGCCCGTCGCCACGAACTACCGCGGCGTCGAGGTCTGGGAACTGCCGCCCAACGGCCAGGGCATCGCCACCCTGCAGATCCTCAACCTGCTCGAGGGCTACGACGTCGCGGGGATGGGCTTCGGCAGCCTGGAGTACGTCCACGCCTTCGTCGAAGCCAAGAAGCTGGCGTTCGAGGACCGGGCGCGCTTCTACGCCGACCCCGATTTCGCCGACGTGCCGGTGGCCGGCCTGCTCTCGAAGGCCTACGCCGACGAGCGCCGCGCGCTGATCGACCCGCGCCGCGCCGCCCGCCGCATCGACGCCGGCAACCCGGCCCTGCGCCAGGGCGACACGATCTACCTGACCGTCGCCGACGCCGACCGCAACCTGGTCTCGCTGATCCAGAGCAACTACCGCGGCATGGGCAGCGGCGTCTGTCCCGAGGGACTGGGCTTCTGCCTGCAGGACCGCGGCGAGCTGTTCAGCCTCAAGCCCGGCGAGGCCAACACCTACGCGCCGGGCAAGCGCCCCTTCCACACCATTATCCCGGCCTTCGCCACCCGCGACGGCGAGCCCTGGCTCAGCTTCGGCGTCATGGGGGGCAGCACCCAGCCCCAGGGCCAGGCGCAGATCATCGTGAACCTCGTGGACTTCGGTATGGACCTGCAGGCGGCGGGCGACGCCCCGCGCATCCTGCACGAGGGCTCGAGCGAGCCCACCGGCACCCTGATGACCGATGGGGGCGTGGTCAGCCTTGAGACGGGCTTCGCCCCGGAGGTGATCCGCGGGTTGGCCGGCAGGGGCCACCAAATCCAGGTGGACGTGGGGTCGTTCGGGGGATATCAGGCTATCATGTACGACCGTGTTCAGAACGTGTATTACGGGGCCAGCGAGTCGCGCAAGGACGGGCAGGCCGCCGGCTACTAGACGCGATGACGATGGAGTGTGCGGTGTGAAGCGATGAGCGGGTATGCGATCCGGCGCCTCGAGGATCCCGCCGAAATATTACAGTTGAAGGACGACTGGGATCGGCTCTACCTGGCCAACCCCCGCCTGACGCATTTCCAGTCGTTCGCCTGGAACAGCGGCCTGGTCGCGCGGCGGGCCTTCCATGGCGCGCTGCGGGTCTACCTGCTGTACCGGGACGGCCGGCTGGTCCTGATCGCGCCGCTGGCGCAGGTGCGGCGCGGCGCCGTCGCCGAGCTGGTGTTCATCGGGCACGACACGCACGCCGACTACCTGGACTTCATCTATGACGACCTGCAGGCGCAGGACCTCGACCATCTGGTGCTCCGGATCAGGAGCGACGCCGCCGCCGGCGTCGTCACGCTCGCGTTCATGCACCAGGGCGGCCGCGCCGCCGTCCTGCTGGGGGAGAGCGGGCTCGCGCGCGGGCGGGTCGCCTCGCCGTGCTTCTCCATCGACCTGGCTGGCGGTGTGGACGACTACAAGGCCCGGCTCGGCAAGAGCACCCGCAAGGAGATCAACGCCGGCACCAACCGGCTCGCCCGCGAGCACCCGGAACACCGGTACGAGTTCACTCTGGGCCGGCAGCTGGAGCGCGACCGCATCCGCGGGCTGCTGCGTGCCTACCGGGAAAGGCTTGCCGACAAGCACCTGCGATTCCGCTTCAGCGAGGCGTACCTCGAGTTCCTGACGGACTACATCGCCGAGAGCCGCGACGTCTTCCTCGCCGAGCTGTACCTGCAAGAGGGCCTGGCGGCCTTCAACCTGGGCTTCGTCGGCAGGGACCGGGAGATCCACGTCCTGCTCGTGTCGAGCGACACCCGCTTCAAGCGCCTGAACGCCGGCAACCTGCTGCTCTACAACACGGTGTGCCACCTGATCGGGACCGCGCGCGCCAGCGGGCCCGACGTCGCGTACTACGACCTCACCCGGGGCGCCGAGCTGTACAAGCTGAAGTACGGCGGTGCGCCGCACGACGTGCTGAGCTTCACGCTGGCGCAGAGCCCGCTCGTTTACGCGGTGTTCAACCTGCGGCCGGCCCTGGTCGGCTTCGCCAGGCGGGTGCTGCGATTCGCGGCTTCGCGGCCGTGGCGGGCGCGACGGGCTGCACCCGATCCCGCTGAAGACGAGAGCGGCCGCCCTCCCGAAGGAAGACGGCCGTGACCGAGGTCCCTCCCTATCAACGATAGATCGCTTTGACCGCTCCCCAGGTGGCCGCCTCGTTCGCGACGGTGCCCGGCAGACCGCACTGGATGCGGATCGTCGCGGTCGTGCTGCCGGACATGCCGGCGAGAGGGCCGCCCGGGCTGCCGACGAAGTCGATCCGGTAGGTGATGTCGAAGAAGCTGTCGACGGCCCAGCCGCCCCCGCCGCCGCCCCCGACCATGGTGAGCGTGGTGTGGCCGGGACTGGGCATGCCGAAGCCGCCGCCCGCGGTGATCCGCAGCAGGTCGAAGTCGGGATCGCCGGGCGGCAGTTGCCCCTGCATCAGGTACAGGTCATGCGGGAACGACTGCACGGGTTCTCCGGGCAGACGCGGTCCCGCGTGGCACTCGTAGAAGATGTCGAAGAACGCCGGGCGGAAATAGCCGGCGAGCATGCCCGATCCCGTCATCTCCATGTGGATCGGGGCGTGGAACTGCTCGATCTCCCCGCCGAGCGTGCCGCCGGCCTGGTATGTGATGTCGAAGAACGAGTCGATGATCGACTCGATCGCGATCGTCGTGCCGGGCGGCAGGCCGTCGATGATCATCATCGGCTGCAGCGTCACGTAGGCGCACGGGTTGGGCGGATAGTCGATCGTGCCGGAGCCGTTGTCGGGCACGATGCATTCCGTGGGCGTCAGGGCGGCGGCGGGCGAGACCAGCAGGAGCGCGGCGGCGGCCAGGACCAGCGCGGCTTGCGCGCCGGCGGGCGGCGACCTGTACGACTTCATGATCCTCGTCATGGTGAACCCCCGATTCGTGGTGTGGCGGGGGCGGCGCAACGACGCCGCACCCATCACCGGCGAACCGGACGTCCTTGTCGGGCGATGGTCGCCGGCAACATGGACGATTCTAGTCCCAATTGCAGGGCGACCGTCAACGGTGTTAATCTGATACCGATACGGCATTTACCCCAGGATCAGCGGGGGCCTCGATCCGGCCCGAGGCGGCCGGAAACGGTCATTTCAGCATGACGATCCGCTGCGTCTGACTTGCGCCCGCGGTCTCCAGCCGGACGAAATAGACGCCGCTGGCCGCCGTCGCGCCGTCGTCGCTGCTCCCGTCCCAGACCGCCAGGTGTTCGCCCGCCGCCAGGTCGTCGCGGCGCAGCGTGGCCACGCGCCGGCCGGCCAGGTCGTGGATGCTCAGGTCGATCGGGCCGCCGTCGCCCAGCGTGAAGCGGATGCTGGTCGCGGGGTTGAACGGGTTCGGTTCGGCCGGATGCAGGCGGGTGGTTCCCGCCATCGAGGGCGCGGCCGTCACGGTCCCCACGCTGAAGAGGTGCTCGACCGTCTGGCCCTGGAACGTGACGCGGAACTTCCAGACACCGTCGTCGCCGAAGGGCAGGTACCAGCCCCAGTACCACCACGACGCAACGTAGTGGGGGACGTTCAGCCATGCGGTCCATTCCTGCCAGACCGCGCCGTCCGGCTTCAGGATCTGATAGGTGCTGATCTGGTTCTGCAGTTGGTCGCGGTAGTAGGTGGCGAAGTAGACCGGATCGCCGGCCTGGAATTGGGTCTGCTCGTTGGTGATTTCGGTATTCGGGCAGCTCGGCCAAACGGGCGGCGCGGAGTGCGTGCGCAGGGCGTTGATCGCCGGGTCGTAGTAGGGGCGCTGGTCGGCCCACCAGCCGTCTTCGTTCAGCGAGTTGCAGGGGCCGCTCCAGGGATCGACCAGCTGGCCGAGGTTGTCGTGCAGCTCGAAGTGCAGGTGAGGGCCGGTGCTGTTGCCGCTGCTGCCCACGACGCCCAGGTACTCGCCCGCGGCCACCGCGTCGCCGACGATCTTGGCGGTGGTCGACCCGCTCTTCATGTGTCCGTACCAGGCGGTCGATCCGTCGTCGTGCTGCACGTAGACGGCGTTCCACTGGCCGCTGCCGAAACCGCAGTTGTGGTCGAAATGGCCGTCGTACTTGCCGACGATCACGCCGGAGGCCGCAGCGACGACCTCGACATCATCGTTGTCCATCTTCAGCCAGGAGAAGGGCCAGGTGAAGATATCGGTCCCCGAGTGGTTGTAGCCGCCGGACAGGTCGTAGGTGCGCGTGCCGCAGTTGTAGTCCAGCAGGTGGTTCGGGTAGGTCGCGTCCTGGTCCACGTAGTTCGAGATGCCGTGGTAGCCCGGATCGTCGAGGTGGGCGGCGGCCCGCAGCGGCCACTGCAGGAGCACGCCGGCGGCCTTGTCGACCGAGTCGGGCAGAAGCCCCTGCGCGCGCAGGGCCGCGATGTTCGCGGCCAGGTAGGATTCGATCTCGGCGCGCTGTTCGGGCGTGACGCAGGGCACGTCGCGGTCGCTCTCCCAGTAGCCGTGCGCCGCAGCGACCGGCGGGTCGGCGGGCGGTTGCCCCAGACCGGCGGCGTGATCCCGCGACACCTCGACGATGCGCGCCAGGGACGCCGGCGCCCAGCAGAGGGAGAGCAGGGCCAGCGCCAGCGGCAGCAAGCGCGGCGTGCGGTCGAAGCGGTGGGTCATGGCGAGATCCCTTCGTGACGGCTTGCGAGTCCGAGACTGCCGCAAATGAAGTCCAATCATGTCCTATTTATCGCGGATTGACAAGAGGCAGCCCCCGCTGCGGGCCAGAGTGCCCGGATCGATGGTCGGCTGATATGCTATATTCAAAACCCACTGCGGCCGACGATCGGGGGTCATCGGCCGGAGTCTCGTCGCGATGCACGCTCACCAGCCGCCAACCAAGGAGCCGACCATGCGCCGGGTGTATCGAGTCCGTTTCGACGCCGTGATCCGCCGCGCCGCCCTGCGCCTCTGCCTGCCGGCGATCCTGTTCATCGCCGCCGGCGCCTTCGCGCAGGACTGCCTCGACTACGCCGGACTGCCGCACGTGATGGGCAGCGTGAACGTCTACGGCGCGCGCGCAGTGGCCGTCGCGGGCGATCACGCCTACTTCGCCTGCGGCGAGTACGGCTTCAGGGTGGCGGACATCAGCGATCCCGCCTGGCCCCAGCTCGTCGCCTACCTGCCCACCGGCGACTGGGCCGACGACGTGGCCTACATCGCCGGCCACGCCTACGTCGCCGACCGCCAGGGGGGACTGAAGATCTACGACGTCTCCGACCCGGCGGCGCCCGAACTGGTCCGCACCATCACGACCGGCAGCTACGTGTTCGGTGTCGCCGTCGCGGGGGACCGCGCCTATCTCGTGGACCACAACGGCCTCAAGGCCGTCGACATCACCGTGCCGGCCTCGGCCGCGGTGATCGGTTCGCTGCCGATCGCCGGCTACCCGGCCAAGATCGACGTGCAGGGCAACCTCGCCGGCATCGCCGCCGGCTCCTACGGGCTGGTCCTGGTCGACATCACCGACCCGACGGCGCCGGTCCTCCGGGGTTCGCTGCCGCTATCCGGCCACAATCCCGACGTCGACCTCGACGGGTCGCGGGCCTACCTGCTCGGCGACGTCGCCGGCCTGCGCGTGGTCGACATCTCGAACCCGGCGGCGCCCGCGCTCGTCGGCACCCTCGACGTCAACGAGGATTTCGTCTACGACCGCCGGCTGGAATGCCGCTGGCCCTTCGTCTACACCGTGCACGGACGCGGCATGAACATCATCGACGTCACGGCGCCGACCGCGCCCGTGCTCGCCTGCAAGGTCGGCATCGGCGTCGGCGTCTTCGACGGCGAGGGGGCCTTCGGCGTCACGGTCACCGAGGGCAAGGCCTGGGTCGCGGCCGACGCCGGCGGCCTGCAGGTCGTGGACGTGGCGGATCCCTACGCCACGGCGTTGTCCGGAACCTGGACGTGCCCCGGTTCCGGTCCCACCGACCTCGCGATCCGCGACGGACTCGCCTACGTCACACACGGCGGCTCCGGGCTGCAGATCCTCGACCTGGCCGATCCCGATGCGCCGACGCTGGTGGGAGAGGTCGGGACCGACGACACCGCCTACCATGTCGCGCTCGCGGGCGACCACGCCGTGGTGACCGACAACTCGTTCAAGCTCTACATGATCGACGTGTCCGATCCCGCCGACCCCGCGGTCGTCGGCACGATGCCGCTGTACGACATCGTCAACGGCCTGGCCGTGGTCGGCGACTACGCCTACGTGTCGGTGAGCTGGACGGGGGTCCTGATCGTCGACATCTCCGACCCGGAGAACCCCACGCATGTCTCGACCGAGTGGACGATGTGGATGCCCGGCCAGATCGTCGCCGAGTACCCGCTGCTCTACGTCGCCGGCTGGAACCAGGGCCTCCACATCCTGGACGTGAGCGACCCGGCCAACCCCTATGTGGTCGGCAGCGACTGGGCCGGCGGTCAGCCGGGCGGCATCGCGCGCTACGACCACTTCGTGTTCATGGCCCGCGCCGGCGTCGGCCTGCAGGTGATCGACGTCGCCGACCCGTCGTCGCCAGCCTGGGTGCGCGACTACGTGCTGCCGGGCGACGCGACGAGCATGGCCGTGGACGGCGATCTGCTCTACGTGGCCAGCCCCTTCGCGGGCCTGCAGGTGCTCGACGTTTCCGACCCCTTCGCGCCGCGACTGATCGGCACTGGTGCGACCGGAGGCGAGCCGCGGTCGGTGGTGCTGGGGGCCGGCCGCGTGTACCAGGCCGCGGAGTGGGGCGCGCTGGAGATCTTCCTGCCGCAGTGCGCCGGCGGCACGCCGGTCGGCGAGACGCCCCTGGCGCGCGGCGGGCTGACGGCGTACCCGAACCCCTTCAACCCGAGCACGACCATCTCCTTCTCGCTGGATGCGCCGGCGGCGGTCGAACTCGCGATCTACGACCTCGGCGGCCGGCGCGTGCGCGGGTTGCTCAACGGACCATTCGCGGCCGGCGCCCACGCGACGCCCTGGCGCGGCGACGACGATGCCGGCCGGGCGCTGCCCTCCGGGATCTACCTGGCGCGGCTGGTCGTGGGCGGCAGGCTGCAGTCGCACTGGAAGCTGTCGCTGGTGAGGTGAGCGCGCAGCGGATCCGGCTCGGACCAGCGGGCGACCCGTTGTGTTATCATCGGGCCATGAGGACACTCATGGTCATGTGGTTGCTGATGCTCCTCAGCCCGGAGCCCGCCGTGCCCGAGCCGCACCGCCCCGCGCCCGATTCCCGCGCCGCCGACCGTCGCGCCATGGTCGAGGAAGTCGCCCGCTACGACCGCCTCGCTTCCGCCGAGATGGGCCGCCCCGCGCTGTCCCCCGCGGTGCTCGCGGCCCTGGGCCGCGCGCCCCGCCACCTTTTCGTGCCCGCCGATCTGCAGTCCGTCGCCTACGCCAACAACCCCCTGCCCATCGGGCACGACCAGACCATCAGCCAGCCCTACATCGTGGCCCTGATGACCGAACTGCTGGAGACTTCGCCCGGCGACACGGTGCTGGAGGTGGGTACGGGCTCGGGCTACCAGGCCGCCGTGCTGGCGGAGATGGGCGTGGTCGTGCACAGCATCGAGATCGTCCCGGCCCTGGCCCGGCGCGCCCGCCGGGACCTGGCCGCCGCCGGCTACGCCGGCAGTGTCATCGTCTACGAGGGCGACGGCTACGCCGGTCTGCCCGACCTGGCGCCCTTCGACGGCGTGATCGTCACCGCGGCGCCCGACCACGTGCCCGAACCCCTGCTCGAACAGCTCGCGTCCGGCGGCCGCCTGGTGATCCCGGTGGGAACGGCGGGCGGCCATCAGGAGCTGCTGGCGCTGACCAAGAGCGCGGACGGAGCGGTGCACCGCGAGCGGGTGACCGCTGTGCGGTTCGTGCCGCTGACGCGGGAGGAAGATCGATGATCGCTATTCCGATACCCTTGTAGGAGGTCTCACCATGAATCGACGGTCGTATCTCGGTGGCGCTGCGTGCGTGCTCGCTGTTTTCGTGCTCCTGACCTGTTGCGGTCCGGTCCGGGCCGAACTCATCGTCGACGGCGGGTTCGAAGCGGGAACGCCGGAATTGAGCCTGCCCGACGTGTTCTTGATCTGGGCGGGGGATCGCACCGCCACAGTCCCGGCGATGAGCGGGATCACGCCCGCCGAGGGCGTCCGGATGCTGCAGTTCATCAACACGAGCTGGACCCAGCAGGGCGCGAGCGGCGCCACGAGCAGCGACCTGTGGCAACTGGTCGACGCCGCGCCGTTGCGCGGGCAGAACCTGTTGCTGAGCGCCCGCTTCAACCGGGTGCAGGTCGACGCCCAGACGGACACGCGTTTCGCGCTGAACATCTACGCCTTTACGGGCGCTCCAGCGAGTTTCGACAATAACGATCCGAACCTGCCGGCGAGCATCGGTCACGAGAACGCCCAACTCCTGAGCGACGCAGACCCGGCGACCTGGGAAACGGTCGCCATCGATTTCGCGGTGCCGGCGAACGCCGACTACCTCGGCGTCTCGGTGTCGGCCGCCGAGAACATCCACAACGACTCCTCGGGCACCGAACTGGACGGGCATTTCGCCGACGCGGTCGAGCTCGGCGTCGACTGCAACGGCAACGGGGTCTTCGACGCCGTGGAGATCGCCGGCCACCCCAGCCTGGACTGGAACGGCGATGGCGTCATCGACAACTGCCAGCAGGGGATGGGTGTCGTCGGCGCGCCGTCCGCAAACTCCGGCCGCGACCGCGTCACACTGTGCGGCGCCAGCCCGAATCCCTTCAACCCGGTCACGACCTTGGCCTTCGACCTGCCTCGCCCGATGGTCGTGTCGCTGCGCGTGTACGACGTGTCGGGCCGATTGGTGGCCGGCCTGCTGGACGGCGAAACCGCGCGGCAGGGCCGCAACGAGGTCGCGTGGCGGGGGCGGGACGCGGCGGGCCGGGCGGTGCCGTCGGGGGTCTACTTCTATCGTCTCGAGGCGGAAGGGAACGCCGCGGTCGGGCGCATGACCCTCTTGGAGTAGACCTGCCGCCGGAGGGCGATGAATCCCGTTGAGCATTCATGACTTCAGTGATATGAAGATGCGTGTTCATCATATCGATGGTCCATCGTGGAAGGAGCTGCGGTCATGAACCCTCGCGCTCTCGTGCTCGTCATCGCCGTTCTCGCGGCCTTAGCCGGCGGCGCCTCCGCCGCGGAACTGTCCAACCGCGGACCCTACGGCGAGTTCTTCTTCGACCCGGCCACGGGACTCACCTGGTGCGACCCCGACGTGCTGACGGGCACGGACCGCGCCGCGCTCGACGTCTTCGTCACCCGCAACTCGACCGGCTGGGCCTGGGCCACGAGCGCGCAGATCGACGCGTTGCTGGGCAGCACGGCGCCGGCCGGGTCCGATCTCGTGGACGTCATGGGCGCTCCCCAGTTCATCGTGGGCGCCGGCGGGCCCCGCTGGATCGGCTACTATGCGGGCACCTTACCCGATGGCTGGCTGATCCAGTCGGACACCGAGCCGTACGATGTCCTGTCCCAGTCCGGCGGCCAGGGCGGCGTCGAGGCCTGGGGCCCCGGCGGCTGGCTCGTCAACGCCGCCGACCCGACCACGCTGCCCCGCCTCGCGGATCAGGGCGCTCACCGGCAGCTCTTCCACGACGAGAGCTCGGGCCTGTACTGGTGCGACCCGTCCCTGTTCGTCGGGTTCACCCGCGACCAGGTGACGGACTGGCTGGCCGCCAATCCCGGCTGGCGCTGGGCCGCCGCCGCCGAGGTCGCGGCGCTGGTCGGCCAGCTGTCCGTGGGTGATGTCTCCCTGGTCGAAGTCATGGGCGCGCCGCAGTTCTGGGCGGGCGTCGGTGAGCCGCGCTGGATCGGCTACTACGAGCAGGCCGCCCAGCCCGACGGGCTGCTGCTGGAGGCCAACATCGAACCCTACTTCCACATCGTGACGAACTACGGCACCCAGTCGTCCGCGGCGGGCTGGAACCCCGGCGCCTGGGTCGTGACCGCGGGCGCGCCGACGGCTGCGGCGGAAGCGTCGTGGGGAGAGGTAAAGAGTATCTATAGGTGAGATCGCGCCCGTGGCGCGGGATGTGCGGGGCATCGCCGTTGCGGCCTTGCCCCGCGGCCCGCTTCTGGCTAGCCTGCCCCCATGAACCGCACCGCCCTGGACATCCTGAAATCCGTCTACGGCTACCCCGAGTTCCGCGGCCACCAGGCCGAGGTCGTCGACCACCTGACCGGCGGCGGCGACGCCCTGCTGCTGATGCCCACCGGCGGCGGCAAGTCCCTCTGCTACCAGATCCCCGCCCTGCTGCGCGACGGCACCGGTGTGGTGGTCTCGCCCCTGATCGCCCTGATGCAGGACCAGGTGGACGCCCTGCGGCAGCTGGGCCTGCGCGCGGCGTTCCTGAACTCCAGCCTGAGCGCCGCCGAGGGGAGGCGTGTCGAAGCGCAGCTGCTGCGCGGCGAGCTGGACCTGCTCTACGTGGCGCCCGAGCGCCTGCTGCAAGAGCGCACGCTCGAACTGCTGGACGAGGTCGCCCGGGCCCCGGCGCCGTCGGGCCTGGCCCTGTTCGCCATCGACGAGGCCCACTGCGTCTCCCAGTGGGGACACGACTTTCGCCCGGAGTACCTGCAGCTCGACGTCCTGGCTGAGCGCTACCCGGACGTGCCGCGCCTGGCCTGCACCGCGACGGCGGACGAGCGCACCCGCGAGGAGATCCTGCAGAACCTGCGGCTGCAGGGCGGGCGCGTATTCGTCGGCGGCTTCGACCGGCCGAACATCCGCTACCGGGTCGTGCCCAAGGACAACCCGCGCCGCCAGCTGCTGGACTTCCTGCGCGCCGAGCACGCCGGCGACGCGGGCATCGTCTACTGCCTGGCGCGCAAGAAGACCGAGGAGACGGCGAAGTTCCTCGAAGAGCAGGGCATCCCCGCGGTGCCCTACCACGCGGGGCTCGACGCCGCGACCCGCCGCCGCCACCAGGAACGCTTCCGGCGCGAGGACGGCCTGGTGGTGTGCGCGACCATCGCCTTCGGCATGGGCATCGACAAACCCGACGTGCGCTTCGTGGCCCACCTGGACCTGCCCAAGAGCGTCGAGGGCTATTACCAGGAGACGGGACGCGCCGGTCGCGACGGCCTGCCCGCCGACGCCTGGCTCTGCTACGGCCTGCAGGACGTGGTGATGCTGCGCAAGCTCGTCGACGCCTCCGAGGGCGACGAGATGCACCGCCGGCGCAACCTGCAGCAGCTCGACGCCATGCTCGGCTACTGCGAGGTGACCGACTGCCGCCGCCAGCGCCTGCTGGCCTACTTCGGCGAAACGATGGCCGAACCCTGCGGCAACTGCGACACCTGCCTCGAACCGCCGGACACCTACGACGGCACCGTGGTCGCCCAGAAGGCCCTGTCGTGCGCGGCGCGCACGGGACAGCGCTTCGGCGCCCAGCACGTGATCGACGTGCTGCGCGGCAGCGAAAACGAGCGGGTGCGGCGTTTCGGCCACGACCGCCTGTCGACCTACGGGATCGGCGGCGAGCTCGACGACTTCGGCTGGCGCAGCGTGTTCCGTCAGCTGGTCGCACTGGGGCTGCTGGCCCTGGACCCGGAGGGCTACGGTGGCCTGCGCCTGACGGCGGCCGCCGGGCCCGTGCTCAACGGGGGGCGCGAACTGCGCCTGCGGCGCGACGTGCTGACGCGGGCGGCGGCGAAGGAGCGCAAGCGCAAGACGCCGGCCGCGCTGACCGTCGATGCGGACGTCGAGGTGGACGCGGCCACCGCCGCGCTCTTCGAGCGGCTGCGCGTCCTGCGGCACGGGCTGGCCGTGGAGCAGGGCGTGCCGCCGTACGTGATCTTCCACGACCGCACGCTGGCGGCCATGGCGCAGCACCGGCCGGCGTCACCCGAGGCTTTCCTGTTGCTGAGCGGGGTGGGGGAGACGAAGCTGCGGCGTTACGGTGAGTTGTTCATGGCGGAGATCCGCGCCGCCGCCGCCGGTTGACGGGGCAGGAGGAGCGAGGCGATGAGACCGGCGGCCAACAGCATCGACGAGTACCTCGAAGCGCTGGACGACGACCAGCGCCTCGCGCTCGAGCGGCTCCGCAAGGCCATCCACGCCGCCGCGCCAGGGGCCGTGGAGTGCATCAGCTACGGTTTGCCCGCCTTCCGCTTCGACGGGAAAGCGCTCGTAGCCTTCGGCGCTGCCGTGAAGCACTGCGCATTCTACCCCATGAGCGCCGCCACGGTGGCCGAGTACGCAGAAGAACTCACTGGTTTCGACACCAGCAAAGGTACGATCCGCTTCCAGCCCGGCAAACCGCTGACGGTGGCGCTGATCCGCAAGCTGGTCAGGGCGCGGATCGCGGAGAACGCAGATAGACACAGACGCCCGAAGTGTTGAGTCCTCGCTCGTCCTTTTCGGCAACGTGCTTAACTTGTGGTGTGCCGGACCAGCCGCTTCGCGGCCCGCCGGCGACCGCGGCATTTAGCCGAACCAGCCGTCCAAGGAGCGCTCGATGAAAACGGGTCTGTGGATCGACCATCGGAAGGCCGTCGTCGTGGCCGTCAACGGCAAGGAGGATACCACGACGCTGATCGAGTCGAAGGTGGAGAAGCAGCTGCGACGCACCGGCGATTCACCGCTCAAGGGCTCTTTCGAGCCGACACGGGTGCCCGCGGACGACAGCCGCCAGAGGGCCCTGACGGGGCATCTCAACGTCTACTACGACGAGGTCATCGCGTGCCTGCGCGACGCGGAGTCCATCCTGATCTTCGGTCCGGGCGAGGCGAAGAACGAACTGAAAGCCCGGATCGAGGGCGGCCCACTCGACGGGCGCATCGTGGGGTTCGAAAAGACCGACAAGATGACGGACCGGCAGATCGTCGCCAAGGTCCATCAGCACTTCGCCGGCTAGCGATCCGCGCCGGGCTCCGTGCCTCGTCTATCCATCCCGGACCGAAGCTAGCTCCGCCCGGATCGTGGCCAGCTCGTCGCCGTCGCCCGCGCCCTGATCGGCGATCCGCAACGCCCGCTCGTAGTGCGCGCGCGCTTCCTCCCGCCTTCCCTGCATCGCGCTGATCCTGCCCAGTTCGATCACCACTTCCAGGACCTGCGGGCTGTCGTCGCCGAAGGCCTGCGTGCGCACGGACAGCGCCGCATCGAGCAGCGTCCTGGAGTGGGCGGGCTCGCCGGCGTCGCGGTACATGTTGGCCAGGTAGACCTGGGTGTAGGTCGGAGACGGGTGGTCCGCGGGCAGCGCCCGGGTCAGGATCTCCAGGGCGCGCTGCGCGATGGCGATCGCCTCGGGCAGGCGGCCCAGGTCGGCGAGGTCGCGGGCGTAGTTGCTCAGGGCCATGCCGTAGTTGGGGTGCTCGGCGCCGACGGCCTTCTCCCAGATCGCCGTCTCGCGTCCGTGGTGGTCGAGCGCCCGTGCGTGATCGCCCTCCGCGCGGCAGAGGTTGCCCAGCATGTCGAGCGTCTCGGCCACGTCGGTGTGCTCGGGACCGAGCGCGCGTTCCTGCACCGCGAGGGCCTCCTCGCCGAGCTCGCGGGCCCGGACGTTCTGCTCGCTGTTGGCGTAGAGGGTGCCGAGCGTGGACAGGCTCCAGGCGAGGTCGAGGTCGTCGGGGGCGAGGGCGCGCCGCTGGATCGCGACGACGCGCTCGAACATCGCGAGCGCCGAGTCGGCTTCCCCCAGACGCCACTGGGCGAGGGCCAGGCCCGAGAGGTGCGACGCATACCGCGGGGAATCGGCGCCGGCGCTCCCGGCGGTGATGGCGAGGGCGCGCCGGTACAGCTCGCTGGCTTCGGCGAAGCGGCTCTCGTCCACCTCGAGGTTCGCCAGGCCGGTCAGGCTGACGGCGAGGTCGTCGGGATCGTGGCCCCGCTCGCGGATCGCGAGCGCCGAGCGGTAGTGCTCGCGCGCGGGGCCGAGCTCCCGCAGCCGGCGCAGCAGGCCGGCCAGGACGTAGTGGCTGCGCGCGACGCGCGGGTGGTCCGGGCCGAGCGTCGCGCGCTCGAGCGTCAGGGCCTGCTCCAGGAGCGGGCGTGATTCGCGGTACAGTCCGAGCTGCCGGTAGGCGTTGCCCATCGAGGCCAGCAGCCGCCCGCGCACCTGCGGCTGGTCCGCCAGCTGGGAGTCGATGTCGGCCACCGCGCGGTCGAGCAGCTCGCGAGCGGTCACGGCCTCGCCGCGGGATTCGCTCGGATCGGCGACGCGGAACACGGATTCCAGGAAGCTCGCCGTCCTCTCGGCGGCGGCCTCGGCGCGCTTGGCGCGCAGCATGCCGGTGGTGGTCCCGCCGACCGCGGCGACCAGGGCCGCCAGCAGCGTGCCCGCGAACACGATCACCAGACGGTGGCGGACGACGATCTTGCGCAGCTGGTACGCCGTGCTCGGGGGGCGGCCGAAGATGGGCAGGTTGTCGCGGTGGCGGCGGATGTCCTCGGCGAAGGCCGCGACGCTCTGGTAGCGCAGGGCGGGGTCCTTGGCGAGCGCCTTCAGGACGATGGTCTCCAGGTCGCCGCGCAGCAGCCGGCAGAACGCGGAGGGTCGCGCCGGTTCGTGCTCGCGGATCAGGAGCACCGCCTCGGGCAGCGCGGCGCCGCTCACCTCCACCGGCAGGCGGCCCGTGAGCATCTCGTAGAACAGGACGCCGAGCGAGTAGATGTCGCTGCGCACGTCGAGGTCGCGCACGTCGCCGCCGGCCTGCTCGGGGCTCATGTAGGCCAGGGTGCCGGCGAAGGAGCGGCCGCCGTGGCCGAGGGTCGTTTGCCCCGTGTCGCCGCCGGTGATGCGGGCGATGCCGAAATCGAGCACCTTCACCGCGGGCGCCGACGCGTCGCCGGCCGACGGCAATACCATGATGTTCGACGGCTTGAGGTCCAGGTGCACGACGCCGCGCTGGTGGGCGTGCGAGATCGCGTCGCAGACCGCGAGGCACAACGCGGTGCGTGTCGCGAGTTCCGCGCGCGTGTCCGGCGCCGACCTCCCGCGCAGCCAGGCGTCGAGGGACTCGCCGTGCACGCGTTCCATGGCGAACCAGTGCAGGCCGTCGTCGGTGCGTCCGGCGTCGTGGATGGCGGCGATCCCGGGGTGGTTCAGCCGGCCGAGGCTCTCCGCCTCGCGCCGGAACATGCGCAGCTGCTGGGTGCCCGCGAACACGCCGGCGCGCAGCACCTTCAGGGCCACGGTGCGCGGCGGGTGGGACTGGCGCGCCTCGAAGACGACGCCCATGCCTCCCTCGCCGAGCCGCCCGAGGATCCGGAAGGGTCCCACCTCCCGGCCGGCGAGATCGCGGTCCGCGCCGTCGGCCGTCGCGCCGGTGGCCAGCAGATCGCCGAAGTGGTCGGGTACGGGATGGTCGAGCAGGCCGTCGTCGGTCTCGTCGCAGAGCAGCAGGCTCTCGACCTCTTCGCGCAGCGCGCGATCGTCCCCGGCGAGTTCGGCGAGGCGACCGGCCCGCTCCTGGGGCGCCAGCGCCAGCAGTTCGTCCAGGATGGCGTCGAGCCGCCGCCAGCGCGCGGCTTCGCCGGGGTTCACGGCTCACCCGGCGCGGACGATCCCGCCAGCTCGCGGTGGAGGAAAGCGCGCGCCCGTCGCCAGGCCCGCTTGACGGTGGCGTCGCTCACACCGATCGCCTGCGCCGTCTCCTCGATCGTCAGGCCGCCGAAATAGCGCAGCTCGACGATGCGCGCCAGCTGGGCGTCCAGACCGGCGAGCCGCGACAGCGCGGCGTCGAGGGCGATGATGTCGCGGGTCTGGGCTTCGACCGCCGCGTCGGACTCGGTCAGCGGCACGTGTCCGGCGCCGGCGCCGCGCTTGAGGCTCAGCCGCCGGCGCGCGTGGTCCAGCAGGACCTGGCGCATGGCGGAGGAGGCGACCGCAAAGAAGTGCTGCCGGTCCTCCCAGGCCATCTCGCCGTGGCGCGCTAGCTTCAGGTACGCCTCGTGGACGACCGCCGAGGTGTCGAGCGTCGGGCTGCGGCGTCCCCGGGCGACCCGCCGGTGGGCGATCTCGCTCACGTCCGCGTAGACCAGTTGAAACGCCTCGTTCAGGGCCGCGGGGTCCCCGCCGCGGGCGGCGTGCAGCGCCAGCGTGACGTGGTGGGTCCGCGCGGCGTCGTCCTGGAGTGCCCGATCTTCAACCATGACAACATGGTATCAATCGAATCCTGATTGGCTACAAATTTAGTCCGAAATTCTCACTCCGCGGTGACCCACCGGACTGGATTCCTCCGTTATCCCTCGTGAACAGGGCTGCCCCGGCGCACCGCCGCGGGTGGCAGGAATCGCAGTTCCGTCCGGCAGGAGGTCCGCCATGTCCAGATACCAACAGTGGGTTACGAGCGCGGTCGTGCTCGTGGCCATCTCGTTCAGCGTCCCCGCCGCTGCCCAGACCGGGAAGGCGCCGGCCGACACGGGGGGCGTCCTGATCGTACCGGATGCGGCCGCCCTGGATGCCCCGGCGCCTGCGCCGTCCACGCCCCTGGAGCGGGAGGTCGCGGCGATCCGCGCCACCTACCGGACCCGGCTCGCCGAACTCGTCGCGGTCTACGCCGCCGCCCCGGACGCCGCCGCCGCGTCGGCGGCGCAGCGCGAGATCTCGGCCCACAAGCAGAAGCTCGAGCTGGACCTGCTGGGCCTCCAGCTGCGGTTGGCGCGCGAGCGCAACGCCACCGACGCGATCGTGGAGCTCGAACAATCCCTGACGGCCGCCCGCGCGCGGCTGGTCGCCGACACCGGTCTCGACGTCCCGGCGGTCCCCGCCGCCACCCGCTAGCAGGAGGACCCGTCATGAGGATCATCACACGGGGGCGACGCAGCCCCGCGACCATCCTGCTGCTGCTGGCGTTCGCCGCGCCGGCCCTCGCCGACATGGGGCCGGAAGTGAAGATGAGACTTCACGCGCCGGACGGCGCCTACCCGGTGGCCGGCCAGACGTTCAGCTTCGATTTCGAGATCACGAGCGCGACTTCCTCCACCGTGACGGCGCCCGTCGTGCGCTCCGGCCGCACGCCGGCGGGCGAGTCCGCCTGGGAGGTGGTCAGCTTCCCGCTGCCGGCCGGCACCCGGCTGGTCGCGATGCAGCCGACGACGATCCCGGTGCAGCTGCAGTGCAACGACCCGGCGCAGCCGATCGAGATCTCCCTGGAGGTCGAAAACCGCACCGCGATGCAGCGCTTCTACCTGCTGCCGCAGAACCTGAACGCGGCCATGGGCGGCTCCGAGACGATCATGGCCTTCGACAGCGACCAGGGCCCGGCCTGGACGACGGACGACGAGTTCGCGCGCCCGGATCCCGCGCCCGTCACGCGCAAGAACGTGCGGGACCAGCGCAAGGACATGCCGGCGAACCCCACCACCGGCCGCAACATCCGCGTCCGCGGGCGTTTCGTCTACTACCGCAACTCGTACAACGAGGATGGGGACTACCGGGGCGACGGCCTCACCATGGGCGCCGACGGCGTCACGGTGAACGTCTACGACTCCGACTGGGAGTGGGACGACCTGCTGGCCCAGACTTCCCTGGGACCCGACGGCAATTATGACATCACGTTCTGGTACGACGACGCCGAGGCCCCGGACATCTACGTGGAGTTCCTGGCCGCCAACAGCAAGGTCGATCTGGTGCACCCGAGCATCTGGAACATCTCCTACTCGTGGAGCACGCCGACCAAGGAGGACTACAACGGGTCCCACATCAACTGGGGGCTGCGGCACCCGGCGTCCGAGTCGCACTACGCCGGTCTGAACCTGCTGGCTTCAGCCACGCGCACCTGGCGCTGGCTGAACGCGAACGGTTACGGCGGCATCGACGATCTGCTCATCTCCTGGCCAGACTCCGACTGGCCCCACTACTCGTCGGACTGGGAGACAATCTACATGCCCGAAGACAAGGAGTGGTACGAGAGCACCGTCTGCCACGAGTATGGCCACCACTGGCAGCAGGAATACACCGAGGTCGACGGCACCGACTACTGCAACGCCGGCGGTCGCTGCGACGACCCCAACTCGGACTGCCGCCACTGCTTCTGGTGCGAGGAGACCGCGGGCGACGCGCTGCGGGAGGGTTTCCCCGACTGGATCTCCAACGCGGTGACCGCGTCCTGGCCGTCGTCCTACGGCTTCTCCGCGATCTTCGAGTACGACTGGGAGTCCGTGAACGTGTGCGGCTGGGACGACCTCGACGAATTCGACGATCCCTGGAAGACCGAAGGCAACATCGCCGCCTTCCTGCAGGACCTGGTCGACGACAACAATGAGGTGGACCCGAACGCCCTGTTCGGCGGCGCCGACGTCGCGAACTGGTCGGCGCAACGGATCCTGTCGACCCAGGGCACCTACGACCCCACCACCCCGGCGGGGCTCATCTCCCGCCTGCGGACGCGCTACCCCGAATCCCGGGACGTCATCTGGATGGCGGCCGCGAACGCGCGTTTCAACGGGCTCGACACGCAGGCGCCCTCGGCCCTGTCCGGGCTCGCCTCGCTCAGCCACGCCACCTCCGGCGATTCGCCCGACGGCACGGTCGAGCTGGTCTGGAACGCCGCCAGCGACGGGGATTCCGGCGTCAACGGCTACAGCGTGCGCGTCGGCACCGCCGCCGGCCTGGTCCCGGACGTGACCGTCGAGACGACGGCGACCGCGTGGACCTCGGACGACCTCAATCCCGGGACCTACTGGTTCACCGTCCGCGCCGTCGACCGCGCCGGCAACGCGGGCACGCACGCCTCGTTCGGGCCGGTGACCATCCGCAACTGGACCGCGGCCAACCTCGAGGCCATCGACGGCGGCTACTGGCCCTACCCGGTCGTGCCGCGCATCACCGGCAACTCGACCTACACGAGCGCGCCGCTGCCGGCGGTGCTGGTCGGCAACGACGACAACACCTACATGAACGTGCGCGTCGGGAATTCCGGCGAGCTCACGAGCAGCCCCATCGTGCGCCTGAACCTCCTGGTGGACGGCGCGCTGTGGTGGTACTCGAGCATCTACCCGCTGGAAGGCTACCACGACCTCCCCTACATGAACATCGGCCCCTCGGTGGTCAAGGGCGGCCGCCACGCGGTCATGATGTGGGCGGACGCCCACGAGCAGATGGCCGAAATCGACGAGGCCGACAACATCTTCGTGCGCCAGTTCATCTGGTACCCGCTGTCCCTCTACACGAACGGCACCTGGGTCGTGCGGCAGCGCCCGCCCGACGCCTGGGGCGGCTTCAACCCGGGCCTGTTCTCCGCCCCGAACTGCGACGGATTCGCCTTCGCCCTGAACTCCGACCCGTTCGTCGGCGCGGTCATGGTCACCGACGACGACACCTCGGACTTCGATCTGCGGCTGCACGGGCACACGACCGGGCCGACTTCCGGCTTCGGCTACTTCGACCTCGATGCGTTCAGCGCCCGGCCGGCCGGCTGCATCGAGGGGGTCTTCGTCAACAACAGCCAGACGACGGAGACCGTCTTCGACGTCGGGGTCGTCAACCACGACTTCGACGGCTACGGCTTCAAGATCCGCCGGATGTTCAGCACCCTGATGGCGACCGGCAGCGACGTGCGGTTCCCGCTGAGCCCGATCGAGCCGCTGGCGCTGCGCCACTTCACGATGTCGGGCGGCTCGGGCACCAACTACGGCACGGTCACCCTGCAGGTGGATCCGGCGGTCGGACCGGTGCGCATGAAGGTCATGCACTCCGGGCTCGCCGACGGGGGCCTCGGCGACATCTGGGACCAGGCCGTCACCGATGCCGACGGGTTCGCGAAGGTCAACTTCACCTACGGCGGCACGACGCAGGGCCTGGCCGTCTGGCAGGATCCGCGGGACATCCCCGAGGGCGGCAACGGCCACTTCCAGGTGACGGTCCGCGCGTACGTCCGGCGTCCCGACTTCGTCCCGCTGACCACGGCCGGCTGGCACGCGCCCCTGGTGCCGACCTACCCGATGCCGGGCACGCCGGCCTCGACCCCGCTGCCCGGGACGCTGGTGGGCAACGCGACCGTGACCTACATCAACGCCCAGTTCCGCAACCAGGAGGCGGGCACGGCTGGGCTGTTCGACAGCATGATCTACCTGGACGGGGTGTCCCTGCTGGGCGAACAGATCTCCATGATGGCCGGCTTCTCCGACCGCATCCGCAACTTCCCGACCGCCCAGAACATCCGCGGCGGCCGGCACACCCTGTCGATGTTCCCCGATGCGGGGCACGACGTGACCGAGGGCGACGAGACCAACAACGCGATGGGCGTACAGTACGCCTGGTCGCCGATGAACCTGACGGCCGGGTCGGTCATCAACAGGACGGCGCCGCCGGACCCCACGGGCGGCTTCGCCGACGTGATGGCCTGGAGTTCGGATCCGACGTGGTACAACTGCGACGGCCTGCGCTCTCCCGTGCCGGCGCCCTCGGGAGACAACGGGTGGTGGGTGGCGGTCGCGGCGCTCCCGGGCGCGGCCAGCGATGTCGACCTGCGCCTGCACGAGAAGATCGACTCGCCGCTGCATGGTTTCCGCATGGCCCATGCCGTGTCGGTCTGGGGTCCGGCCGAGTCCGAGTACGTGCTCGTGAACTGCCGGGCCACGACGCCGCGGCAGTTCGACGTCGGGGCGATCGGCTTCGACGGCGTCGAGAGCTACCGGGTGCACGCGGCGGTGTCGTCGTTGCTGGACATCGATCCGCAGGGCGACTACGGCCCCTTCAACTTCGGCGCCACGAACCTGATCAAGCTGTACGATGTGTGGCTGCCGGCCGGCCCGCTGCTGATCGAGCTGCGCGATACCGGCGGCGACGGCATCGACTGGGGCCTGACCCTGCACCGCGGCCAGCTGCCTTACCACGCCAAGTCGGCCTCGGCCGGCATCGTCGCCCAGAGCTGGATCGCCGGCGCGGGCCAGGACGAGAGCCTGCCCGCGGTCGTGCCGCAGGACGGGTACTACTGCCTCGCGATCTGGAAGGCCGGCGCCGCCGACGCCGCCAAAGCGGGGCAGTACGAACTGACGTTCAACCCGGGCACCACGCCGGTGCCGGGCGACAACGGCCCCCCCGTCGTCACTGCGGTGCGGGAGATCACGCCCAACCCGTTCAACCCCAGCACGCGCATCGCCTTCGACCTCGCGCGCGACGGGCGCGTCGCGCTCGAGGTGTTCGACGTGCGCGGCCGGCCGGTCCGCCGGCTGCTGGCGGCCGATCTGGCGGCCGGCCGGCACGAGGCGATCTGGGACGGCCGCGACGACGACGGCAACGGCGTGGCGAGCGGCACCTACTTCGCACGGCTGACCGGTGCGGGCGAAGTGTCCACGCGCAAGATGCTCCTGTTGAAATGACCCGATACTGAGGGTCATCCGTCCTGTATCGGGGCTCTCGCAGCGCAGGCTGCGGGGGCCCCGATTCGCTTTACCCCGCGGGAACGGGGGAGTATCCTGGAGGGTATAAATATATCACCTACCCCTTGAAGGAACCCCATGACCAGCAGCTCTCGGAGCGTGCTGCCGTTAGCGACCCTGATGATCCTGGCCCTGACGACCTCCGACGCGCAGGCGCTCAGCGTCGTCGATGCGGGGATGAAGGCCGGTGTCGCGCAGACGCGGATGAACTTCGCCGGCTACGATCGCTTCGACGGACGGCCCGGTCTGACGGCGGGCCTTTTCCTTACGGTCGAACTAGCGGACCGCCTGGCCGTCCAACCACAAGCCCTCTACGTCTGCAGGGGCGGCGCCTACAGGGACCAGGGTGGCGGCCCCTGGGGCACGCTCGAGTGGGTCCATCTGGCGGAATTCCGTCTTGACTACCTCGAAATTCCGGTGCTGCTGCGCTATGATCTGCTGTCGGATCGCGCTTGGACACCGGTGCTGCTCGCCGGCCCGGCCTGGGGAAGGCTGCTGTCCGCGCGGTACATCCAGAACGACTGGAGCGACGCCGGCTGGTTGCGCCACCACGATTGGGCGCTGCTGGTCGGCGCTGGTCTCGAAAGGCGGACGAGCGGTGCGACCTGGAGCCTCGAACTGCTCTACAGACACGCGCTCACCGGCATCGCGAAAGGGCCACCTCCTCCCACGACTGAAGTGGATGGCCTGTCCTTGATGGTGGGACTCGGATTCTAGTCACGACAGACGGCACCCGGTTCAGCAGCGGTTTGACACCCGAAGGCAGGTTCCGCGTGGCGCTCAGCGCGTTCGACGACAAGTCCCGCCCGCCCGCCCCCGGCGAACTCGCCGAGGTCCTGGGCCGGGCGCTCCATCCCTGGAACGACCTCATCACCCACGTCGAGGCGACCTATCCCCCGATCACGCAGCTGTGGAACTTCGCCGGCGCCAAGTTCGGCTGGTCGTTGCGCCTGAAGTGCAAGGACCGGATCGTGCTCTACATGACGCCACAGAGCGGCGTCTTCCAACTGGGCCTGGTCCTGGGTGAGAAAGCGGCGCAGGCCGCCCATGACATGGAGCTTCCCGATTCCGTTCTACCCCTGATCGACGCGGCGCCCCGTTATGCCGAGGGTCGCGGTATCCGTTTGCCGGTCGCCACCGACGACGATCTCGCCGCGGTCCGGGCGCTGGCGGCGCTGAAGATGGCCAAACGATAGGAGAACCCATGAAGTCGCTCATCGGATGCCTGATGCTGACCTGCCTCGTCGCCGGCGTTGCGTTCGCCGACACCCCGACGAACCCGCTGGCCCCGGGTGCGCGGGCGATCCAGTTCCAGATCGGGGACAACTTCGAACTGAAGGCTTTCGACGGGATGAGCGTGTCGTTCAAGCGGCATTCCACCGCCGAGTCGGCGTGGCGGCTCGGGGTGATGCTGGACCTTGAGATCGACGATGCGAACATGGAGGGCAGCACCACCACCACCGATGTCTTGCTTGTCCAATCGCAAGACCGCGATTCGAACGGCCAGCGTCTCCGCGTCGATCTGCTCCAGCTGCGGTACCCCTCCCCGGGCAGGCGCGCGTGCTGGTACTGGGGTGTGGGGCCGCGGTTGCGCTTCTCGCGCTTCGAAACGGAGACCACGGCCGTGAACGGGACAGACCCGGTGTTCGATGAGCAATTCACCCGTCAATACAGCCACTCCTGGAGCGTCGGCGCACTCGGCGTGGGCGGCGTGGAATGGTTCGTGACCGGCGACGTCAGCCTCCATGCCGAGTACGCGGCTTCGCTGGAATACGGCGCCACGACCTGGGAAACCGACGTGTGGCAGGGGGAGGGCGGCGAATTGCCGAACTACCACCGCGCGACCAGCCAAACGGAGAACGACTGGGATTTCGGCGGCACCCAGGCCATTTTCGGGGCCAGCCTGTACTTTTAACAGAGTAGGCGTGATGGATGAGCGAATCCGCCCGAGCAGGCGGCTGGCGATCCTGGCCGTCGCTGTGGTATGTGTCTTCGGCGCGGGTTGTGAGATGGTCGAGGAATGGTTCGACGAGGATCGGTACGTCCCGTTCGAATTCCCGCTGAAGTTCCTGATCCGCGAAGCGCGCCCCACCAATTGCACGGACTGTGCGCCACAGCTGCTCCTGTCGGTCGAGACGCCGCTGGAATACGAGTGTTCGAACATCGACCTCGTGCTGCGCGTGACGACGATCCCGGGCGTCGTTGAGGTCGCCATCGGCGGGTTGCGCTACCCCACGGTCGGCGATACCGCGATCGGACCAGCGACTTACGAGGGCCCGCTCGATCTGGCCACGGGCGCCTACCGGCTCGACTTCCGCCGCAAGGATTTCGTATCGACCTACCGGCTGGACATCACCGAAGATTGGATCACGGTTGCCGGGGATGACGGCGACGTCGCCGTCCCGTTACAGCGGCGCGTGGCGCGCTTGAGGAGCAACGATCGCAGCGGAGGGGACGATCCTCGATGACCGGAAACGAAATGCTGATCCGGTACCCCGGCTACGATCTTCTGCTCCCGGACATCGTCCGCGCCGAAAACTGCCACCTCTTCGACGCGGCGGGCCGGAGGTACGTCGACCTGGAGTCCGGCGTCTGGTGCACCTCGCTGGGGCACGCGCATCCCGCGGTGCTGCGCGCGATGGCGGAGCAGGCGTCCCGGATCGCCCACACCGGCTTCTGCTACACGAGCGAAGTCGTGGCGGCCGCGGCGCGCGAGCTGCTCGCGCGGCTGGGGTTCGACGGCGGCCGCTGCGTGTTCCTGTGCTCGGGCAGCGAGGCCGTCGAGCACGGCGTCCGCACCGCGCAGGCCGTGATCGGGCGGCCGCTGCTGCTGACGATGGCCGACTCCTACTTCGGCGCCTACGGTTCGGCGAGCCGGAAGCACCAGGACGAGTGGTTCTGCTTCGATTGGGCGGCGTGCGAAGGCGGCTGCGGCGAGGGCTGCGCGCACTGGGACGCCATCCCCTTCGAC
Source organism: Candidatus Latescibacterota bacterium (assembly GCA_030658975.1). Classification (GTDB taxonomy): domain Bacteria; phylum Krumholzibacteriota; class Krumholzibacteriia; order LZORAL124-64-63; family LZORAL124-64-63; genus PNOJ01. The sequence goes on from JAUSBL010000105.1 coordinate 53,363, forward strand.
CGCATCGGGGGCTTCCTGCTCGAGCCGGGCAGCTCGTCGGGCCTGGTGCGCTTCCCGCCCGTGAAGCTGGTCCGCGACCTCGCCGCGAGGATCCACGCGGACGGCGGGCTCGTCCTGGTCAACGAGGTCACCACCGGCATCGGCCGCACGGGCCGCTGGTTCGGATTCCAGCACTACGGGATCGCGCCGGACATCGTCGCGCTGGGCAAGGGCCTCGGCAACGGCTACCCCGTCAGCGCCGCCGCCTACGCGCCCGGCGTGATCGAACGGCTCGGCGGCGCGCCGGTCAAGTACGCCCAGTCTCACCAGAACGATCCGCTCGGGGCGGCGGTGGCGCGCGAGGTGCTGCGCGTCATCGACGCGGAGGGCCTGGTCGACAGGGGCGTGACCGTGGCCGAGCTGCTCCTTTCGGGCCTGGATGGGATCGCGGCGCGCACCGGCCGGATCGCGGCGATCCGCTCCCGCGGGCTGATGGTCGCCGTCGTCCTGCATGACGAAGCGCAGACGCCGTTCACGATCCGCGTCCACCGCGGGCTGGTGGAGCGCGGCTACATCGTCGGGCGCCGTCCCGGCGTGCCGGTGCTGCGCCTCGACCCGGCCCTCACGATCGAGACCGCGGACATCGCGGGGTTCCTGGCGGCGTTCGAAGCGGCGCTGGCCGACGACTAGGGAGCGGAGATGACGCGTGACCGACTGCTCGCGCGCCTGGACCTGGCCTGGCGCGACCTGCTGGCCTCCTACGAGGGACTGACCGAGGCGCAGCTGCTCACGCCGGGCGTCACGGGGGCCTGGTCGGTGCGCGACATCGTCGCGCACGTGTCGGTCTGGGAAGAGGAGGCGCTCAAGCACCTGCCGCACATCCTCGACGGCGGCCGGCCGACGCGCTATTCGGTCGCCTACGGCGGCATCGATGCCTTCAACGCGCTGATGACGGAACGGCTCCGGGAGCTGTCGCTGCCGGAAGTGTGGCGCCGCCGGGATGAGGTCCACGCCAGGCTCGTCGCCTACCTCGAGACGACGCCCGAGGAGCAGTTCGTCCGCGAGACCCGCTTCCGCCGACGCCTGCGCCTCGACGCCTTCGGCCATTACCCGCAGCACGCCGCGGGGATCCGGGCGTGGCGGGATCGGAACGGTCAGGGATCGGTTTGATGATTTGCTGATTTATTTACCATTGGTTAATTGACGGGCAAACGATATTGATCACAGCAATCAACATGTTATGGTCTCCGACAGGATACCCCACGCCGCCGCCGCAAAATCCGCGGCCTTCCCTTGCGGTCGCGTCTTCACGCTGACCACTCGAGCTACGCCGCGGGTCGCGGCGGCGGCACCACTTTATCGATCGCCACGACGATCTTCGGGCTCGGCGGGGCGCTGCCCAACGGCGCGGCCGAGCGCGAGAGGTGCCCGCATGAGCGACGACGATCGGACCCAGCCTTTCGATCCCGAAGCCACGGCCCACACCGGCCCACCGGTGTCCCCGAACGGACCCGTCCTGCCCGCCCGCGTCGGCCGCTACCGCCCCCTGCGGATCCTCGGTCAGGGCGGCATGGGCGTGGTCTACGAGGCCGAACAGGACGAGCCGCGCCGTCGGGTAGCGCTCAAGGTGATCCGTCCCGAACTGGCCACCGCGGAGATGCGCCGGCGCTTCAGCCACGAGTCGCTGTTCCTGGGACGGCTCCAGCATCCCGGCATCGCCCAGGTCTACGAGGCCGGCACCGCCGACACCGACTCCGGGCCGGTGCCCTTCATCGCCATGGAACTGGTGGACGGCGTCCGGCTCGGCGTATGGGACCGGGAGCAGGCCCCGGATCTGCGCGCCCGCATCGAACTGATGATCCGCTTGTGCGACGCCGTGCACCACGCCCATCAGCGCGGTCTCATCCACCGCGACCTGAAGCCGGGCAACGTGCTGGTGGACGCCGCCGGCCACCCCCGCGTCCTGGACTTCGGCGTGGCCCGGACCGCCGACGCCGACTTCGAGACCTCGCTCGTGACGACCCACGGCGAGCTGGTGGGGACGTTGGCCTACATGAGCCCCGAACAGCTGGCCGGCGATCCGGGCGATCTCGACACCCGCAGCGACGTGTACGCCCTCGGCGTGATGCTCTACGAACTGCTCGCCGGCCGGCCGCCGCTCGCCCTGGTCAACCGCCCGCTCGAGGAAGCGTTGCGGGCCATCCGCGAGCAGGAGCCGCCGCCGCTGTCGAGCCACGATCCGCATCTGGCCGGCGACCTCACCGTCATCGCCGCCACCGCCATGGCCAAGGATCGCGAGCAGCGCTACGCCTCGGCCAACGGCCTGGGCCTGGACCTGCAAAGGTACCTCGACGACCAGCCCATCGCGGCGCGCACCCCGGGCACGGTCTACCTGCTGCGCAAGTTCGCGCGGCGGCACCGGCCGCTGGTGATCGGCGCGGTCGGGGTGGCCCTGACCCTGATCCTGGGCGTGGTCGCGAGCACGCTGCAGGCCGTGCGCGCCACCCGCGCCGAGCGGTTGGCCGAAGCGCGTCTGGACCAGGCCGAGACCGTCACCGGTTTCCTGCAGGACATGCTGGCGGCGGTCCGGCCCGAGGAGGCGCGCGGGCGCGAAGTCACCGTGCACGAGATGCTGGATCGCGCGGCGGCGGACCTCGGCGGCGGCGCGCTGGCGGGCCGGCCGCTGGTGGAGATGGCGCTGCGCACCACCCTGGGCGGCACATACCGGAGCCTGGGCCGGTACGAAGAGTCCGACCTCCACCTGCGCCGCGCCCTGAGCCTGGCCGATTCGCTGCTGGAACCAGCAGATCCGGAGAGGCTGGAGCTGATGCTCGATCTGGCGCGCACGGTGAAGATGCGCGGCGCCGGCGACGAGGCCGAACACCTGGTGTCGGGCGTGAGGGAGCGGACGTCTGCGCGCAGCCGCCTTTCCGCCGATGCCCTCGGCATCCTGGCCGACCTGCGCTACGAGCAGGGCCACTGGCTCCTCGCCGACAGCCTGAAGCATCAGATGCAGGACATCGTCGCCCGCAACGCGGGACCGGACTCGCTCGCCCTGGCCGACGTGCTGCAGAGCCGGGCCTTCCTCGCGGAGCAGCGCGGGGATCTGGACCGCGCCGGCGCCCACATCCTGCGGGCGTCCGCGATCTACAGCGCCGCCTACGGCGCCGACGATCCGCGGATGATCGGGATGTTCAACAAGCGCGGGGATCTCGCCCACAGCCTGGGGCGCTTCCAGGATGCGGATTCGATCTACCGGGAAGGCCTGGCCATCGTCGAGGCGAACTACCCCGAGGACCACACGCTGCGCGGCGACGTGCTGTGGCGGCTCGGTGTCTGCCGGCTCGCCGCCGGCGATCCGGAAGCCGCCGAGCAGGCCCTCGTCGCCGCGCTGGACATCCGACGCCGGGCGCTCGGTCCCGTGCATCGCGACATCGCGCTGACCCTGCAGTCCCTGGCCGATGTCCGGAAGTCCCAGGGACGCCTCGACGAAGCCGAGACCGACCTGACCGAGTGCCGGATCATGCGCGAGCAGATCTTCGGCCGCGTCCACCCTTCGGTCGCCGCGGCGATGAACGACCTGGGCCTGCTCGCCCGCACGCGCGGACAACCGACGCGCGCCGAGAGCCTGCTGGTGCAGGCGCAGCGCATCATCGAGCAGCTTCCCGAGTCTACGGGCACCCTGGCCAGTCTCAACGCCTTCTATCTGGCCATGTCGTTGCAGGACCAGGGCCGCCACCAGGACGCCGAGGTGCATTTCAGGCGTTCTCTGGAACTCAACGCCGCGCAGTATCCCGGGCCGCACCCCGTGGTTGCCAGGGCGCAGACCAACCTCGCCACGTGTCTGTTCCGGCAGGGGCGCAAGCAGGAGGCGGCCGATCTGCAGGGCGAATCGTTGGCCATGCTGCGCACGCTCGGCGTCCGGGGCTCGGCCCTGCTGCTGGCGATCGGGAACACCGCCTTCATGCTGGACGACGCGGACCGCCTGGACGAAGCCGCGCCCCTGCACCGCGAATACATCGAGATCGCGGGCGAGGTGTACGCCGAACAGGAGCCCGGCCGCACCGACGCCCGATTGCGTTACTTCGACAACCTGGCCCGCCGGCAGCGGTGGGCCGAGGCCGAGGAAGAGGCGCGGGCGATCATCGGCTGGCGGGAGCGCTTCCTCCCCGACAGTGATTTCAGGTCCCGCAGCGGCGGCGTGTTCCTGGCCGAGGCCCTGCTGGGGCAGGGCCGCAGCGCGGCGGCGGACAGCGTGCTGGTCGTCGCCGAGGTCGCGCTGCAGAGGTACGCCGACGTGCCGGAGAAGGCCCGGCAGCGCTTCCAGCGGGTCCGCGCCGAGGTGGACGCCGCCCACGGCCGGGTCAGCGCGAGCCGATGAGCGGGCTAACGGCGCCAGAAGCTGGGCCGCAGCACCACCAGCACCGTGAAGATCTCCAAACGTCCCAGCAGCATGCAGAGGATGAGCACCCACTTGCCTGGCAGCGGGATCCAGGCGTAGTTCTGCGTGGCGCCCACGCCCGCCAGGCCGGGACCGACGTTGCCGATGCAGGCGGCGACGCTGGTGACGGCCGTCACCAGGTCGGGCACGATCAGGGTCATCAGCAGCGAACAGACCACGAAGAGCCCCACGAACAGCACGAAGAAGCCGACGATGTTGGCCACCATCGGCTCCTGCAGGGACGAGCGCCGGATCTTGAGCGGCGCGACCAGACGCGGGCGCATCACCTTCTTCAGCTCGCGCCACGACGCCTTGATGGTCACGAGCACGCGGATCATCTTCATGCCGCCGCCGGTCGACCCGGCGCACCCGCCCCAGAACATCAGCACCACCAGGAGCAGGCCCGCCGAAGTCGGCCAGAGATCGAAATCCGCCGTGCAGAATCCGGTGGTGGTCGTGATGGAGACCACCTGGAAGGCGGCGTGGCGCAGGGCGCCGGCCGGGTCGGCCACCTTGGCCGCTTCGGCCTGCAGGTGGGCGGAGTATCCCTCCGGCGACAGCGGGGATACGTGGTAACTGCCGGCGGGCGAGCCGGGGTCCGGAAGACCGGCGACCAGGAGCGCTGCGGTGACGGCCAGCACGGCCAGCGTCAGGGTGCCCACGTAGAAGTGGAACTCACGGTTCTCGCGCAGGGAGCGCCAGTCCCGCCGGAACAGCACGCGGTAGTGCAGCAGGAAATTCGTCCCCGCCAGGAACATGAACAGGATGACGACCCAATCCAGGTAGGCGCTGTCGAAGGCGCCCAGCGAGGCGTTGCGCGTGGAGAAGCCGCCGGTGGCCATGGTGGCGAAGGCGTGGCAGATGGCGTCGAACAGGGACATGCCCCCCAGCATCATCAGCAGGGTCTGCACGCCGGTCAACAGGGCGTAGACGCCCCAGAGGATCGCGGCCGTCTCGCGCAGGCGCGGGCGCAGGCGGTCGGCGCTGGGGCCGGGCACCTCGCCGCGGAACATGTTGTAGCCGCCGACGCCCATGGCCGGGAAGATGGCCAGGGCCAGGGTGATGATGCCCATGCCGCCCAGCCAGTGAGTGAGCGATCGCCAGAAGAGCAGTCCCCGGGGCAGGGCCTCGATGTTGGTCAGGATCGTGGCGCCGGTGGTGGTGAAGCCGCTCACCACCTCGAAGTAGGCGTCGGTGAAGGCGGCCAGCCAGGCGGTGGGGCCCTGGTAGCCGCCGTGGGCCATGAGCCAGGCCGCGAATGGGATCGCGCCGACCAGGGCCAGGCTCACCCAGCTCAGGGTCACGATGGCGAAGCCCTCGCGCACCCCCTGGTCGTAGCGGGAACGCCGGTTGAACCACTTCAGGAACGTGCCCAGGATCAGCGCGAACGCGATGGCGCCGCAGAAGGCCAGGCTCTCCACGCTCCCGAAGGCGGCGCTGCCGGGCCGCCGCAGGTCGTCCCGGACGCACAGCCCCAGTGGCAGCAGCAGGACCATCGCCAGGATCTGCAGCAGCCCGCCGACGGCGTAGAGGACGGCGCCGCGGTTCACGCGCGCTCCCGGAACAGATCCTCGACGGTGCGCAGGTGCTTCGGCTTGAGGATCACCACGGCCTCGTCACCCGCCTCCAGAACCGTGCCGCCTCCCGGGACGGTGGCGCGCCCATGGCGGTACACGGCGCCCACGATGGCCTGGCGCCGGTGCGCCGCCCAGATCTTCGACAGCGGCGCCCGGGTGACCTTGCTGCCGGCGCCCACGCGGATCTCCACCGACTCGAGATCGAGGTCGCGCAGCTGCAGTTCCACCGAGACGCGCCCGCGCGCGATGATGTCCATGATCTCGTGGGCGATCGCCCGGCGCGGGCTGACGACGTGGTTCACGCCGATCTCGCGGAACAACCGGTTGCTGGTGGGCTCCAGGGTGACGGCGATCACCTCGCGGCAGCCTTCGGAGCGGGCCAGCAGCGCGCCCATGACGTTGCGGTTGGTGTCGTTCCCCACGCCCACGAACAGGTCGGCGCGGCCGGCGGCCACTTCGCGCAGCACGTCCCGCTCCGTGGGATCCCCGCTGATGACTTCGACGTCCTCCAACTGCTGGGCGGCACGCAGCGCGTGATCGGGATCCCAATCCACCAGCGTCACCACATCCACCCAGGTGTTCAGTTCCCGGCAGAGATGGATGGCCGACAGGCCATCGCCGGCGACCACGGCCCGCTTCGCCCGGCGGTGCTCCAGCCCCAGCAGCTCGAGGTAGCGGGGCAGCGAAGCCCGCGTGAAGGTGGTGGTGATGTCGTCGCCGACGATGATCGTGTCATCGCCGGCGGGGATCCAGGTCTTGCCCTCGGAGGCGCGGTGCAGGGCCACGGCCAGGAAGCGGTCCTCGCCGGCGAGCGCGGCGACCTCGGCGAAGTGCTTGCCGAGGATCGGCATGCCGTCACGCATGATGTGCCGCGCGATGAGGATCTCGCCCTCGTGATAGCTGAAGACCTCCACCGCGTCGGGGATGCGGGCGATCTGGGCGATGACCCGCACCAGGATGTGCTCGGGATCGATGATCCGCGTGACGCCCAGGGCCGCCAGATCGACCGGGTTGCGCTTGTCCAGGTACTCGCCGCTGCGGATCCGGGCCAGGCGCGTGGGCACGCCGTACTGGGCGGCCAGGCCGCAGGACAGGATGTTCACCTCGTCGACGGAGCTGACGGCGATGATCATCTGGGCCTGCGCGATGCCCGCCCGTTCCAGCGCGCGCGGGCTGCCGCCGCCGCCCTCCACCACCAGGATGTCCAGCTTTTCGGCCAGCTCGGCGCAGCGCTCCGTCCGCGGCTCGACCATGGCGACGTCGTGCCCCGAGCGCTGCAGGTGCGCAGCCAGCTCGGAACCCACGGTGCCCCCTCCCACGATGACGATCTGCACCGGGCCTCCTCGACGGTTTCGCGGCGGGGATTCCGCCGCGGATGCCTACGCCGGGAGTCTAGGAACACTTGTCGGGGGCCACAACCTCATTCTGGCCCGCACCGCCGGGAACGGGTGTGGCGGACGGCGCCGGTCGGGCTCATTTGAAACGTCCGGGCCGAATGCCGCCGGGCTCCGGGACCACCCCCGGCCCCTCCTGTCGTCACCGGGCGGGCGGTGGCGGGCGATCTTGGCACTGTCGCCCGCGTCACGATTGGCATATCCTGACGGCCGGCCGATCGGGCGGCGAACCGACAACAAGGAGCAGCGACTGAAATGATCGTGATCTGGCTGGCCTTCATCGCCTTCGTCCTGCTGATGCTGGCGCTCGACCTGGGCGTCTTCCACCGCAAGGCCCACGTCGTGAGCGTGAGGGAGGCCATGGGCTGGTCGGCGGTCTGGATCAGCATCGGCCTGGCCTTCGCCGTATTCGTGTACTTCGCGTACGACGGCCAGTGGTTCGGACTCGGCACCCTGGTGGACCCCGTCGACGGGCTGGTGAACGGCGGCTCCGCGGCGGTGGAGAAGTACCTGACCGGCTACATCGTCGAGAAGTCGCTCAGCGTGGACAACATCTTCGTGATCGCCATGATCTTCGGGTTCTTCGCCGTGCCGCCGCTCTACCAGCACCGGGTGCTGTTCTGGGGCATCATCGGCGCGCTGGTGCTGCGCGGCGTGATGATCGTCCTGGGGGCGAAGCTGATCGCCGAGTTCCACTGGGTCCTGTACCTGTTCGCCGCCTTCCTGATCCTGACGGCGCTCAAGATGCTGTTCATCAAGTCGGAGCACGGCGACCCGAACCGCAACGCGGTGGTCCGCCTGGCGCGCCGGATGTTTCCGGTGACCGCCAGGTTCCACGGCGAACACTTCGTCGTGCGGGCCGGCACGTCCGCGTCGCTCGAGAGCGCGGTCCCCGGCGCGGCCGTGGAGGTGGACGAAGTCGTACGGGCGGCCCGGCCCGGGACGCTGCTGCTCACGCCCCTGGCGCTGGCGCTCGTGATGGTCGAGACCACCGACGTGATCTTCGCCGTCGATTCGATCCCGGCCATCTTCGCCATCACGGGCGACCCGTTCCTGGTCTTCACGAGCAACGTGTTCGCGATCCTCGGCCTGCGGTCGCTCTACTTCGCGCTGGCCGGGATGGTGCAGAAGTTCCGTTACCTCAAGATCTCCCTCGCCCTGATCCTGCTGGTCGTGGGCGTGAAGATGCTGATCGCCGGGTGGCTGAAAGAGGTGCTCGGGAAGAGCTTCAACCTCTACGTGCTGCTGACGGTGCTCGCGATCCTGACGGCCGGCATCGCAGCGTCCGTGATCGCTGATCGGCGCGACAGGCAAGAGTGATCCGTGGCCGTTCCGACAAATGCACGACCCCCGTCGCATCCGCGCGGGGGTCGTACGCATTTCACCGAAACGGACCGCGGTGGGCCTACAGCATGTCCTTGATGGACTTCATGGGGCGGACACGCACCGAGCGGGAAGCCGGACGCGGCTTCTGCTTGACCATCTCGCCGGTGAAGGGGTTCTTCACGAGCTTGCCGCCGGCGACGGCGGGCTTCTTCACCAGGGACAGCTTCATCAGGCCCAGGTAGTTGTAGGAGCCGTGCTTCTTGACGGACTTGACCATGATGTCGGTCAGGGCGTCGCACACGCCGACAACGTCCTTGCGCGCGAGGCCGGTCTTCGCGCAGATCTCGCGGTAGGTCTCGCCCTTGGTCGGCGGCTTGTTCGAAGGGGCGGCCTTGGCCGGAGCCTTCTTCGCCGCGACCTTCTTCATCGTCTTCTTTGCCATGCGGGTTTTCCTCCTTGGATGGAAACCTGAAGACCGCTACGGGTCCATTCCTTGGGGGAATCTAGCGCAATTCCCCGCGGTGATACACAAAATATCGTGGTTTGGCAGGGAAAAATGAAGGGTCCGCGACGGCGATCCCAACGCACTGCGCGGTCATCGCATCGTCGCGGCGCGTCCCGATGCCGCTCCGCGACGGGACGCGAGACGACGGCGTCGGCGTCGCCGCGTCACGCGAAGTCTCCGCGTCGGGTCGACGCCGCGGGCGCTGGACGTGTCCCGGCGTCGAGGCCGGCAGCGTCGGCGGCCGACCGGCGTCGGCGTGCGCGGCCGGCGCCCGCGCGGATGCAGGGCCGGTTCGCCGTCCGTTTCAGGGCCGGGCTCACGACCCGGGGTCGTCAGGGGGCGACAACACAAAACAATCCGTAAATACCCACATATGGAGCAATAATAGACTCTAATTAGGCTTTATATCAGAATTCATAAACAAGCGTGAAGGCCGTCACTCCCCTGCCGCCGGCCCCGAACAAGCCCACGGAAGTCAGCCCCGGGTTCACCGGGGCGCTGTCGTTGTGGGCGAAGTCCGCCGTCAGGCGGCCGTGACGCAGGGCGAAGCCCAGGGTCAGCGGCGTGGCGACCGCTTCGAGGCGGTCGCGCTCCCGGTCGGGGTGCGCGTCCGTGGTGGCGCGCAGCAGGTCGTCGTGCACGCGGACGTACTGCATGGAGGCGCGCGCGGTCAGCCAGGGCAGGACCTCCGTCTCCAGACCGGCGCGTCCCCGGATCTGGTAGAAGTCGCGCTCGGTGAAGTCCCAGACGGAGCTCTGGGAACCCGCTGCGCGCAGGTCCAGGTCCTGGTGGCCGGAGCGGTACTCGCAGCCGATGAGCAGCAGGGTGCCCCGGTCGGTCCGCAGGTTGGCGGCGATCCCCAGGCTCGTCAGGGCGGCGTCGAGGTCGGCGGGGCTGTCGATGACGTCGTCGAAGGTGGCGCGCTGGTCGCTGTAATGGTCGATGAGCGGCACCAGGGTCAGGTCGGGTCCCAGTTCGATGAACCCGCGCAAACGCAGTCCGAACGTGGACCAGTCGTTCGTGGGCGACATGTGGTAGAGGGCGCCGTGGCTCTCGGCGCGGCTGTTGACGATCTCGCCCGCGGCCTCGAGGCGCAGTCCCGACAGCGGCTCGCCGCGCACGCCGAGCCCGTAGTGGTGGAAGTACTGCGCCTCGATGCGGTCCCCGACGACCGTGCCGACCTCGGAATTGCCGTAGGTGGTGAACTTGCCGCCGAGGCCGACGTCCAGCGGGCCGCAGCGCCGCGACCACAGCGCCGAGAACGCGCCGTCGGTGTCGCTCTGCGGCAGGTGGTCCTGGAAATAGAAGGCCGCGGTGCCCCAGTTGTCGTCCGCTGACAGGCGCGCGTGGACGCCGCCCCCGTGGCCGATCAGGCCCTGGTCCGTCGGGGCGCGGTCGCGGCCGTGCAGGATGTCGCCGAACTCGAAGACGGCCCGGTCCGGGTAGTCGCCGAGGCTGCTGTACCAGCGCAGCACGTCGACGGTGTCGGTGCAGTAGCCGGCGTCGCCCCCGAGGGCGAGCAGGCGCGCGGTGCCGGCGCGGGCCGGGCCCGCCGGCGCGAGAAGGGCGCACATCGACACGAAGGCGATCAGGCTGGTGCGACGGTGCATGGCGTGGTCACTCCTCGGGAAATTCCTTGAAGAAGGTGGGATGGCCCTCGACGAAGACGCCGCAGTCGGGGTGGCTCCAGATCGTCGTGTACTCCTCGACGGGCAGGCCCGTTTCGCGGGACCAGGCGCCATCGCGGTACCGCCAGATCTGCTCGGCGGTCAGCACGAACAGGTCGTCGCTGCGCAGCTCGGTCATCCCGAGCAGCCACGACGGCAGCATCACGCCGTCGCTGACACGGCGCAGGTCGCCGCTCTCGTACCGGTAGATCGCCGTGCGGGCCGGGCTGCCGGCGACGTAGCCGCCGATCCAGAGCGTCTCGCCGCTGCGGGAGGCGCACAGTTTGGTGTCGGCCAGGCCGGGGAACTCGGCCACCGTATCGAACGTCGCGCCGTTCCAGCGCCGCAGACTGAGCACGCCGTCCGACACCAGGCCGTAAAGCTCGCCGGACGCCGTGGCGGCCAGACCGTAGTCGATCCCCGCGGGCAGGCCGCCGTCGCGCCAGGTGGAGCCGTTCCAGATCATCAGGCCGGCGTTCGTGGAGGCGAAGATGCTGTCGGGCGTCACGGCGAAGGCGTGGTTCAGGCCCGCACCGGGCGATGGGATCCCGAGCCAGCCGCCGGCGGGATCCCGCAGGGAGATCCGGTCGCCCCCCCTGGCCAGGACCCACCCGTCGGCGAGCGCCTGGATGCCGGAGACGCTGCGGTCGTTCGGAAGGTTCGCGTATTCGCAGATCCAGGCTGTGCCATCGTAATGCAGGACGCGGCCCCACCACTCGCCGGCCCAGATGTCGCCGCAGCCCGTGCCGTCGAGGGCGTTGAGGTGGCGGAACCCCAGCTCCAGGGCCGACTCGTTCCAGTCGAAGCCGCCGTCGCCGCGCGTGCCGGCCATCAGGGTGCCGCCGTAGCCGCAGGCGAGCAGGCCGTCGGCGCCGCAGCGGTCCAGCCCGTAGATCCAGCGGCCGGAGTCGTTGGTCCAGATCTGCGAGTCGGTCGTGTCGCGCAGGCCGATGCCGGAGTTGGACGTCCAGACGAGATCGTCCATGTCGAGCACCGTCCGCAGGCTCGACCAGCTGCCCGGTTCCGCGACCCAACCGTCCTGCGTGTCGTGACGGTGGACCTTGGCGATGTTGTTGAGGCCTTCGGACCAGAGGAAGCGGCCATCGCCGTGCTGGATGCCGCCGAAGTCCAGATCCTGCTCCGCTGTGGCGCTCCAGCCGTCCACGAGCCAGATCCGGTTGCTGTCGCCGACGCGGATGCCGCCGTCCTCGGCAGCCCAGACCGTCGTGCTCGAGGACCTTGGCCCGGCCACGGTCCGCCAGTCGTCGTCGTCGCGGATGCGCAGACCGAACGAGCCCACGACGTGGAGCCGCCCGCCCGCGGCGCAGTGCAGGTCGAGGATCGCCTCTCCGGGGAAACGGTCCTCGATGCGCCAGGCGTGCCCATCGAAGTGCAGCAGGTACTCCTCGCCGGCGGCGTAGATGTCGTCGGGAGCCCAGGCGTCGAGGGTCCCCAGGCGGACGTCGACGGGGCTGTCCACGTCGGTCACGGTCTCGCCGTTCCAGTGCACGATGTGGCCGTAGGATCCGACCGCCCAGACATTGTCGAACGAGGCGCCCCACACCGCGAAGAGGTCGTAGCCGCCGGGCAGGGGATGGAAGACCCGCCAGCCGTCGGCGGGTCCGAAGGGCGTGGGGTCCAGGGTGTCGGGCGCGCAGCCCGGCGCCAGCAGGATGCAGACGAGCAGGCCGGCCAATGCGAGCGATCGGGTCATGGCGCGCGTCCTCGTGCGGTCGCCGGGGCGTGTCGGGATCACGGCGTGCAGATGGCGATTCCGGCCGGCGGCGTGCCGCGGCGGCCTGCATGGAATTTGGTGAATCCTCACACATGAGGGGGGCGGGGGCAAGGGGGATCGGCGGTTGCGGGCCGGTTGACGCCGGGGCGCAATTCCGCTATGGACTAGCGGATCGTCGAGGAGACGAGCGAATCCCAGCCCCGACGGCCCGCGTCCCTGAAGGAGTCCCATGACCCAACTGCCGGTCCTGCGCGACCTGGTGATCGTGCTGGCCGTTTCGCTGGCCGTCGTGTTCGCGCTGCGGCGCGCCGGCGTGCCGACGATCGCCGCCCTGCTGCTATCCGGCGTGGTGCTGGGCCCCGGCAGCCTGGGCCTCGTGCGCGAGCACGAGAGCATCGAGGTCGTGGCGGAGATCGGCGTGGCGATGCTGCTGTTCGGGATCGGCCTGAAGCTGTCGCTGCGCGAGCTGGCGCGCCTGCGCACCCTCATCCTCGGGGCGGGCGGGATGCAGGTCGGGCTGACCGTCCTGGCCGGCGTGATCGCAGCGTCCGCCTTCGGCTACCCGACCGGGCAGGCCGTGTTCTTCGGTTTCCTGCTCGCCCTGAGCTCGACGGCCATCGTGCTGAAGATGTTCGAGAACCGGAGCGAGACCGACGCGCCGCACGGGCGGCTGGGCCTGAGCGTGCTGGTCTTCCAGGACCTCGCGGTGGTGCCCATGATGCTGATGTTGCCCGTGCTCGGGCGCACCGAGGGGCTCTCGTGGGGGCGGGCGGGGGCCTCGCTGACCTGGTCGATCGCCATGGTCGCGGCCATCGTCGTCTGCGCGCGTTTCCTGTTCCCGCGGATGCTGGAGCAGGTCGTGCGCGCCCGCAGCCGCGAACTGTTCGTGCTGGCCACGCTGCTGACGGTGCTCGGCACCGCCTGGCTCGGCAGCCTGGCGGGCCTGTCCCTGGCGCTGGGCGCGTTCCTGGCGGGCATCGTGGTGGCGGACTCGGAGTACGCCCAGCAGGTGCTGGCCGAGATCGTGCCGCTGCGAGACGCCTTCGGCAGCCTGTTCTTCGTCTCGGTCGGCATGCTGCTGGACCCGGCGATCTGGCTGCGCGAGCCGCTGGCCACGCTCGGCCTGGGCGTGGCGGTGCTGGTCGTCAAGGCGCTGATCGTGACCGCCACGGCCCTCGCCTTCGGCTTCGGGGTGCGATCGGCGGTGCTGACCGGTCTGGCCCTGGCCCAGATCGGGGAGTTCTCGTTCATCCTGGCCGGCGCCGGGACGGCGCACGGCCTGATCGGCGGCGAACTCATGCAGCGCTTCCTGGCCGTTTCGGTGCTGACGATGCTGCTGACGCCCTTCCTGGGGATGCTTTCGCCGCGCCTGGCGGAACGCACCGAGGGCGTGCCCTGGCTGCGGCGGCTGCTCGCGGTCCGGCCGTCCCGCGCCGCGAGCGACGCGGACGAGGAGCCGGCCGCGCTGCGGGACCACGTCGTGGTGGTCGGGCACGGGCTCAACGGCCACAACGTGGTGCGGGTCCTGCGCGAACGCGGCATCCCCTATGTGGTGCTGGAACTGAACCCGCACACCGTGCGCGAGGCGCGCGTGCGGGGTGAGCCGGCGCTCTACGGGGACGCCGCCAGCCCCGACGTGCTGGCCCACGCCGGGATCGCCCGGGCGCGGGTGCTCGTGGTGGCGATCGCCGACCCGTCGGCGACGCGGCAGATCGTGGCGGTGGCGCGCAGCGCCGCGCCCGAGCTGAAGATCCTGGTGCGCACGCGGTACGTCAGCGAGGTCGACGCGCTCTACCGGCTCGGCGCCGACGAGGTGGTGCCGGAGGAGTTCGAGACGTCGCTCGAACTGGCCGGCGCGGCCATGGCGGCTTTCGGGGTTCCCGGCCGCGCCATCGAACGGGACAAGGTGCGCATCCGGCAGGAACGGTACGCCTCGCTGGCGGCGGGCGGGCACGCGGCGCCGGCCGCCGCGCCCCTGGGAGCGTTGCTGACGGCGGCCGATCTGGAAGAGCTGACGCTCGGAGAGGCCTGCGCCGCCGCGGGACGGACCCTGCGCGACCTGGACCTGCGCGGGCGTTCGGGCGCCACCGTCGTGGCCGTCGCGCGCGGCGACGAGCTGACGGGCAACCCGCCGCCGGATCACGTCCTGCAAGCGGGGGACGTGCTCTGGGTTTGGGGTCAGCCGGAGCAGACGAAGGCGGCGCGGGAGCTGCTCCAAAGCCATATATGTTGATATATGTATAAATATATAGATATATTTGGCTGTGACTACGGGGCTGCGCATGAAGATCATGACGGGAGCGGATCATGCCGGAGACCATCAAGACCCGTGAACTGACCCCCTCGCTCTGGCCCCAGGTCGAGGAACTCTTCGGCGCCAAGGGCGCCTGCGGCGGCTGCTGGTGCCAGGCCTGGCGCATCGGCCCGGGCGAGAAGTGGGACGAGATCAAGGGCGACCCGGCCAGGGCGCGGCTGCGCACCGGCGTGGCGGACGGGAGCGTCCACGCCGTGCTGGCCTTCGACGGCGAGCGGCCGGTGGGCTGGTGCACCTTCGGGCCGCGCCTGTCGTTCCCGAAACTGGCCCGGGCCCGCACCCTGAAGTGCGACGACGCCGAGCGCGTCTGGTCGATCACCTGCTTCTTCATCGTGCGCGACCATCGCGGGCGGGGCGTGGCCACGGCGCTGCTCCACCACGCGCTGAAGGCGATGAAACGGCGCAAGGTGGCGATCGTCGAGGGGTACCCGTCGAAGCCGGACGCGGCGGGCAACTATGTGCCCACCTTCGCCTGGACCGGCACGCAGTCGCTGTTCCGCAAGGCGGGGTTCGAGGTGGTCGGCAACCCCGATGGGGGCAGGCAGCGGGTCCGCTTGATGATTGGTCGCGCAGATCCCTGATATCAGGGACGAGCAGCACCGGACTACAAAATTGTGCGCCAGGGAGGCTGGAGCTATGATCGAGCAATACCATTTTTCCGGCTTTCCGCCGGCCGCCGTCCGCTTCTTCGCGGACCTGGCGCGCCACAACGACCGCGACTGGTTCCTGGCGCACAAGCCCCTCTACCAGGAGGCCGTGCTCGACCCCGCGCGCGCCTTCGTCGTGGAGATGGGCGTGCGGTTGCGCCGTGTGGCGCCGCAGATCCAGTTCGACCCCCGCACCGACGGCTCGGGGTCGATCTTCCGCATCCACCGCGACGTGCGCTTCAGCAAGGACAAGTCCCCCTACAAGACGCACCTGGGCATCTTCTTCTGGGAGGGCCAGAAGAAGTGGGGACCCGGGTTCTACTTCCACCTCGAGCCGCCGCAGCTGCAGCTCTACGTCGGCAAGTACGTCTTCGACAAGGAGGAACGGGCGACCTGGCGGGCGGCGGTGGCCGATCCGGTGAGCGGCGCCGCGCTCGCCAGGCTGACGGCCAGGATCGAGCGCAAGGGGTACGAACTGGGCGGCCAGCACTACAAGCGCGTGCCGGCCGGGTTCGCGGCGGACCACCCGCGGGCCGAACTGCTGAAGCACGACAGCGTCTGGCTGCGGCACGACGGGCCGGTGCCGGCGGAACTGCACTCGCGGGAGCTGCTCGATTACTGCCAGGGGCACTTCAGGGCCATGGCCCCGTTGCACGGGTGGCTGGCGGAGTACTACGCCGGGGACGGCGCGTGATCCCGCCCGCAAGCACGAACTGGACGTTTGGTCCCTGTAAGACGATTGTGGGCATGGTGCACGAAGTCGCATTCTGAAGCCTGGAGGCCCCACCTGAACGAGAACCACGCTCCCCAGCCCGACGGAACCACGGCCGAGATCCGCCAACGCGTCGTGCTGGTCGGCGCCGACCTGCCCGAGCACTACGGCACCGCCATCGGCGGCCCCGCCGACCTGCACGAGCTGGGTCTGCTGGTCGATACCGCCGGCGGGCTGGTCGTCGGGACCGTCCACCAGAAGCGGGAGAAGCCCGAAGCGCGCACCTTCATCGGCAAGGGCAAGCTCGAGGAGCTGCGCGCCGTGGTGGAGGCGACCGGGGCCAACCTCGTGGTCTTCGACAACGAGCTGTCGCCGGCCCAGGGGCGCAACCTCACCAAAGAGCTGAGCGGCAAGAAGGACAAAGAGGACAAGAAGAAGAAGTGGGAGGAGCCCGCGCCCGGGCCCGACGGCGCGCCGGTCAGGAAGACCCGGGTCCGCAGTGACGCCGACAAGAAGGGCGACATCTCGGTCATCGACCGCACCGAGCTGATCCTGGACATCTTCGCGATGCACGCCCGCACCCGGCAGGCCCGCCTGCAGGTCGAGATGGCGCAGCTGCAGTACCAGCTGCCGCGCCTGGTCAAGTTGTGGTCGCATCTGGAAAGGCAGGCCGGCGGCATCGGTACGCGCGGCCCCGGCGAGACCCAGCTCGAGACCGACCGCCGCCTGGTCAAGATGCGCATGGCCCACCTCAAGAAGGAGCTGATCGCGATCGACGAGGCGCGCGAGGTGCAGACGCGCCGCCGCCGCGAGCAGTTCGCGGTCTCGCTGGTCGGCTACACGAACGCCGGCAAGTCCACCCTCATGAACGGGATCACCGGGGCCGGCGTCCTGGTGGAGGACAAGCTCTTCGCCACGCTGGACGCCACGACCCGGCGCGTGGAGATCGACGAGCGGCGGCAGTTCCTGCTGTCGGACACCGTCGGCTTCATCCGGCGGCTGCCCCACCACCTGGTCGAATCGTTCCGGGCCACGCTGCAGGAGGTGGCCGAGAGCGACCTGCTGCTGCACGTGGTCGACGCCTCGCACCCCGATCCCGAACACCCCATCGCCGCGGTGGACGAGGTGCTGGGCGAACTGGCGCCCGACGGGCTGCCGACCCTGATGATCTTCAACAAGATGGACCGCGTGCCGGCCGAGCTCTCCGAGACGCTGCGCAACCAGTTCGGCCGGCGCTACGAGGGGGCCCTGTTCGTCTCCGCGCTGGATCCGGCCGGCTGCGCCGCCGTGCGCGAGGCCGTCGAGGCCCGCCTGCTGGCCGGCGAGCGCGTCGTGCGCCTGGAGGTGCCGTACACGCGGATGGATCTGGTCTCGGTCTTCCACCGCACCGGCTCGGTGCTCGAGGAGGAGCACGGCGAGCATGGCGTGCGCCTGGCGGTGCGGCTGAAGGACGAGGAACTGAACCGCCTGCTGGGCCGCGACAGCGGCGTGAAGGTGATCGAAGGAAAGTGACCGGATGACCACCGCCAACGACCTGCGCCGCCTCTTCCTGCTGCGCGACGACGTCGCCTTTTTGAACCACGGCTCCTTCGGGGCCTGCCCCCGGCCCGTCTTCGAGGTCTACCAGGCCCTGCAGCGGGAGCTCGAGGCCGAGCCGGTCGACTTCCTGGCCCGCGAGCGCACCCTGCCCGCCCGCCTGGCCGACGCGCGCGCCCGGCTGGCCGCCTTCGTGGGCGCCGACCGCGACGAGATCGTGTTCGTGCCCAACACCACCACCGGCCTGAACATCGTGGCCCGCTCCCTGGACCTGCACCCCGGCGACGAGATCCTCACGACCGACCACGAGTACGGCGCCATGGACCGCACCTGGGCCTTCGTCTGCGGAAAGACCGGCGCGACGTACGTGCCGCGGGCGCTGCCGCTGCCGCTGGACGACCCGCAGGCGGTCGTCGAGGCGGTTTGGGGCGGGGTGACCGGACGCACGCGCGTGCTGTTCCTGAGCCACATCGCCTCGACCAGCGGCGTCCGGCTGCCGGTGGAGGAACTGGTCGCGCGGGCGCGCACGCGGGGCATCTTCACGATCGTCGACGGCGCCCACGGGCCCGGGCAGATCGACCTGGACCTGCACGCGCTCGGGGCGGACGTCTACGTCGGCAACTGCCACAAGTGGCTGATGTCGCCCAAGGGGGCGGCGATGCTCTACGTGCGCGAGGACCGGCAGGACCTCATCGAGCCGCTGGCCGTGAGCTGGGGCTGGCACGACGACCAACCCGGCCCGAGCCGCTTCATCGACGAGCAGGAGTGGATCGGCACGCGCGACGTGTCGGCCTACCTGGCGGTGCCGGCCGCGCTGGACTTCTTCGAAGAGCACGACTGGCGGCGGGTGCGGGCGCGCTGCCGTGAACTGCTGCTGGAGTCGCGCGCGCGCCTGCTGGAGGTCGTCCGCCTGCCGGCGCCCTGCCCCGCCGATCCCTGGCTGCTGCAGATGGCGGTCGTGCCGCTGCCGGCGGGCGTCGACGCGACGGCCCTGCACCTCACCCTGCGGCGCGACCACCTGATCGAGGTGCCGGTCACCCGCTTCGCGAACCGCGACTGGCTGCGCATCTCGATCAACGGCTACAACACGTCCGGGGACGTCGACCGGCTGGTGGCGGCGTTGCGGGCCGAACTGGGCTGATCGCGGCCAATCCGCGCTTGCCGCCGCCGTCCGGTGGCGGCTAACATCACCCGCGCCACACGCTCGACCCCCAAGCCGGGACGGATCCCGGCCGCGAAGGGACGGAACCGTTGAGACCCCTGTTCGCCAACCGCAGCTTCATGGCGGTCTGGGCCGCGTCGTTCGTCAGCGGCCTCGGCGACAAGATCGCGATCCTGGCGTTCTTCTCCCTCGTCTACCACCGCACCGGCAACGTGGCGAGCCTGGGCCTGCTGGCCGCCGTCCAGGTGCTGCCCGGCGTGCTGATCGGTCCCTTCGCGGGCGTCGTGGTCGACCGCTGGAGCCGCCGCGGACTGATGATCGCCAGCGACCTGTTCTCCGCGGTGGTGGTCTGCATCATCCCCTTCGTGCCCGAACTGTGGCAGGTCTACCTGCTGGCGTCCCTGCTGGCCGCCGGCCGCAACCTGGCCGGACCGGCGCGCATGGCCCTGCTGCCGGATCTCGTCCCGACCGAGCAGCTCGGCCATTCGAACGCCCTGTTCATGATCTCGCAGAACGCGATGCTGCTGGTGGGCATGGCGGCGGGCGGGCTCATCGTCCACACGCTGGGGGTCGCGCCGGCGTTCCTGGTCGACGGGGCCACGTTCCTGATCTCGGCGGCGATCCTGGCGGCCCGACCCTTCCGCTACCTCACGGTCGAGCAGCACCCGTCACAGCCCGACGCCCTGGAGCGGCCCGCCGAGAAGTGGCACGACATCCGCCAGGGGGCGGTGTGGCTGTGGGGGCAGCCGTCCCTGCGCTTCGCGGTGATGTTCTTGGGGCTGGTGACGATGGTCACGGCCATGCAGCCGCCCCTGGTCTACGAGTTCGTCACGCGGATCCTCGGGCGCAGCGAGGGGGACCTGGGTCTGATCTTCGCCACCGCCGGATTGGGGGGCCTGCTGGGCGCCGCGGCTGGCGTGCTGACCCGCGGCGCGCGCCGGCCGCTGCGGGCGGTCGGGCTGCTGGTGGTGCTCGACGGCCTGCTGCTGGGCCTGTTCGCCATCAACCGCAGCTTCGCCGGGGCGCTGGTCCTGTTCGCGCTGTTCGGGGCGATCAGCACGGGGATCCAGATCAACCTCGCCACCTTCCTGCAGCGTGAAACGCCGCAGGAGCGCCGCGGCCGCATCTTCGGGTGGCTGGGACCGCTGCTGGGGCCGGTGACCCTGCTGTCGGTCCTGGTCGGTCCGACCCTGGCCTCCCTGTGGGGAGTCGGCCAGGTGCTGGTCGTCGCGGCGATCGCCGAGATCGTCTTCGGGCTGGCCGGCGCCCTGCGGGCTCCCGGGCCCGACCGGACCTGAACCGTTTCTCTCCCAACCCATTGAAAATGCATACGACAACGGCCCTGTATCGGGAGCCGCCCCCCTTGATTTTTTAGCGGCGATAAGCGACGATTAGCGGGTCAGGACCGCCTCGAAGCCGTACCGTTCGTGGATACCGAGGAGGCACCCATGGAGATCCGGATCACCCGTCATCCGAACCCGCCCACGCCCCCGCGCGGCGATTTCGGATTCGGCAGCATCTTCACCCCGCACATGTTCGAGATGCCGTACCGGGACGGAGCCTGGGGCAGGCCGGTCATCGTCCCCTACCACGACATCGTGCTCGATCCGGCGGCCAAGGTGCTCCACTACGGGCAGGAGATCTTCGAGGGGATGAAGGCCTACGCCAGTCCCGTGGACGGCTCGGTCCACATGTTCCGGCCGGACATGAACATCGCCCGCTTCGGCCACTCCTGCGACCGGATGTGCATGCCGCGGGTCGACGCCGAACTGTTCATGGAGGCCCTCAAGCGGCTCATCGACCTGGACCGCGACTGGGTGCCGAAGTCGCCCGACGCGCTCTACATCCGCCCGACGATGATCTCGACCCAGCGCGGCCTGGGCGTCAAGGCGAGCACCGAATACCTGTTCTACATCATCATCGGCCCGGTCGGCAGCTACTTCGCCGGCGGCAGCAAGCCGTTGCGGGTCAAGGCCGAGGACACCTACGTGCGCTCGGCGCCCGGCGGGGTCGGCGGGGCCAAGACCGGCGGCAACTACGGGGCCGCCCTGCTGCCCATCAAGCTCGCGCAGCAGGAGGGGTTCGACCAGATCGTCTGGCTGGACGCGCGCACGATGTCGTCGGTCGAGGAGATGGGGGCGATGAACATCGCCTTCGTCTACGCCGACAGGGTCATCACCGCCGCCATCGGCGACACCATCCTGAACGGCGTGACGCGCGACTCGGTCGGCGTCCTGTGCCGCGAATTCGGCCTGAACTGGACCGAGACGCCGCCGATGATCCGCGATCTCTGCGCCGACGCCGACAGCGGCAAGCTGCTGGAGGCCTTCGCCTGCGGCACCGCGGCCGTCGTCACCGCCATCGGCTCGCTCAGCTACGGGGGCAAGGACCACCGCATGGGCGACGGCCAGGAGGGACCCGTCACGCGCCGGTTGCGCGAGGCCCTGTGCGCGATTCACACCGGGACCAGCGACCTGCATCCCGAGTGGATCGAGAAGGTGCCCGTCTTCGTCCACGTCTGACCGCGTACGCGCCGATCGCGACGAAGGGGGCCCCGGCGGCGAGCCGGGGCCTCCTTCTTGCCCGGTGGCGCCGTTCGGCGATGGCGCCGGCCGCACGGTTGTGGCAATCTGTGCCGGCGGCCCCGCAGCCGGCGTCCGGCGGGGGAACGAACGCCAAGGAGACACATGCTCAAGAATCTGGACCTGAAGCGCGCCCTGGTCTGCTTCGACCTCGAGACGACCGGCACCAGCCCCGACCGCGACCGCATCGTGGAGATCGGGCTCGTGCGCGTGGAACCGGACGGCACCCGCCGCAGCTTCCGCACCCTGGTCAACCCGGAGATGCCCATCCCGGCGCCGGCGACCGCCGTCCACGGGATTTCCGACGACGACGTGCGCGACGCCCCGATCCTGGCCGCGGTCGCGCCCGGGATCGTCGCGCTGTTCGAGGGGGCCGACCTCTGCGGCTTCAACTCGATCGGCTTCGACGCGCCCCTGCTGGAGGCGGAGCTGCGCCGCGCGGGCTCGCCGATCGAGCTGGCGGGCCGGCGCCACCTGGACGCCATGCGCATCTTCCACGCCATGGAGCCGCGCACCCTGACCGTGGCCTACCGCAGGTACTGCGGCAAGGACCTGACCGCCGCCCACGCGGCGCTGGCCGACGTCGAGGCGACCCTCGAGGTGCTCGACGCCATGGTCGGCTGCTACGAGGAGCTCAGCGGGGACGTCGACGACCTGCACCGCGTCAGCAATCCCAACGAGGGCCGTTTCGTCGACCGCACGCGCAAGTTCGAGTGGGACGACCAGGGCCGCGCCTGCTTCACCTTCGGCAAGCACCAGGGCCGGCCGCTCGAGGAGATCGCCCGCGGGACGCCCGGCTACCTGAGCTGGATGCTGGGCAACGATTTCAGCGACGAGGTGCGCAAGATCCTCAGCGACGCCCTCCTCGGCCGCTTCCCGACGAAGACCGCCGCGCCCGCCGCGGGCGCCGCCGCAGAACCGGCGGACGCCCCGACCGGTCCTTTGACCCTGTTCCCCGACGGAGGATGAGCCACGTGAGCGACGAGAAGGGCATGCCGATCGGCACGGTGGGCTGGTTCGACCTGACGGTCGAGGACGCCGAGGGATTGCGGGACTTCTACGGCGAGGTCGCGGGCTGGGGCTTCGAACTGGTCCCGATGGGCGACTACGACGACTACCTGATGATCAACCGCGAAGGCGGGGTCGTCGCCGGGATCTGCCACGCGCGGGGCCCGAACACGGGACTGCCGCCGCGGTGGCTGGCGTACGTCACGGTCGCCGATCTCGAGGCGAGCCTCGAGGCCTGCTCGGCGCGCGGCGGCAGGGTGATCGCAGGGCCGCGGTCGCTGGGCGAGTACGGCACGTTCTGCGTGATCTGCGACCCGGCGGGCGCGCACATGGCGCTGCTCCAGCCCCTCAGCTAGCGGCCGATCATCGCCAGCAGGCGGTGCAGGATGCCGTGGTGCTCGACCTCCGCCCCCGCCGCCGCCTCGTGCTCCTGCGTAAGCCGGTCGAGCGTCGAGCGGTTCTGCGCGGCGCGCGTCGCGGCCAGGGTCGCGAGCGCCTCGGGGATCTCGTCGCGCAGCGAGAGGATCGCCCGGAAGGCCGCCAGGTCGAACTCCAGCAGTTCGGCGCTCTCGGTCACCGTGACGGTGGCCGACCGGGGCGCGCCGGTCATCAGGCTCATTTCACCCACCACCGCGCCCGGCCCGAGCACGAACTCGGCCGCGACGTCCGCGTCCTGAGCGACGCGGACGGCCAGCTTGCCGCGCACCACCACGTGGAACGTATCGCCCGCCTCGCCCTGGACGAAGACGGTTTCGCCGCGCGTGTACGGCAGGCGCCGCACCAGCGGGGCGACCTGCGCGAGCGCTTCGCGGTCCAGCAGGGGGCGGCCGTCGGCGCCCACGACGAGCTTGGTGCAGAGGTCGCTGCCGACCAGGTCGTCCAGGCGGGCGGAGAGTTCGCGGTCCTCGGGTTCGAGGCGGCGCTGGCCGTTGACGACGGTCATGAAGTCGTTGAGCAGCTTGTCGCTCATCGGGAAGGGGATCTCGATGCCGCGGCGCTTGAACTGGTACCAGATCATCCGGTTCACTTCGCCGTCGATGAGCGAGTGCTTGTAGAACTGGGTCGTCCAGAAGTCGAGCCGGTAGTTGATGCCGTAATCCATGAAGCCGATGATCATCGCCGCGGGCGCCGGGTTCGGCCGCACGTCCGGCACGCTGCGGGCCGCGGCCAGCAGGGCGGCGAGCACCTCGTCGGGCGCGTCGCTGTAGCTCGCGCCCACGGTGACCGAGTGCCGGCGCACCGGGTTGGGCTGCTCCATGTTGTGGATGTACGCTTCGGCGACCTTGGCGTTCGGGACGGTGATGTAGTGGCCGGCGCGGGTGCGGACCTGGGTCTCGCGCCAGTTGGTGCCCACGACGTGGCCCTCGAGGTCGCCGATGCTGATCCACTGGCCGGCGCGGAAGGAGCCGACCAGGTGCAGCGACATGCCGGCCAGCAGGTTGCCGAGCACGCCCTGCAGCGCGAAGCCGACCACCGCGGTCAACAGGGCGGTCGAGGCCAGCAGGGGCGCGATGTCGACGCCCATCTGCAGCTTCATCACCGCGAAGCCGACGGCCAGCACGAACAGGAAGCGGATGATGTCCAGCAGCAGGTCGGGGATCGGGAAGGCGCGCCGTCGCAGGGCGTAGACCTGCACGGCCAGGCCCTCGATCAGTTCGACGGCGAGCACGCCGAGCCAGAACATCCGCCAGGCGTCGAGGTGCTGCGGGCGCTGGCGCAGCCAGGCCGCCGCCTCCGGCATGCGGTCCAGCAGCATCAGGACGGCCTGGGTGACCAGCAACACCATCACCGGGCGCGCGGCGCAGCCCGCCAGGCCGCGCAGCAGGTGCAGGAGCGCGGAGCCGGCGCCGCGCTCGGCCCGCGCGCTGCGGCGCAGGCGCGAGGTCAGGACCGAGGCCAGCCCGTAGATGGAGAGCATGACCAGGACTTCGACGACGAACCAGGTGGAATCGCTCACGGTGGGGCCTTTCTCCCGGGGACGCGTCCCCGTCGCGTGGGATCAGAGCTCGAGTTCCTGACCTTGCCGCGCCGCGGCGGCGCCTGCCAACAGGTCGGCCAGCGCCGTCTCGACGGCGGCCATCGCCGCGTCGTCGCGGTCGGGGGAGTGGTGGGTCGTCAGCAGGCGGCCCGCGCCGCCGGCCCGCGCCGCCGCCGCGCAATCGCCGAGGCTGCTGTGGCCCCAGCCGCGGCGCGCGGGGAGTTCCTCGTCGGTGAACTGGCCGTCCATGACGAGCAGGTCCACCGGCCGCGGCTCGCGGCAGAAGTGCGCGAAGGCGGCGCGCCCCGCGTCGTCCCAGGCTCCCCACTCGATGTCGGTCGCGAAGACGAGGGAGCCGCCGCCGCTCTCGTCCAGCCGGTACGCCGCGCCGCCGCCGGGATGCGGGACGGCGAGGTGGCGGATCTCCAGGCTGCCCCAGGCGAACACGGTGGGGAGCCGCCGGAACGCCACCGTCGAGCGCAGCGAATCCAGAGCCAGGGGCCACAGCGGCGGTTCCATCAGCTTGCGGACGGCGGCCTCCGCCGGCACGAAATCCGGCGCGGCCACCGTCAGGCGCCAACCCGGCTCGTAGAGCGGGCCCAGCGACGGGAAGCCCTGCAGGTGGTCGTGGTGCGTGTGGGTCAGCAGCAGCAGCAAATCGCCGCCCGGGCGCGGCAGCAGTTCGGCGGCGGCGGTGATCCCGGTGCCGGCGTCCACGAAGAGCGGCGCCCCGTCGCGCGGGGTCACCTGCAGGCACGTCGTGTCGCCGCCGTACTGCGCGAAGCGGGGCGCAGTCCGCGGCCACGAGCCCCGCACGCCGGCGAAACGGATCCTCATCGCATCACCTACTTGCTGGTCAGGTTCCAGACGCCGTCGAAGGGCTCGCCGCCCGCCGCGGACTCGCGGCAGCGTTCGGCGTACTGCCGGGCGACGGGGTCGTCCGGCAGAGCGGCGAAGGCGGCGGCGGCGCCGGTCAAGTCGCCGGCGCGGCAGAGCGCCAGGGCGCCGTGGTAGCCGTCGAACGTGTGAATGTCGGCGGCCGTCGCGGGCCCCAGCAACTCGAAGACGGGCACCGGCTCGCGGCGGCCGACCACGCGCACCGCGCCGAGGTCGCGCACGGCGATCGTCGCGCCGGCGGCGGCGCGGGTCACGCCCGAGATCATCGTCGCGGTGCCGAAGGCCTTGTTCGCGCCCTCGAGGCGCGAGGCCAGGTTGGCCGCGTCGCCGAGCACGGTGTAGTTGAAGCGCTGCCGCGAGCCCATGTTGCCGACGACCACCGGTCCGGTGTGCAGGCCGACGCGCATGCGCAGCTCGTGGCCGGTGCGCGCGCGGAACTCCTCGCGCCGGGCCGCCAGCTGCTGCTGGCAGCGCCAGGCGGCGTGGCAGGCGCGGGCGGCGTGGTCGGGCACTTCCAGCGGCGCGTTCCAGAAGGCGATGATGGCGTCACCCTCGTACTTGTCGAGGGTGCCGCCCTCCTCGAGCACGATGTCGGTCATGTCCGTCAGGAAGTCGTTGAGCAGTTCGGTCAGGGCCACCGGGTCCAGGGCCTCGCTGATGGTGGTGAAGCCCGCGAGATCCGAGAACATGATCGTCAGTTCGCGCCGCTCGCCGCCGAGGCGCAGCTGGCCGGGGTCGGCGATGAGCCTTTCGACGACGTGCGGGCTGAGGTAGTGGCGGAACGCCTGCTTCAGGAAGCGGCGCTGGCGGCCCTCGGTGGCGTAGTTCCAGACCAGGCCGCCGCCCAGCGCGGCCGCCGTCGCGACACCCGCCGGCACCACCGGGAACCACCAGCCCAGGGCGTAGCCGCCGACGCCGAGCAGCGGCGGCAGGGGCAGCGTCACGAGGATGGCCGCCAGCCCGTGCCACGCCTTGCGGCCGGCCAGCACCAGCGCCGCCGCGACGATCGCCAGCAACGCGGTCACCGGCCAGACCGCGGCCGGCGGCGCGTCGCGCAGGAAGCCGTCGCCGCGCAGGTCGTCCAGCACGGCGGCGTGCAGCGCCACGCCGGGCGCGACCCGGCTCAGCGGCGTCGGGCGCAGGTCGAGCAGGCCCGGGGCGCTGAAGCCGAACAGCACGTCGCAGCCCCGCAGCGCCGCGGGGTCGATGACCGGCGTGGCGCCTTCCAGCAGGCGCAGCTCGGACTGGATGACGGCCGCGGCGCTGAAAGTCTCGTAGACGGACGCCGGTCCGGCGAAGCGCAGCAGCGCGCGGCCATCGGCGTCCAGGGGCACCGCGCGCCCGCCGACCAGCAGGCGGCCCGGCTCGAGCCGCAGGTCGGCTCCGGCGCCTTCGCCGAGCAGGTAGGCCGCGAGTCCGAGCGACGGCACCGGGCGGCCGTCGAGCAGGCGCAACGGGCGCGCGCGCCGGTAGACGCCGTCGGGATCGGGCACGTCGCTGACGTTGGCCAGCGGACCCGCGGCCGCCTCGGCGACCGGGACCGTGGCGCCGCCCGCGGCGAGCGCCTGCCGCAGGTCCGCCGTCGCCGGCTCGTCGAGCCCGGCGCAGGTCCAGGCCGCGCCGCGCGGGCCCCAGCCGCTCTGGTCGGCGGGCGTCGCGGCGGCGGCGCCGGGCTGCGCGAGGAAGACCGAACCCACGTAGCCGGGCGTGCGCGCCATGGCGGCGCCCAGGGCCGCGTCGTCCTCGACCCCGTAGACCGAGGGTTCGGTGAACAGCACGTCGAAGGCCACGGTGCGGGCGCCGCCGCGGACGCAGAAATCGAGGAGCGGGGCGTAGACCTCGCGCGGCCAGGGCCACGACCAGCCGTTCTGCGCGCTGCCCCAGTCGAGGCTGGCCTGGTCCAGCAGGATCAGCTTGATCGTCGGGGTGGCCGCCGAGGGGGCCGCGGCGGCGCGGACGCGCCACGACCAGGCGGCGCGCTCCCACGCGCCCAGGACGCCGGCGGACCAGAGCGCCGCCGCCAGCGCGGCGGCGCCCAGGCCGATCAGCAGGGCCGGACGTGCGCGTCGGCCCATGGCTCAGACGTCGCCGACGGCGCGCGTGAAGCGGGCGCGGCGCGCGGCGGGGTCGACCACGACGGGCTTGTTCGCCAGCGACGGGTCGAGCGCCCCGATGCGGTCCTGCGGCGAGGGGTGCGTCTTGCCGAAGCCGGATCCGCCCGGCTTCACGAGTTCGCCCATCTTCACGAGCATCGTGACCAGGGCGCGCGGGTCGTAGCCCACGCGGCCGAGGATCGCGAGCGCCGCTTCGTCGGCCTCCTTCTCCAGGCCGCGCGCGTAGCCGCTGTTCACGAGCGTCTGGGTGACGTCCATGATGCTGCCCTCGAAGTCCGCGGTGAGCTGTTTGAGGTCCTCGTCGCCGAGGTTGCGCGCCGCCTCGACCGACAGGATCGCCAGCGCCGAGGTCAGCCGGCTCTTCTTGATGGCGCTGAGGCCGTGCTTGGCCTGCACGTGGGCGATCTCGTGGGCCAGCACCGCGGCCAGGGCGTCCTCGCTCTCGCAGCAGCGCACCAGGCCGCGGGTCACCAGCACCAGCCCGCCGGGGGCGGCGAAGGCGTTGACCTCGTCGCTGTCCAGCAGCAGGAAGTGGTAGCCGCCGAAGGTCTGGGGGCGGTCCGAGGCCATGGCCAGCGCCTGGCCCAGCTCGTTCAGGTAGGCGTTGGTGGCCGGTTCGTCGGCCGCCGGGTAGGTCTTCAGGATGGTCGCGGCGACGGCGCGGCCGATGTAGTACTCCTGCTCCGGCGTGATGTCGGCGAAGGTCTTCTCCAGCGCCTCGGCGGAGCGGTTGATCGAGGTGGCCTGCTCCTCGGTGATGGCGCCGGAGCCCTGGCCGATCTGCGTGCCGAGCTTGGCCACCGACGCGCAGCCCGCGATCAGGACCGCGAGCAGCAGCAGGACGGCCGGGAGGGTCATGTTGCGCCTATTCATCGCGCACCTCCCTGCGGGGCGACTTCGCCGGCGGCGAGGAAGGCCACGGCCTGCTCGGGCGTGACGACCATCGCCTCCATGCGGTCGACCCAGGCGTAGTCGGCCCCCGTCTCGCGGGCCTTGAACTCGTTCTCGACCTGCTCGTTGAAGCCCTTGCCGGCCAGGGCGATCTCGTCGCCGCCCGCGCCGGCGGCCACGTCGGCGTCGCCGGACTTCAGGACCACGCGCTTGGTCGTCAGCGCCGACTCGTGGATCCAGCCGGTGCGGCCGCGCGCGTCCTTGACGCTGTACCAGGCGCCCTGCTTGCCGACCACCGTCAGGCGGTCGCCGTAGGCGACGGCGGCGGCCACCTTGCCCAGGTAGGAGGGGGTCGCCCGTAGCTGCCCCGTCCGCACCTGCACGCTCATCTGCTGCACGGCCGCCCACGCCGCGACCCCGATGACCAGGGCCGCGACCAGCAGCAGGCTGCGACGCATCGTTCGCATCGGATCCCCCTCGCTCGTCGTTGACGCGGGCGCGCGACGTGCGCGCCGCGGGCGATCGTACCACCGAAACTGCGCCGGGCCAACGCCCAACGCGCCGCGACCTGGGCCGGGACGGGCCGCAACAACCCGCTTGCGGGCGCGTAGGAAGGGGCCGATCGTGGTCCGCGCGGCCCCCCCCCACGCCAACGAAGGTCGGATCATGCGCACGACGCCCCTGCTCGCCGCCCTGCTGCTGTGCACCGCCCACCCGACCGCCGCGCCGGCGCAGGGGGCGGATTTCGTCCCGGTCTACCATCCCCAGCTCGAGACGAGCCGCGCCGCCGGTCCCATCGAGATCGACGGCTCGCTCGACGATCCCGGCTGGCGGGGGATCCCCCGCGCGGACAACTTCGCCGAGCACAACCCCGGCGACCAGGTGCGCCCGCCGGTCGACACCCAGGCCATGATCACCTACGACGACGACCACCTCTACATCGCCTACGTCTGCTATGACGATCCAACGCTGGTGCGCGCCGGCCTCAGCGAGCGCGACAACATCTGGTCCGACGACTACGTCATCACGGCCATCGACACCTACGCGGACCAGACCTGGGCCTACGAGATCGCCTGCAACCCGCTGGGCGTCCAGGGCGACCTGCTCTGGTCGGTCAACGGCGGCGAGGACATGAGCTACAACATGGTCTTCGCCAGCGCCGGCAGGGTCACCGACGAGGGCTGGCAGGTGGAGCTGGCCATCCCCTGGTCGAGCCTGCGCTTCCCGAACCGGGACGAGCAGGTCTGGCGCGTCGACTTCTGGCGCAACCACCCGCGCGCGGTGCGCGGGCAGTACTCCTGGGCCGCCTACGACCGCGACGAGAGCAGCTGGCCCTCGCAGTGGGGCACGGTGCGCGGCATCCGCGGCGTCGAGCCCGGCAAGGGCATCGAGCTGCTGCCGTCGCAGGTGTTCACGCAGGCCGGCTCGCGCCGCGGCGACGGCTTCGACAACGGACCGGTCCTGGGCCAGGCCTCGCTCGGCGCCCGGGCCAACCTCTCGTCCAGCTTCACGGTCGAGGGCACGGTCAACCCGGACTTCAGCCAGATCGAGTCCGACGCCGCCCAGATCGACGTCAACACCACCCTGGCCCTGTTCTACCCCGAACGGCGGCCCTTCTTCCAGGAGGGCAGCGACCTGTTCAACACCTTCTTCAACGCCGTCTACACGCGCACCATCAACGATCCGCTGTTCGCGGCCAAGGTCACCGGCCGGCCCGGCAGCACGAGCGTCGCCTACCTGGTCGCGCGCGACGAGGTCTCGCCGTTCACCCTGCCGTTCGAGGACGTGAGCGCGTTCGTCGCCGGCGGCCGCAGCACCACGAACATCCTGCGCGTCCAGCAGGCCCTCGGCGACGGCGCCAGCGTCGGCGTGCTGGCCACCGACCGCCGCATCGACGGCGGCGGCGCGGGCACCCTCGGCGGCATCGACGGCCGCGTGCGCCTCACGCCCTCGCTGCAGTTCGAGTGGCAGGCGCTGGCCTCGCGCACCGAGGAACCGGACGACCCGGCCCTGACCGGGGGCCTCGAGGGGCTGACCTTCGACCGCGGCGCCCGCACCGCCGTCTTCGACGGCGAGACCTTCGACGGCCTCGGCGTCTACGGCAGCCTCGAGTACAACGACCGTCTCTGGGATTTCGACGCGGAATACCGGTCCTTCAGCCCCACCTTCCGCGCCGACAACGGCTTCATCCCCCGCAACGACCGCCGCGAGGCGGTCGCGTCGGCCTCGCGCGTCTTCCGCTACGAGGACTCGCGGCTGCTGGAGTGGATCCAGCCCCACGTCAACGCGGGCCGCGTCTGGAACATGGCCGACGCGCGCAAGGACGAGTGGGTCTGGGCGGGGGTCGGCGCGCGCGTGCGGCAGTCGCAGCTCTTCTGCCAGCTCTCGCACATGAAGAGCAACGAGCTGTTCGGCGGGATCTGGTTCGACGGCATCGACGCCACGGAATTCGAGCTGCAGGCCGTGCCCGGCAGCGCGCTGCAGGGGGGCCTGAGCCTCAGCCACGGGCACCGCATCGCGCGGCGCGAGAGGGTCATGGGGCGCGAGTCCAACGCCACGCTCTGGTTCGACCTGCGCCCCGCGGACCGCCTGCTGGCCGAGGTGGTCTGGCGCTGGATCCAGAGCGTGGACGACGAGACCGAGGCGATGCTCTTCAAGGGCTACATCCTGCGCAGCCGCCTCGGCGTGCAGGTCTCGCGCGAGCTCTCGCTGCGCCTGGTGCTCCAGTACGACGACTTCGACCAGAAGTGGGAAGCCGACCCGCTGGTCACCTACCGGCTCAATCCCTTCAGCATCTTCTACGTCGGCTCGACCCGCGACTACGCGCCGCTCGACCCGGAGCTCGACGGCGTGCGCGACTGGCGCCTGACCGATCGCCAGTACTTCATGAAGCTGCAGTACCTCTTCCAGATCTAGTCGCGGTGTCCGCCACGAAGCGACGAAGGAAAGGGAGCCCCCGGGGCTCCCTTCCTTGTGGACGTTCCGATCGGCGCTACTTGTAGAGGGACTTGATCCCGCCCCAGCTCATGTCCTCGTTGGCGATGATCAGGGTCGAGATCGTGTCGATCCAGACCTGGTCGATCCAGGTGTTCGGTGGCAGGATCACGTTGACGTATTCCCGATCGGGATTGAACGCCAGGTACCAGTACTCGGTCATGTACCCCAGCGTGCCCCATTTCTCGATGAGCTGCCCGTAGAGCGGGTTCAGCCACTCGTTGGTGCCGGGGTTGGGCGCGATGACCTCCTGGACGAAGGGCGTCCCCATCCCGCCGTAGGTCAGCTGCACCCAGATGTACTTGTAGGGGTAGTAGTCGATCCAGTTGCACAGGAAGAACAAGATGCGGCCGGGCTCCTGGGTCGTGAAGATGCGGCCGTCGTTGGGATTCTGCGGATCCGGCTGCCAGTAGCAGTTCTCGAAATGGGCGTGGGTGAAGCAGTTCGTGTTGAAGTCGTGGATGCCGTCGCCGACCGTATTCATGTAGTCGGGCGGCATGTCCAGCAGGTTCGAGCTGATGAACTCCCACTCGGCGGCGACGGTCAGCGGGCCTCCGCGCCAGGGCGGCGGGTTGAAGTCGTCCGCCAGGGCGGCGGTGGCGGCGATCGCGGCAAAGCCGGCAATCACCAGCAGCGAAGTGCGAAGACGCATTGGGATACCCCCTTCTCCGGTTGCGTCCCGTCCGCGGGGACGGGTCGGGAAAAGCGGGCCGATGGCGACAGGGCGCCCTCCAGCGTCCCGCCGCGAGCCCGCGACGGGAACCAGGATATGATGCCGACCTCCCTTCATTGATATGATGTTATCATTGCGAGGCTATCACAGTGGAACGGCGGCCGTCAATCGGTGACGACCGCCAAACTCGTAATCGATTGTCACCAAATAAATTAAATTAAGACAAGGGCCGGATTCCTACTTCTTCGGTCGCAGCAGATCGCGCAGCCGATCCCGCACGCTCTGCTGCACCTGCGAAGCCGCGCCTGCGGCGACGCTCTGCACGGCGGCCGCCACGTCGAGTTGGACCGTGGGCTGCGCGAGCGTGCCGCCGGCGCGCAGGGGGATGATCAGGCGTTCGTTCCCGGCGGCGCCGCCCAGCGCGCCGGTGACCCGGCCGACCAGGCCGCCGGGGTCGCGCAGTTTGCGCGACCATTCCTCGTTCAGCAGCAGGCCGCCGGAGGCGTCCAGCGCGCCGGAGAACGCGTAGCCGCCGGCGAAGATCAGATCGCCGAGATCGCCCAGCTTCGTCGACAGCGTGTCGAGCCCGACGCGGCCGTCGCGCACCACGACGTGCGTGGCGAGATTGCGCAGGGTCTGGTTCTCGGACAGGGAACTGCCCACCTTCGTCGCCACCGCGGCCAGCGCCGCATGCACCGCGCCGCTGGTCACGATGCGCCCCTGGTCCATGAGCGCGCCGGCATCCAGGGTCAGCGAACGGCGCACGGTCTCGCCGTCGCGGCCCGCGGCGCCGTAGGTCCCGGTCAGGTCGAACTTGCCGAACACCAGACCACGCAGCGGCGTGAAGCGCGACAGGAAGTCGTCGGCCTCGATGCGGGTCGCCGCGAAGCGGCCGCCGAAGGACGGACGGTTCAGATCGTTGAGGTCGACGGTCGTGGTGCCGGTCACCTTGCCGGTGTAGACGTCGGCGGTCACGTCCGTGACCTCGATCCGGCGTTCGATGAGGCGCGCGTTGCCGGTCACGCCGGTGAAGGCGACGCGCCCGTACAGCAGCGAGTCCGCGCGCAACGTGCCCGTGCCCCGCAGGTCCGGAAAGCGGGCGGTGAGCGAGTCGGACACGGCGGGGACGGCCGCCGCTCCGTCGCGCTTGACCCAGGCCGGGCTGGCGGCCGGAAAGATCCGGTCGACGTCGAAGCGGTGCGAGCGCGCGGCGAAGGTCAGCAGGGGCCGGCGCGCCGGATCCTTGGCGAGGGCCGCCAGGGGATCGGCGATCCGGCCGGTCAGCGCCACGTCGCTCTGACCGAAGCGGGCGTCGCAGCGGGCGATCGTGACCGCGTCGGGCGCCAGCGTGAGCTTCGCGTCGAGCGCGGTCAGCGGCACGCCCAGCACGGCGTCGCGGTAGGTCATGCGGCTCACGACGATCTCGCCGCCCTGCAGCAACTGCTGCGGCTGCTTCACCGGGCCGTCCAGTTCCACGCGCACCGCGAGCGCGCCCGCGATCGCGGCCTGCCGTCCCGGCGGCAGGAAGGGCTGCAGGTAGGCCAGATCGATCTCGCCGCTCAGGGTGCCGCGCAGGCGCGGCGCGTCGAAGCCCGTCACCGAGAAGTCGCCCTGCAGCGGGCGGCCGCCGAGGGACGCCTGCGCGAGCGCGACGTGCAGGCTGTCGGGGCGCAGATCGGCGCGGGCCGCCGCCACCTTCAGTTCGCCCGGCAGTTCGCCGCCGCTCATGACCAGGTTCGTCAGGCCGGCGGTCGCGGCGTAAGCTGCCTTGCGGCCGGGTTCCAGGGTCGCGTCGGCCTCGACGGTCACCTCGCCCGCGATGCGGTAGGCAGACAGGGCCTCGCGCCGGTCGGCGGGCAGCAGGCCGATCAGGTCGGCGGCGGTGACGCTGTCCGAGACGAGGCGGCCGTGCGCGGTGACCGCGTCCCCGCGGCGGGCGTAGTCGCCCGACAGCTTGAAGCGCAGCGGGCCCGCCGCCAGGGCGGATTCCGCGAGCGTGAACAGCGAGGTGGCCCGGTCGTGCGCGAGGTCGAACTGCAGGGAGAGCGGCAGGATCGGCACGGGCGCCGGCCCGTCGACGCGCAGGCTGTCGACGGCCAGTTCGCCCCGCGCCGTGCTGCGGCCCGCGGCGTCGGTCGCCAGGCTCGACTCGAGGCGCAGCCCGGACAGGCGCACGCCGGTGCCGGCGGCTTCGTCGGCGAACGCGACGCGGCCGCCGGCGATCGTGACGCGGTCGAGCGTGAAAGCCTGCGCCTTGCCGCCGGCGCCGTCGGTGCCGCCGCCGTTTCCGGTCGCCGCAGGCTTGAAGGTGAAGTTGTCCGTGCCGTCGGCCCGGCGCCGCATTTCCAGTGACGGGTCCGTGACGGTGAGGTGGTCCGCCTGCACCCGGCCGCGCAGCAGCGGCAGCAGGCGCAGCCTCAGGTCCACGGCGCCGACCGTGGCCAGGGGTTCGCCCCCGAAACCAGTCGGGTTTCCGACGCGCACCCCCTGCAGGCGCACGCCCAGCCCGCCGCGCAGCGACAGGCGGGCTTCGCCGATCACGACCTCGCGGCCCAGGGCGGCGGACGCGCGGGCTGCGACGAGGCTCTTGACCTTGCCGACGGGGAAGAAAATCAGCAGGGCCGCGACCAGCAGGACCAGCGCGGCGGCGATCACGATCAGGAGCCGCTTCCAGGATCTCCGTTTGGTATTCATACGCACAGGATGACTACGATCGTCGTGCATGGCAAGAACGACGAAGCCCCCCTCCCGTGAGGGAGAGGGGCTTCGCGACTGCAGGATGACGTGACGTGCCGGATTTACCGGTACATCGACTTGACGTCGCTCCAGCTGGCGTCCTGGTTGCCCACGGGCGCGTCGACGGTGACCGTGGTGAGGCTGCAGGCGCCGGTGCCGTAGCCGTCCACGATCAGATAGTACCAGCCGGCGGCGGCGGCGACGTACGAGAGGACCTCGGTCTGGCCGGAGAAGGTGTCGTCGGCGCCGGCGACGCAGGTGCCGGCCGTATTGGCGCAGTCGGTGACGAGCCACAGAGCGGAATCATGCTCGCCGGTCTCGGTCGCGACGAAGGACTCGCCGGCGGCCAGGTAGATCTTGTACACGACGTCGTTGCCGGCCGAGCTGTAGCCGGTGCAGCCGCCGCTGGGAGCGGAGTAGTCGCCGTTCGCCAGGCACAGGTTGACCTGGAAGGAGTCGAGGCCCTGCGCCTGCAGGTCGATCGCGGTCTCGCAGGTGTCGTTGGCCGGCGGCGGCGGCGGCGGCGGGGCGCCCGCGTCGACGGACACGGCGTCGAGGTAGTGGTCGGCGCCGTCGTCACCCGCGTAGATGAAGGCGATCGTCACGTTCTGGCCGTCGTAGGCCGACAGGTCGACCTCGACCATGTCCCAGACGAAGTTGCCGGCGGTGAACTCGTTCAGGAAGTTGTAGACCTCGACGCCGTCCACCTCGACGGTGAGGTTGGCGTTCACGGCCCAGTAGATGCTGCCCTGGGTGGCGAAGATCAGATGATCCTCGTCGGCGGCCGAGTCGATCAGGTAGTCGAAGGACAGGACCTCGTACTGGGGGAAGCCGGCCTGCCAGGGGATGTAGGCCGCGGCCGCGCCCTCGTAGGGGGTCGCGAAGTCCTGGACCCAGGTGTAGGACGGGTTGGTGGTGGTCTGGTTCCAGCCGGCGGGCGGGAAAGCGCCCTCGAAGCCCTCCATGTAGGAGCGCACGGCCTCGGTGCGGAACGTGACGCGGCCTTCGTTCGAGCGCGGCATGTCCTTGGTGCCGGCCAGGGCGGCGGACGCCGCCAGGGCCAGGATCAGCGCCGTCATCAGCATTGACTTGAATCGCATGTGATCTCCTTCGTGCAGAAATTGGTTGTTGCCTCGTCGAGGAGGAGCACAAGCCCCTACGATCCATGACTGAATCGCTCCCAATACGACGGGATGGACTTTATCACGAAGTCGTAGGATTCGTCAATCCCGTTGATTTTAATTGAGATAATACAATCAATAGCAATCAGGAAGAGGGGGGCTTGCGCCCCCCTTGCCTGATCCTAGCGCAGCAGGATGGCCCTGTTGACGGGATCGGCCTCCTCGAGCAGCAGGAGGCGCAGATCCGGCCACAACGACGGCGGCGACTCCCCGCCCGCGATCTCCACCTCGCGCTCGACCACGAGGCGGGCGCCCTCGCGCTCGACGCGCAGCCGGAACCGGCCGGCCTGGTTGACGATCTCGTGGTCCTGCGGCAGGCGCACGACCTCGCGGTCGCCGACGTTCAGGGTCACCCGCACCCGCTGGACCAGAGCGCCAGGCAGCAGCACCGGGCTGCCGCGCGTCCCGTCGTGCAGGTGGACGTCGGCCGGCAGGAGGGTCAGCAGACCGTCGCGCGGGGACCCGGGCGCCAGCCGGAGCCGCCCGGACGCGTCGGCTTCACCCGCCGGCAGCACGACGTCGAAGCCGTAGATCACGGACTCCGGCCGCAACGTGGCGGGGTTGGCGTCCTCGAGCGTGGCGCCCTCGAGCACCGAGGCGACGACGGAGGCGAGGTAGTCCTGCGCGTCGGCGTCCAGACCGGCCATGCGGTCGTGGGCCGAGAACAGGCCGTCGGTCCGCAGGAAGCCGGTGCCGCGCCAGCCGCCGTCCTCGCCGGGTTCCAGCGTGACTTCGAGCACGAACAGGTTCGCGCCGCCGGCTTCGGGGACGCGGGCCGACGGCCGCGTCGAACCGTCGAGCCAGCGCCAGAGCGGGCCTGCGAAGGCCGACGGGGCCTCGGTGAGCCGGCCCGTGCCGGGATCGTAGACGGCCTTCAGGCCGGCGCCGGCGATCTCGACGAAGGGGCCGTCCAGCTCCGCCGTCGACGGGACCTCGGGGTCGATGGGCAGTCCGCCACGGGCGCGGTAGAGGCGGCCTGCGGACAGGCCGGCGGCCCGGAACAGGGCGGTCGCCAGCGCGGCGCGGTCGCGGCCGTGGCCGTAGGCCGTCTCCCAGGTGCGCGCCGGCGAGCGGGTCGCGGCGCGCCAGGGGCGGTCGTCGACGCGGACGGGTCGCACGCCTTCATTCAGCAGCTTCACGATCGCGTGGGCTTTGGCGCGATCGTCGGGCGCGCGGTCGAGGCGCGCGTCGAGCGTGTCGCGCAGCGCGACGCCGAGCAGGAAGTCGCCGGGCAACTCGCCGGGCGGCAGGGCGTCGTCCTCGAAGCCCTGCGCCTGCGCGTCTCCCAGATCCTGCCAGCTCTCCCAGGTCGACCACAGGACGCTCGGGGAGCCGGCCTGCGGGGCGGCGAGCGCCGGCAGGCCGTACGGCGGCACATCCTCGAGCCGCCAGGTCAGGGTCGTCGCGCCGTCGGCGGCGACGACGGTCGGTGCGGGGGCGCCGCGGCGCCCGGCGTGGCGGACCGCGATGCCCTCCGGCGCGTTCAGCGTGCACTCGCTGACCAGGGCGTGGTCGCGGCGCGCGAAGACCCAGAGGCCGTCGGCGCCGGCCTGAGCGCCGCCGCGCTCGACGATCTCGTACTCGGTCTCCAGCAGGCAGGGCAGCTCGACGCCGTCGTGCAGGAGCATGGTCTCGCGCAGGTCGGCGTAGTCCGCGGCGTGCTCCAGGGCGTAGGGCAGGGTCTCGACCACGGCGGTCGGACTGATGCGCTCGGCGTCGGGCCACCAGCGGCCGTCCCGCCAGGTGCGCAGCTTCAGCACGGCGAGCGTCGAGGTGCCGGCGTGCCAGGGCACGCGCAGGTCGGCGTAGGACTGCAGTCCGCTGCGCGTCGCGATCCAGACCACCTGGTGGACGCGTACGGCGAGGTCGCCGTCCGGGGTGACGGTGGTCGAGCGCGCCTCGCAGAGCAGGACGGCGTCGCGCGCGGCGAAATCGGGCAGCGCGCGGGCGCGGGCCAGCAGGGCGTCGAGGTCGCGACCCGAAGACATGCCCAGGGGGCCGGCCGCGGCCGGCGCCGCGATCAGCAAGACAATGATGCTTAGCAGGATGGCGCGCTTCATCGGGCGCCTCCCTTCTCGGCGCGGAAGACGCGGTCGCCCCAGGCGCGGGCGGCGTCGACGGCCTTCTTGAAGCCGGGGTACCCGTCCGGCGGGATCTGCCGGCGGCGGGACTCGAAGCGCTGGGTGATCACGAGTTCGCTGCCGTCGTGGCGGCTGGCGCCGGTGAAGGCGGCGTAGGTCTCGTCGACGGCGTCGGGCTGCTCGGCGTCGGCCGCGCGCCAGCCGCGGGGCAGGCGGATCGTCTCCTGCCCGTCGAGCAGCTGCGTGAAGTAGAGCAGGATGTCGGTGTGGCGCTCGTCCTCCCACGCGGTGGCGCCGGCGCGCAGCAGCGTGCCGTCGTGCAGGGTCAGCTGCATCAGCGGGCTGCGGAACTCGAGACCGCCGTCGACCGGCAGAGCGTAGCCGGGGATGCGGTAGGCGACGGTGATCCGCATGTCGCCGCCGAAGTCGTCGGTGCGGCGGTGGGTCACGCGCACGTCCTGGACGCGCGGGCTGATGGCGGCCAGCGCGCGGGCGAAGACCGATGCCACCTCGTCGCGGCGGCCGTTGGCCATGCCGCGCAGGCGGCCGTCCATGACGCCGCGGCCGGTCAGCTCGAACTCGCCCGCGAGCGTGCCGTCGGCGTCCAGGGTCGCGCGGTGGACGGCCAGCAGCGGGGATTCCGCCGGCGGGCTGTAGGCGATGCGGTCGAGGGTCGAACCCTCGGGCGAGCCGACCAGGTAGTGCTGCTCGGTCTCGGAGTGCGACCAGATGTTGTTGTCGTAGGGCACCCAGGTCGGGTCGTACATGCGGAACGAGCCGTCCGGCAGGCGCAGGGCGGTGACGCAGTGGTTGAACTGGTCGGCGGGCACGTCCTCGATGCGGCTGCCGGCCATGGTCATGGCCGCCTGCGCGTCCAGGCCGGCAGCCCGCAGCATGGTGACCAGCATGCCGGCGATGTCCTTGCAGACGCCGCTGCGCTGCTCGAAGACCATCGCGCCCGAGTGCAGGATGAAGCCCTCGCCCGGGCCCATCGTCTGGCCGCTGTAGCGGATGTTCTGGGCCACCCAGTGCAGCAGGGCCTCGGCCCGGCGCTCGGCCGACGCGTCGGTCAGGCCGGCCGCGGCCAGGACCTCGTCCACCTTGGCTTGGATCTCCGGCGTGACGTCGAACTGGTTGCGGTTCACGTCGAAGAACCAGCGGCTCTTGCTCTCCCAGTCCGCTACCGTCGCCATGACCACCTTGGGCGCGAAATCGCTGGCGGCGGGCTGGCGGGTCTCGTGGACCAGGGCGGGCAGGTCGCGCCCCCACCAGGCGTACTCGGTGCGCTCGGCGTCGTAGGTGACCGACGAGAACAGGGCGCCGTTGTGGACCTCGGCGTGCAGGCGCTTGTCCGCGGGCAGGCTCAGCACGTAGCGCTTCTCGAGGATGGGCGCGTCCTCGGCGAACAGCACGATGTCGAAGTACTCGCCGGGCATGGGAGGGACGAAGCGGGCGTCGTCTTCCGCGGCGGCGCCGGCCGCGCCGCTGCCGCCGAGCAGCGCGTAGGTGAAGCCCTTGCGCAGGGTGCGCACCTCGATGCCGTCGCCCGGCCGCAGCCGCGGCAGCTGCAGCAGCATGATGCGGTCGCTCCAGTAGATGGCCGACTGGGGCGCGGGCAGGTCGCGCACGGCCGCCACGTCGACCGCGAGGCGCTCGCCGTCGCGCAGCACGGCCACCTCGCGCACCTCGACGCGGCTGCTCTGCGGGTCGTAGCGCCAGGTCAGCACGGAGCGGTCGCGGCAGCCGGCGGGGGTCAGCACCTTGGTCAGGCGGTAGCCGTCGACCTCGGTGACGCCCGAGGGGGCGACCCGGTTGACGGCCTCCTCGTAGACGACGACCAGGTCGGCGCCGGGATGGGCCGCGGCGTCGCCGGCGTCGGCCAGGCGCGACAGCGCGGTCGGGGGCGGCCGGTCGCCCGGCGGCAGGGTCTCGATTCCCGGAACGGGAGCCGGCCCGGCCGCAACGGCAGCGGCGGCCAGGACCAGAACCAGCAGGAGCGTCGGGAGCGCGGGGCGAGGCGGCAGGTTCATGGCGGCGACTCCGGGTTGGAGCACGGGTGCGGAGGTCCGCCGAATCTAGCACCTGAAACTCCCCGTTCAAAGGCCCGCCGCGCCCGCCGCGGATGTGCTAGACTCCAGGTAGTTTCCCGGGCTCTGCCCTTCGCTCGAAGCCCCACGACAACAGGAGATGATGGCGATGCGCACCTCAAGCAACCGCGGACCTTCGGGCCTCCGCATCCTCGTGGCGATGCTGCTCGTCCTGGCCGCGGCCTTCACGGCCCGGGCCGACGTGCTCATCAACGAGATCGACGCCGACACCCCGTCGACCGACGTCCTGGAGTTCATCGAACTGTACGGCACGCCGAACCAGTCGCTGAACGGCCTGGTCGTGGTCCTCTACAACGGCTCCAACGACCTGTCGTACGCCGCGTACGACCTGGACGGCTACAGCCTCGGCGCCAACGGCTTCTTCCTGCTCGGCAACGCCGGCGTCACGCCCACCCCGTCGATC
Organism: Candidatus Latescibacterota bacterium; assembly: GCA_030658975.1. Classification (GTDB taxonomy): domain Bacteria; phylum Krumholzibacteriota; class Krumholzibacteriia; order LZORAL124-64-63; family LZORAL124-64-63; genus PNOJ01. The sequence continues at coordinate 94,004 of JAUSBL010000105.1, forward strand.
ATCTTCAACTCCAACGTCCTGCAGAACGGCCAGGACGCCGTGGCCCTCTACAACGCCAACGCCGCCGACTTCCCGAACAACACGCCCGTGACGGCGACCAACCTCGTCGACGCCATCGTCTACGACACCGCCGACGCCGACGACCCCGTCCTGCTGGCCGTGCTGACCCCGGGCCAGCCCCAGATCGACGAGAACGGCAACGCCAACGGCGCCAACGAGTCCTGCCAGCGCAGCCCCGACGGCGCCGGCGGACCGCTGGTGACCACGGCCTACGTCGTGCAGGCGCCGACCCCCGGCGCCTCCAACGGCGGCATCGTCCAGCAGGCCCCCGACGTGGCCAACGTCTACCACCGCAGCCTGCTGCCGGTGCCCGCCGAGGCGGTCACCGTCTACGCCGACGCCACCGACAACGACGGCACCATCACCGAGGTGCGCCTCTACTGGCAGGTCAACGGCGCCGGCGCGACGTCCGCCGCGATGACCCTGGCCGAGGGCGAGACCTACACCGGGACGATCCCCGGAGCCGCCAACGGCGCCCTGGTCGAGTACTTCGTCGAGGCCACGGACAACGACGGCCTGTTCGGCACCAGCCCCGCGGCCGGCTTCTACAGCTACACCGTCGCCCCGGAGGCCATCACGCCCATCGCCTCGGTGCACGCCGATTCGCTCGGCTTCGCCGGCGACGTCATCATGGTCCAGGGCCAGGTCTACATCCCCGGCGACTACAAGGCCGACGGCACCAGCGTCAGCGCCTACATCCAGGATACCGCGGGCCGCGGCCTGAACATCTTCGGCACGACCCGCAGCACCGGCGCGGCGCTGCTGAACTCCACGGGCAACATCGTGAAGGTCACCGGCACGGCGTACTGGTTCGGCACCACCGTCGAACTGGTCAACTACGAGGTCGAACTGGTCAGCGGCGGCAACACGCCGCTCACGCCCGCCCTGCAGACCACCGCGGCCGCGGCCGCGGCGTCCAACGAGGGCAGCTACGTCGCGGCGGTGGGCCCGATCACGGCCATCTCCGCCACCACCGGCACCAACCCCGCCCACAACTTCACGATCAACGACGGCACCGGCCCCGTGGTCGTGCGCGTGGACGACGACCTGGCCCCCGGCCTGGAGACCTGGCTGGTGGGCGACGAGTTGGCGGCCGCCGGCGCCGGCGGACACTTCGGCACCGACGGCCAGATCATCGCCGGCCTCGCGGCCGACCTGGTGAACAACGGCCAGGGCCCGGACGTGACGCCGCCGACCCTGGTCAGCGCCGCGCTCGACGGCACCGTCGAGGTGCTGCTGCAGTTCAGCGAGGCCGTGACGGCTCCGACGGCCGAGGATGAGGGCAACTACGAGGTCTACCAGACCGCCGCCCCAGGCAACACGGTCGCGGTCGTGTCCGCGGTCCTGCAGGCCGACCCCTCGCAGGTGCTGCTGACGGTGGCCGCCTCGCTCAGCGGCACGCCGCACACCGTGCGCGTGAACGACGTCCAGGACGCCGCCGGCAACCCGATCGCCGCCAACTCCACCGCCGGGATCAGCGACCTCGGCCCGCTGCCGCAGATCGTGGTCACCGAGATCATGCAGAACCCGCTGATCCTGCTGGACGCGGACGGCGAGTGGTTCGAGATCCGCAACGCGGGCACGACGGCCGTCGACCTCAACGGCTGGACGATCAGGGACCTGGGCACCGACAGCCACGTCATCGCCAACGGCGGCCCGCTGGTCATCAACCCCGGCGAGTACAAGGTGCTCGGCGTGAACGCCACGGCCATGGCCGCCGAGGGCGTCACGCTGTTCTACCAGTACGCGAGCTTCACGCTGGGCAACTCGGACGACGAACTGATCCTCGTCGACACGCTCGGCCGCGAGGTCGACGTGGTGATGTGGGACGGCGGGCCGGTGTGGCCGGACCCGGCCGGCGCCTCGATGGCCTGGTCCGGCACCGGCGACAACAACGACGGCGCCAACTGGGCCGAGAGCACCGCGGTCTTCGGCAGCGGCGACCTGGGCACCCCCGGCGCGGCCAACGGCGGCCCGACCGCCGCCCCGCCCGCGCTCGCGACGCTGCTGGGCGCCAACTATCCCAACCCCTTCAACCCCAGCACGAAGTTCAGCTTCGCGCTGGACCGCGACGCGCAGGTGTCCCTGGCGGTCTTCGACCTGCGCGGCCACCTCGTGCGCACCGTCGTCGAGGGCCGCCTGGCCGCCGGCGACTACAGCAACGCGTACGCCTGGGACGGCCGGGACGACCAGGGCCGTGCGGTCACCAGCGGCACCTACTTCTACCGCCTGACCACGGACGGCGGGTTCGCGGAATCGCGCAAGATGACGCTGTTGAAGTAGCGGCAAGCAGTTAGCTGCGCGCAGCGAGCGTCTCCCGAGGCCCCGGCCGGTAACGGCCGGGGCCTTTCCGCGCTTCCCCCCGATCCCCGCCCACCTTTCTTGAAATCATGTATTCAACAGTGATACGATCGGGTGTGCCGAACCAGGGGTTGGACGGCGCATCGGTCCCTTCGCGTCGGGGAGGTCGTGTCATGAAGCGGCAGCTGGCGATCCTGATCCTGATGGGTGTCTGCGGCCTGACGGCCGGGACGGCGGCAGTGGCGGGCACGCTCCCCGAGCCGGCGGCGCCGGTCGCCCCGGATCCCGACGGGGTGGAGTCGACGGCGGCGGCGACCGTGGCCCCGCGCGCGCCGGAGAGCCTCACGCCGTGCCAGCAGGCGATCCGCGCGCTGCTGGACCGGGAGGCGGCGCAGCTCGCCGAGTTGGAGGCGCGGGTGCCGGCGGCGGCCGACGCGGCGGCCTTCCTGGCGCTGCAGCGGGAGATCGAGCAGGTGAAGCAGGACACCGAGCTGCAGGTCATGCGCACGCAGGCGCAGCACGCGCGGCTGGAGGGGCGCGTCGAGCAGGCGGAGCAGATCGAGGCGGCGCTGGCGGAGATGGCGGCGCCGCGGCCGGCGATCGTGCCGGTGGAGCGTCACGACGAGGCGCTGCGTGGCGACGCGGCGCCTCGCTAGGAGGTGGGGGCGATGCGCGGAACCAGCCTGTCGATGCTGACGGCCGGACTGCTGCTGGTCGTCCTCGCGGCCGCCGCGGCGGCCGCTCCGATCACGCCGCCGGCTGCCGCTCGTCCGGACACGATCCGGGTCGTGCAGGCGCCGGTGGACGTGCCGCCCGGTCACGGCGCGCGGATCGCGCCGCTGCCCGCCGCGGCGCCGGCCGACACGGCGAGGGTCGGCGAAAAGGACTACAGCCTCACCGTGCGGGGACGCTTCGTCTACCAGCGCCAGGACGGTCGCTGGGCCGGCGTGGACGGGATCCTGATCGAAATCTGGGACGACGACGGCTGGTGGGGCATCGAGCAGCTGTCGTCCACCCACACGGACGCCGACGGCAACTTCAGCCGGACGTTCACCTACACGAACGGCGCCGACGATCCGGACATCTGGCTGAGGATCAGGGCCTCGAGCGAGCATGCCTTCATGATGACGGAGGACACCGTCTATGGATACGGCTACGGCTGGGACACCGGCATCGTCGAGAACTACGGCGGCACCGATCTCGACTGGGGCACCCTCACCATCGCCGAGGAGTCGGAGATGTGGGTGCTCCACCTCCTGACCGCGCTGACGCGGGTGCACCGCTGGATCGAGGACCATGGCGGGGGCGACGCGCCCCGCGTCACGCTGGCGAAGCGGGGCTCCGGGTCCTGCCATCCCGAATATTACGACGACACGCTCATCATCTGCGACCACCATTGGCGCGAGGATACGCTCGCCGCCCTGTACGGCCACCACTGGCTGAGCCACTTCTCCACGTTTCCGGGGAGCGACCTCTGCAACGGGGTCTGCGACGAGGACGACTACTGCAGCAGTTGCTACTGGTGCGGGGAGAACGCGGTCGGCGCCTACCTCGCCGGCTGGAGCGACTGGCTGGCCGACGCCTTCACGCGCTCGCTGGAGGAGGACTACGGCCTGGACGCGCTCTCGCACCGCGACTTCGAATCGCTCGACACCTGCGAGGGCAGCTACGCCGACCCGCTGGAAACCGAGGGGTTCCTGGCGGCGGCGCTGCGCGATATCGAGGACGCCGAGCAGGACACGCACGGCGTCTACGGCGACTGGAGCGACGCCCTGGCGCTCGGTCCGGAAGTCATCTTCACGGTCGCCAGTCTCGACCAGCCGGTCACGAGCTGGCAGTTCCTGATGGACCTGGCCGCGCGCCTCCCGGCGCGCGCCCGCGACGTGTGGGAAACGGGCAAGAACTGCGGGATCGACTGCGACGTGGAGGAGCCGGGCGCGGTCACGAACCTCACCTCGAGCCACGCGGTCGGCGCCACCTCGCCCGACCGCACGGTGGAGTTCTTCTGGACCAACGCCACCGACGACATCTCGGGGCTCGCCGGCTACGGCCTCACCCTGTCGACGGCCGCGCCCGCCCTGCCGGCGGCCACGCAGGACATCCCGGTCTGGAACCACTACACCTCCGCGATCCTGGCGCCGGGGACGTACTACTTCTGCATCCGCGCCGTCGACCGCGACGGGCGCTGGAGCGACGACTACGTCTCCTACGGCCCGTTCACGATCCGCGCCGCCGAACCGGCCGACCTGGAACCGTACCTGGCCGCCGGCTGGGCGCGCGAGCTGGTGCCGCGCGCGACCAACGACGCCATCTCCACGAACGTGACCGAGCCGACCACGCTCTCCGGCAACGGCGGCGCCACGTACTGGAACGTGCGCGGCCGCAACAGCGGCGAGTCGGCCACGACGAGCGGCTTCCACGTGGGGCTGGCCGTCGACGGCGCGGGGCTGGCGGGGCTCTCGTTCGGCGCCGCCGGCGCCGGCGTCTCCTACTACGCGATCAACCGCGGCCCGCTGACGATCCGCGGCGGGCGCCACACCTTCGAGGCGCAGCACGACGACCTCGGCGCGCTGTCGGAGCCCGACGAGATCGACAACTTCTGGGCTCACCAGTGGATCTGGACGCCGCCGACGCTGATGCCCGGCACGCTCGTCACGCGCGCCGCGCCGCCGGACCGGGCCGGGGGCTGGAGCTCGGTCGTCGACGGCTCGACCACCTGGTACAACTGCGACGGGCTGCGCTTCAGCTCGAGCGGCGAGTGGAACGCCGTCGTGACTCGGCCGCTGGTCGCGACGGAGGACTACGACTGCCGCCTGCACACGGCCTCGACCGGGGCGGGCAACGGCTTCGCCGCGAACACCGGCTGGTCCGCCCGCGGCGCCGGCCTGACCGACGCCGTGCTGGTCAACCGCAACGAGGTCGGCCTGCACAACTACGACGTCGGCGTGATCGAGTCCGGCACCGGCGGCGGCGACGGCGACTACCAGGTCGTGCACGTGACGAGCACGATGATGGCGGTCGGCGACTCGGTCGCCGCGACGCTGCCGCTGAACCACATGCTGCTGCTGCGCGAGTTCTCCGTGACGGCGGCCGACACGGGCTGGATCACCGTCACGGTGGACGTCGCGCCCGCGCAGGGCCCGGTCCAGGCCGCCTGGTTCGACGAGGACTTCACGGTCGGCGACCTGCAGGACTTCAGCCTGGCGGTCGCCTCGAACGTCGCGGGGCGGGCGCGCATGCACATGCGCGTCACCGGGATCGGCCACCACGGCCTGGCCGTCTTCCGCGACCAGACGTGCGGCGCCGGGGCCGCCGCGCTGCCGCTCGTCATCGAGATCGAGCGCACGCTGCCCGACTTCGAGCCGTATCTCGTCGCAGGCTGGCATTCGCCGCTGGTGCCGCGGCCGGCCAGCGACGGCACGGCCGGGTCGGTGGCGCTGCCGGACACCCTGCACGGCAACGCGTCGTCGTCGTACTACAACTTCGCCTTCCGCAACAACAGCCCGAGCGGATGGAACGACCCCGGCAACACGTCGCGGGCGACGGTGTGCCTGGACGGCGAGCCGGCGGTCACCTGGTCGTACACTTCGATGACGCCGAACCAGGTGCGCACGACCAACTCCACGACGGCCCGCACCGTGCGCGGCGGCCGGCACACCCTCGCGCTGATGCTGGACCGCAACGCCACGATCGATGAGATCGACGAGACCGACAACGACTACGGCGAGCAGTACTGCTGGTCGCCGCTGGGCCTGGCGCTCGCGACACCCGTGGCGCGCGCGGGCCCGCCCGACCGCATCGGCGGCTGGGCCGAGGTGCCCGCCGGCGTGACGACCTGGTTCAATTGCGACGGCTTGAGGTCCACCGTCGGCGGCGGCTACTGGACCGGCGTCGCGGTGATGCCGGGCGCCGCGTCCGACGTCGACGTGCGGATGCACCCGCAGCTCGACGGCGCCCAGAACGGCTTCGCGGCCAACCTGGCCATCTCGGGCTGGGGCGCCGGGCAGTCCGACTTCGTGCTGGTCAACCACAACGCCACGCCCTTCGCCGCCTACGACGCGGGCGTGCTGCGGCAGAGCGGCGCCGAGGGATACACGGCCGAAGGGGTGACCTCGCTCTACTGCCTGGCCAACGAGGACGGCACCTTCGGGCCCTGGACGCTGCCCGCCAACCGGATCCTCGACCTGCGGGAGTTTCGCCTGACGGCCGGGCTGTGGGCCTTCCGACTGGACAACCTGTCGGGCAACGTGGACTGGGGGATCAGCCTGCACCCGGCGGGCACGGCCTTCCAGAAGAAGTCGACGCTCGTCAGCGACGGCGCCGCGTGGCTGAACGGCGCGGGCCAGGACGAGTGGTTCACCGTCACGATCCCCACGACGGACTACTACTGCCTGGCCGTCTGGAAGACCGGCGCCGCCGAACTTGCGAAGGCCGGCACGTACCGCCTGCGCCTGCACGCAGGCGTCACGGGAGTCGACGACGGCCCGCCGCCCGCGCCCGCCGCCACGGCGCTGGTGTCGGTCCACCCGAACCCCTTCAACCCGCGCACGAACATCGTGTACGACCTCGCGACCGCGGGTCTGGTAAAACTGGAAGTGTACGACCTGCGCGGCCTGCGCGTGCGGACCCTGGTCGCCGCGACGCGGCCGGCCGGCCGGCACGAGGCGGCCTGGGACGGCCGCGACGACGCGGGACAGGTAGTGGCGTGCGGGACGTACGTGGCGCGGCTCCAGGCGGCGGGCGGTCCGGCGTCGACGCGCAAGCTGGTGCTGCTGAAGTGAGGGCTTCCCGCAGCGGGGAGCAAGGGCGGGCGGGGGCGACCCCGCCCGCTTCCGTTTGGTGGGTGGCGCAGCCGGCGGCGCTGGGTATCATGGTTTTATGGCACTGATCCTGCGCATCTTCGCCGAATGCGGCAGCGGGGAGCGGGCGGCGGAGATCGGAAGCGACCTCGCCGCGGCGCTCGCCGGATTCCGCCCGGTCGCGAGCATGGAACCCGCGCGCTACCGGAAGCTGCCCGAACTGTTCGAGTTCTCCTTCGATCTGTCACCCGGCACGCGGGCGACCTTCGACGCCGTTCTGGCGCGCGCGGCGGACGGCTGGGTCCACACCGGGGACGAGGAGCACAACTCGTCGGTCTGGAATCGTCCTGCGGGCGAGATATTCCTGTCGCCCGCGGTGCGGTGGGCCGAACTGATCCGATTCGACGAGGGAGGGCGCGAGCCCCGAAAGGAGACCCGACCATGAACAGGAAACAACGCAGATGGTTGCCGGCGCTGCTGGCGATCGTCCTGCTCGCGGGGTGCGGGGACGATGAACCCGCCCGCAAGATCACAGGAACCTGGGATCTCGTCGGCTTCACCGATCACGGAGTCGCGGGGACCGCGACCGGCAGCGCCACGTTCGGCGAGGGCGGCGATTTCGAGATCACCGGCGAGGTCACGTATCCCAGCGAGCCCGCCGACCCGGTCACCATGAGCGGGGCCTGGAGTCAGACCGGCGACCGGGTGACGCTGACGACCCTCACGGATTCCGGGGTGTGGACCGTCCGCTACACGGGCGACCAGGCGACGCTGACGCTGGTCGGCGACGAGCCCACGAACGTGATCGCGCTCTGCTGCCGGGATTCCGGCATCAAGTAAGAGCTCCCTACCCGAGAGGAGAGCCTGACATGTCCAAATCAAGGTTTGCGACGGTCGCACTCCTGCTGACGGCCCTGGCCCTGCCGGCGGCGGCGCAATCCCAGGGCAACTACGACCCCGCCGCCGTCATCACGGCGCAGAAGGCCGCCCTGGCCAAGCTCTCGTTCATGGACGGCGCCTGGAAGGGCTCCGCGTGGACCATCCTGCCGTCCGGCGAGAAGCACGTCCTGACCCAGACCGAGCGGGTGGGACCGTTCCTGGACGGGGCGGTGAAGGTGGTCGAGGGCCGCGGGTACGAAGCGGACGGCAAACTCGCCTTCAACGCGTTCGGCACGATCTCCTACGACCCGGCCAAGAGCGCCTACACGATGCACTCGTATGCCATGGGCTACGTGGGCGACTATGTGCTGACGCCGACGGCCGATGGGTTTGTGTGGGAGATCTCCGCCGGCCCGATGACCATCCGCTACACGGCGACGATCAAGGGCGGCAAGTGGGTGGAGGTCGGCGACCGGCTCGTGCCCGGCCAGGAACCGGTGCGCTTCCTCGAGATGAACCTCGAGCGGGCGGGCGATACGGGCTGGCCGGCGGAGGGAGCGGTCGGGCCCTAGCTCGCTGATAGGCGTGGACTGGCATTGCATTGTTGATTGATGATACCGCCCACACCATGACGTTCAGGTGTGGGCGGATCAATTCATCAAATCCACGGAGGCCGCGGGTTGACGCACGTGCACGCCCCCCACGACTACAACCGCATCTTCGCGGTCGCGGTGGCGCTCAACGTCGGCTTCGTGATCGTCGAGGCCGGGTTCGGCGTGGCCGCGCACTCGCTGGCGCTGCTGGCGGACGCGGGGCACAACCTGGGCGACGTGCTCGGGCTGCTGCTGGCCTGGGGCGCCTCGCGGCTGGTGCAGCGCAAGCCCTCGCAGCGGCGCACCTACGGCTGGCGCAGCTCGTCCATCCTGGCGGCGATGCTCAACGCGGGGTTGCTGCTGGTCGCGGTGGGCGGGATCGCGTGGGAGGCGGTGCGGCGGTTCGGGAGTCCGGGCGAGATCGCCGGCGGGACGGTCATCTGGGTGGCGGCGGCCGGCGTGGTGCTGAACACGGCCACGGCGCTGCTGTTCGTGGCGGGGCGCAAGCACGACCTCAACCTGCGCGCCGCGTTCCTGCACATGGCGGCCGACGCCGCGGTGTCGGCGGGCGTGGTGGTCGCCGCGGTCGTGATGCTGCGGACCGGGTGGATGTGGCTGGACCCGACCGTCAGCCTGGTGATTGCGGCCGTGATCCTGGTCGGAACCTGGGGGCTGCTGCGCGAGTCGGTGGACCTGGCCCTGGCGGCGGTGCCGGCGGGGATCGACCCCGCGGCCGTGGAGGCGTACCTGAACGAGCTGCCCGGGGTGACGGCCGTCCACGACCTGCACATCTGGGGCATGAGCACGACCGAGTCCGCGCTCACCGCCCACCTCGTCAAACCCGACCCGCGCGACGACGACGAACTGCTGGCCCGGGCCTGCCGGGAACTCCACGACCGTTTCGGCATCGGGCATGTGACGCTGCAGTGGGAGCGGGGCGGGCGGCCGGTTCCCTGCGCCGGGGCCTGTTTGCGGTAGAACCTCCCGCCCCAATGAAACCAGATGATCAGTTCCCCGTAGTTATCAGAACGCCTCGCCCCACGCCCCGAGGCGCCGTCATCAACCATACGGGGGAGCGGAGATGAACAAGCGGTGCGGGCTGTTGATCGGCCTGGCGATGATGCTCACGGCGGCGACCGCCGCCGCCGAAATGGTGGCCGGCCTGCCGGTCCACGTGCAGAAGCTCGGCGAGGGGGTCGTCAGGGTCTGGGTCGGTGACTATATCTCTTCGACGGCGACGGTCGCCTTCGCCACGCAGAAGGGCATCCTGGTCGTGGACACGACCGGCAATCCGCTGGTCGATCGCGAGCTGCGGCGCGTCATCGCGCGCGAGCTCGGCCGCGACGACTTCACGACGCTGGTCAACACCCACGAGCACACCGACCACACCGGCGGCAACGCGGTCTACGCCGACTGCGAGATCGTCGGCCACGAGCTGGTCGCCGAAGGCATGGCCGCCGGCCAGGCCGACCGGCCGCGCGTCCTGGAATGGTTCGCGATCGGCATCCCGGAGTCGGAAGCGCGCATCGCGGCGCTGCCCGAGGGCGACCCGAGCCTGCCCAGCCTGCGCGAGGACCTGGCCCTGGACCGCCTGAACCGCGACGCCCTGCTGTCGGACGCGCCGCTCGCGCCGCCCACGCGCACCTTCGCGGACCGCCTCACGCTCGACATGGGCGACACCACCTTCGAGCTCTACTACACCGGCGGCATGCACACCGCGAGCGACATCGCCGTCTTCGTGCCCCGGCACGGCATCCTGATGACCGGCGACACGATGTCCGACTGCTGGCTGACCGACTCCCCGGGCTGCCTGGCGTCCTTCATCGCGCGGCCCGGCGTGCGTCACGACTTCCCGAAGCTGCTGAAGAACTGGGAATACCTGGCGCAGCAGAAGGATCGCATCCGGCTGCTGGTGACCGGCCACTGGAACGGCGAGCTGTCGTACGACGGGTTCGCGGCGCGGGTCGGCTACGTGCGGGCGCTGTGGGACGGCGTGCCGGCCGAGATCGCGCGCGGCGCGGCCATCGAGTCGCTGTTCGCGACCTTCGCGCTCGACGCGCGCTTCCCCGAGCTGGCGCAGAGCCCGGGCTTCAACCGCAACAACCACGCCATGACGCTGATGGAGCTCTGGAGCGTGACGACGGGGCAGACGTCGGCCGCCGACCGGCTCTACGCGCTCGTCGACGAGGGGGCCGGCGAGGACGCCGTCCGCGAGGTCATCGCGAGCCGCGGCGCCGAGCCCGCACGCTACTTCTATATGGAGGGCCAGCTCAACGCCTCCGGCTACCGCTTCCTGCAGGCGGGACGCGCGCCGCAGGCCGTGGCGATGTTCCGGGCGTACGTCGACCTCTACCCGGAGTCGTGGAACGCCTACGACAGTCTGGGCGAGGCGCTGCTGGCCACCGGCGACAGCGCGGGCTCGATCGCGATGTACGAGAAGTCGCTGGCACTCAACCCCGAGAACACGAACGGGCGCGAGGCGCTGGCGCGGATACGGGGCGGGGGGACGGCCTCAGTCCAATAATCTGCACATCCTGCCGTGACAGGGGACGCGCTCCGGGCACCTCGTGTGCCCGGAGCGCTTGGCCTTCCGGCCCCTCCGCCATCCTGGCTGCGGGGCCTCCAGGACACCCCTGTCACGGCAGGATGTGCAGACGCAGGTCGAGCA
>JAUSBL010000106.1 GCA_030658975.1 Candidatus Latescibacterota bacterium
GCCCTCCTGGCGCCGGAACCCTCCAGACGCCCCCGTCGCCCGGGCTGGATGTGTCCCGGCCGAGATGCACCTGCCGGCGGGTCAGCGACCATTCCCGCGGATCGATCGAAGTTGAATCACATGTTCACAGCGATGGGTTCGCATACCTGAGTGCAAATATCCTGTTGCGAGTCGAATTGTGAGGCTGTCAGGGAAGGGATGAGATCCCCCACAACCGGCGCTTCGGCACAGAGACTCGAGAGAGACCCGCACGGCGGGGGCGTCTGGAGGGTTCCGGCGCCAGGAGGGCGCCGGAGCCCGCAAGTCGAGCGTTCCAGGCACAGGAGGCGCCTGGAGCGCGCCCCCCGTCGCCCGGGCTGGATGTGTCCCGGCCGCAGGATGACCTGCCTGCGGATCACGACCATTCCCCGGATCATTGAATGTTGAATTGCGACCGCACGGGTGCTACTAGTTAGCGCGATCGGCCTTGCAACCAGGGCGCCAGCGCTGGAGTGTGTCCATGTCCACGTTCCGATCCCACGTCTGGTCCTCCGTCGGGAAGAAGATGATCACCGGGTTGACGGGTTTGCTGCTCGTCGGCTTCGTGGCGGTCCATCTGCTGGGCAATCTGACCCTGTTCATCCCGGACCGGGGGCACGCCTTCAATGCCTACGCGTACTTCCTGGAGCACGCCATCCACGGCTGGCTGATCCTCGCCTTCGAGGCGGGCCTGCTGGCGGTGTTCGGATTTCACATCGTGGCGGCGATCACCGTCGCCTGGACCGACAAGCGCAAGGCGCGGCCGGTGGGCTACGCGCTGGTGCGCAACGCCGGCGGCAAGAGCCGCAAGGGCCTGCCGTCGACCAGCATGATCGTCACCGGGCTGACGCTGGCGGTCTTCGTGGTCCTGCACGTGAAAATGTTCAAGTTCGCCGACCACCCGATCGTCGTCTACGACGGCAAGGAGATGAAGGACCTCTACGCGGTGGTCGTGGCGGCCTTCAAGCAACCGCTGATCGCCGGCGCCTACGTCGTGGTGATGGGCATGCTGGGCTTCCACCTGCGCCACGGCTTCTGGAGCGCCTTCCAGTCGCTGGGCTGGAACAACGACCGCGCGATGGGTCCGCTGCAGAACCTGGCCCGGGTCGTCTCGGTGCTGTTCGCCGTGGGCTTCCTGCTGCTGCCCCTGTACATCCTCTTCTTCGTCGACCCGTCCGTGTCGGGAGGTCACCGATGAGCAAGATCCTCGACGCCAAAATCCCGAGCGGACCCCTGGCCGACAAGTGGGACCGGCACGAGATGGAATGCCCGCTGGTGGCGCCCGCCAACCGGCGCAAGTTCACGATCATCATGGTGGGGACGGGCCTGGCCGGCGGCGGCGCCGCCGCGACCCTGGGCGAGCTGGGCTACAACGTGCTCAATTTCTGCGTCCAGGACACGTCGCGCCGCGCCCACAGCGTGGCGGCGCAGGGCGGCATCAACGCCTCGAAGAACTACCAGAACGACGGCGACAGCGTCGAGCGGCTGTTCTACGACACCGTCAAGGGCGGCGACTACCGGTCCCGCGAAGCCAACGTCTACCGCCTGTCCCAGCTCTCGATGGGCATCATCGACCAGTGCGTGGCGATGGGCGTGCCCTTCGCCCGCGAGTACGGCGGCACGCTGGCCAACCGCTCTTTCGGCGGCGTGCAGGTGTCGCGCACCTTCTACGCCCGCGGCCAGACCGGCCAGCAGTTGCTGCTCGGCGTCTACTCCGCCCTGTCGCGCCAGATCGCGGCCGGCACGGTGAAGATGTTCCCGCGCCACGAGATGCTCGACCTGGTGGTCGTCGACGGCAAGGCCCGCGGCATCGTCTGCCGCGACCTGGTCACCGGCGAGATGAAGCGCTACGCCGCCGACGCGGTGGTCCTGGCGACCGGCGGCTACTCGCCGGTCTTCTACCTGTCGACCAACGCCGTCAACTGCAGCGCCACCGCGATCTGGCGGGCCTACAAGCGGGGCGCCCTGTTCGCCAACCCCTGCTACACGCAGATCCACCCCACCGCCATCCCGCAGCTGGGGGACTACCAGTCCAAGCTCACCCTGATGAGCGAGAGCCTGCGCAACGACGGCCGCATGTGGGTGCCGAAGGCGCCCGGCGACAAGCGCCGCCCCGCGGACATCCCCGAGGGCGAGCGCGACTACTTCCTGGAGCGGCGCTACCCCGCCTTCGGCAACCTCGTGCCGCGCGACATCGCGGCGCGGGCCTCGAAGGTGGAGTGCGACGCGGGCAAGGGCGTCGGCAACACCGGCTTCGCGGTCTACCTCGACTTCGCCGACGCGATCAAGCGCCTCGGGCGCGACGTGGTGGCCGACCGCTACGGCAACCTGTTCACGATGTACGAGGAGATCATCGCCGACGATCCCTACCACACGCCGATGATGATCTACCCGGCGCCGCACTACACCATGGGCGGGCTGTGGGTCGACTACAACCTCGAGAGCACGATCCCCGGCCTGTTCGTGGCCGGCGAGGCCAACTTCTCCGACCACGGCGCGAACCGCCTCGGCGCCTCGGCCCTGATGCAGGGCTGCGCCGACGGCTACTTCGTGGTGCCGCGCGTGGTGGCCGGCTACCTGGCCCGCGGCGGGCTGGGCAAGGTCACGACCGAACACGACGCCTTCGGCGCGGTCGAGGACGAGGTGCGCCGGCGCTACGACGCCCTGCTCGCGGTCAAGGGTTCGCGCACGGTGCGCGACTTCCACTGGGACCTGGGCCGCGTGATGTGGGACAAGGTCGGCATGGACCGCGACAAGGCCGGCCTCGAGGCGGCGATCGCGAGGATCCGCGAGCTGCGCGAGGCCTACTGGCACGACGTGAAGGTGCCGGGCGACGCCGCCGACTTCAACAAGCAGCTGGAGATGGCCGGTCGCGTGGCCGACTTCCTGGAGCTGGGCGAGCTGATGGCGATGGACGCCCTGGCCCGCGAGGAGTCCTGCGGCGGGCACTTCCGCGCGGAGCACCACACGCCCGAGGGCGAGGCCCGGCGCGACGACGAGAACTTCATGCACGTGGCGGCGTGGGAGCACAAGGGCGACGGGCAGGCGCCCGCACGCCACGTCGAGCCCCTCGTCTACGAGAACATCGAAGTGAAGACCCGCAGCTACAAGTAGGGGAAGGTGCCGAGCATGAGCGAGATGACCATCCACCTGAAGATCTGGCGGCAGGCCCGCGGCGAGGCCAAAGGCCGCTTCGTCGACTACACGGTCGAGAAGGTCCTGCCGGAGATGTCCTTCCTCGAGACGCTCGACCTGCTCAACGAGGAGCTGACCCGCCAGGGGCAGCAGCCCGTCGAGTTCGACAGCGACTGCCGGGAGGGGATCTGCGGCACCTGCGGCCTGGTGATCAAGGGCACGGCGCACGGCCCGAACCCCAAGACCACCACCTGCGAGGTGCGCATGCGGCACTTCCGCGACGGCGAGACGATCACCGTCGAGCCGTTCCGCGCCGGCCCGTTCCCGATCCTCAAGGACCTGGTGGTCGACCGCACGGCCTTCGACCGCATCCAGCAGCAGGGGGGCTTCGTCGCCGCCAACGTTGGCTCGGCCCCCGACGGCAACGCGGTGCCGATCCCCAAGCTCGACGCCGACAAGGCCATGGACGCCGCGTCCTGCATCGGCTGCGGCGCCTGCGTGGCCGCCTGTCCCAACGCCTCGGCCTCGCTGTTCGTCAGCGCCAAGATCAGCCAGCTCTCCTACCTGCCGCAGGGCGGGCCGGAGCGCGGCCGCCGCGCGCTGCTGATGATCGGCCAGATGGACCGCGAGGGGTTCGGCGACTGCTCCAACCACGGCGAGTGCGAAGCGGTCTGCCCCAAGGAGATCTCCATCGAGAACATCGCGCGGATGCGGCGCGAGTTCTTCAAGGGCGCGCTCGGCGGCCACGACCGCAAGGCGGCGACCGGCGACTAGCGGCCGGCGATTGGAGATCTGCGGCGCGCCGCCCCCGCGGCGACGCGGATGCGGACCCCGGCTCCGGCGCCGGGGTCCTGCCTTTTACGGCTCCCGGCGTTCCGGACGCCATCAGGACTTGCATTATCATCCGGCAAGGCGTTCAATGGGCGGCCAATCGTCAGGAGAATCATGGGACGGTACGCCGTCATCGACATCGGCACCAACTCGGTCAAGCTCTTCGCGGGCCGGGTCGTCCACGGCAGCGTGACGCCGCTGACCGACGAGCTGGCGGTCACGCGGCTCGGCCAGGGCCTGTCCCTGACCGGCGAGCTGGCCGAGGACGCCATGACGCGCACCGCGCGCCAGGTGGCGGTCTTCCGGGAGCGGGCCGAAGGCCTCGCAGCGGAGAACGTCGTCGCGGTGGGCACCGAGGCGCTGCGCCGCGCCGTGAACGCCGACGAGTTCCTGGAACTGACGCGCCGGCTGGCGAAGCTGCGGGTCCAGGTGCTGGACGGGCAGGAGGAAGCCCGGTTGTCCCATCTCGCGGTGCAGCGGAGCCTGGATGACCTGCCCGCGCGCGTGATCGTGATCGACGCGGGCGGCGGCAGCACCGAGTTCGTGTCCGCCGAGGGGGGCAACATCCTGGCGCGCGCGAGCGTGCCGGTGGGGTCGCGGGTCCTGACCGACCGGCTGGTCCGCGGCAATCCCCCGGGGACCGCCGCCCTGAACGCGCTGCGCGAGGCGGTGCGCGAGTCGTTCGCCGGGCTCGCGCTGCCGCCGGGCGCGGTGGTCGCCGTCGGCGGCGCCCCCACCACGATGGCCACGGTCAGCCGCTGCCTGCCCGCGCACGAGACGGCCGCCGTCCACGGCAGCCGCCTGCGGCGCGAGGAGATCGGGCGGCTGGCTTCGCGCTTCGCTGCGCTGACGCTGGTCGCCCGCCGCCGTCTGCCCGGCCTGATGCCCGAACGCGCCGACGTGGCCCTGGCCGGCGCCGTGATCCTGGAGGAGGCCCTGCTGCGCTGCGGGGCCGAAGAGTTGACCGTCTGCGCCCGCGGCCTGCGCCACGGCGTGTTCCACGACCGCTTCGCGCCGCTCCCGGCGTAGGATCCGGCGGGCCGCCGCCCGCCGCCGGAAAGGAACCAGCACCATGCCGATCCTGCTGTTCAAGCGCACGCGGGCCCTGGTGGTCCAGATCGACGAGTTCCTGGACACGGTCGGCCAGGCCGCCCTGCTCTTCGAGCGCGGCGTCGCGGACTACGTGGCCGGACGCCACGACCACTTCGAGACGCACTACAGGGCCATCGACGACGCCGAGCACCGCGCGGACGAGCTGCGCCGCAACATCGAGAAGCAGCTCTACCGGCATTCGCTGATCCCGGAGGCCCGCGGCGACGTGCTCGGCCTGCTGGAGACCACCGACGACGTGGTCAACCAGGCCAAGCACACCCTGGGCATGTTCCTGGTGGAGCGCCCCGAACTCCTGCCCGGCATGAACGACGACTGGACGGCGCTGGGCGCCACGGCCGCCCGCACGGCGGAAGCGATGGTCCTGGCCACGCGCGCCTTCTTCCGCGACCCCTACACGGTCAACGACCACCTGCACAAGGTCTACTTCTACGAGAAGGAGGGCGACCGCCAGGCCATGGCGCTCAAGCGTCGGATCTTCGACACGGACGCCGAGCTGGCGCGCAAGACGCACCTGCGGTACTTCGTGCTGAATGTGGACCGGATCTCGGACGCGTCGGAGGAAGTCGCCGACCGCCTGGCGATCTACACCATCAAGCGCACGGTGTAGGAGGTCGCGTTGCTGGTCCTGTTCTTCCTGTCGAGCGGCCTGTTCCTGGGCTGGTCCCTGGGCGCCAACGACGCCGCCAACGTCTTCGGCACGGCCGTGGGCTCGCGCATGGTCCGCTTCACCACCGCGGCGCTGATCTGCAGCGTGTTCGTGGTGCTGGGTTCGGTCGTCGGCGGCGCCGGCGCCGCCGGGACCCTGGGCCAGCTCGGCGCCATCGACGCCATGGGCGGCGCCTTCATGGTCGCCTTCGCGGCCGCGTTGACGATCACCGCCATGACCAAGCTCGGGCTCCCGGTCTCGACCTCGCAGGCCGTCGTGGGCGCGATCATTGGCTGGAACTTCTTCAGCGGCGTGCTCACCGACACCGCCTCGCTCACCATGATCGTCGTCACCTGGGTCATCTGTCCGATCCTGTCGGGCGCCTTCGCCGTCCTGTTCTACGTCCTGTCCCGCCGCCTCGTGCGAAGGCTGCGCCCGCACCTGCTGTGGGACGACATGGTGACGCGGTGGGCGCTGATCGCGGTGGGGGCCTTCGGCTCCTATAGCCTCGGCGCCAACAACATCGGCAACGTGATGGGCGTGTTCGTGCCGGTGGCGCCGTTCCCGGGTCTGGATCTCCCCTTCGGCCTGGCGCTCAGCGGCGCGCAGCAGCTGTTCCTGCTGGGCGGCCTGGCCATCGCCCTGGGCGTGTTCACCTACTCGCGCCACGTCATGGGCACCGTCGGCGGCAACCTCTTCAAGCTGACGCCGCAGATGGCCCTGGTCGTAGTGCTGGCGCATTCGGTCGTGCTGTTCCTGTTCGCCTCGCAGCGGCTGGAACACGCGCTGCTGAGCGTGGGCCTGCCGGCCCTGCCGCTGGTGCCGGTCTCCAGCTCCCAGGCCGTGATCGGGGCGGTGGTGGGCCTGGGCCTGCTCAAGGGCGGCCACGGGATCCGCTACCGCGTGCTGGTCGACATCGCGGCGGGTTGGGTGACCACTCCCATCATCGCCTGTCTCCTGGCGTTCGTCGGTCTCTTCGTCCTGCAGAACGTCTTTGCGGTTCCGGTCAACCGGCCCCATGCCTACGAGCTGTCGCCGCAGGTGATCGAGCGGGTCGACCGCCTCGGGCTGCCCGTCGCAGGGCTCGAAACCGTGAAGGGCGGCCACTACACGACGCAATTCTCGCTGAACCGGGCGCTGCGGGACGCGACCGGTCTGGACGCGAAGCAGCGCGAGCGGGTGGTGCGCGCGGCGGAGGTCGACCGCTATCTGGTGGACCCGGCCCGCATCGCACAGGACGTCAAGCCGGGGTGGTTCGAACCCGAGCAGATCGCGGCGATCAAGAGCCTCGTCGGCCGGGAATACCGCCACAGCTGGCAATTGCTCGAGGAGCTGGAGAGCCGGACGCCGGCCTGGCGCCTGCTGCCGGAATCGCCGCGCAACCGCCTGGACAACGACCGCCTCAAGAAGCAGCGCCGCCTGCTCCTGATCGCGCTGCGCGCCGAGCCGGGCGGCGCCCCGACCGTCGAATAGATTCCCTGCCCCCGGCGCGCCGCCAAACCGACCCGCCCGCAAGGAGCCGGCAGTGCTCGTCCTGGTTTTCCTGTCGAGCGGGCTGTTCCTGGGCTGGTCCCTGGGCGCCAACCATGCCGCCAACGTCTTCGGCACGGCCGTGGGCTCGCGCATGGTCCGCTTCGCCACCGCGGCCCTCATCTGCAGCGTGTTCGTGGTGCTGGGTTCGGTCGTCGGCGGCGCCGGCGCCGCCGGGACCCTGGGCCAGCTCGGCGCCATCGACGCCATGGGCGGCGCCTTCATGGTCGCGCTCGCGGCCGCCGTGACGATCACGGCCATGACCAGGCTGGGCCTGCCGGCCTCCACCTCGCAGGCCGTCGTGGGCGCGATCATCGGCTGGAACTTCTTCAGCGGCGTGCCCACCGACGTCTCCGCCCTTTCGAAGATCGTCGCCGCCTGGATCGTCTGCCCGATCCTGTCGGGCGCCTTCGCCGTCCTCTTCTACGTCCTGATCCGCCGCATCGTGCGACGACTGCGCCCGCACCTGCTGTGGGACGACATGGTGACGCGGTGGGCGCTGATCGCGGTGGGGGCCTTCGGCTCCTACAGCCTCGGCGCCAACAACATCGGCAACGTGATGGGCGTGTTCGTGCCGGTGGCGCCGTTCCCGAGTCTGGATCTCCCCTTCGGCCTGGCGCTCAGCGGCGCGCAGCAGCTGTTCCTGCTGGGCGGCCTGGCCATCGCCCTGGG
>JAUSBL010000108.1 GCA_030658975.1 Candidatus Latescibacterota bacterium
TGGACCTGCACACGCGTCGTGTCGGGGGAAGCACGCCGGGCACGTCCTGTGCCCGACTCGCTTGACTTCCGGGTTCCGGCGCCCTCCTGGCGCCGGAACCCTCCAGACACCCCCGACACGGCGCGTGTGCAGGTCCAGGGCGAGGTGATCAGGCGACGGAAGGGGGTGTGTGGTGGGGTGTGGGGATCATATCTGTTGCAACAGGTAAATGGCATGAGTAGGTTACAAGCATGAGGAAGGGGGCGATGTGATGGCGAACCGCGCGCTGTTGAGCCGCGACTTGCTGCTGGACCTGCTGCGTCTGCACGAGGCGCTGATGGCCGACGTGGCCGCGTTGCTGAAGGAGCACGGGGTCACCGCGCCGCAGTACAACGTGCTGCGCATCCTGCGCGGCGCGGGTCCCGACGGGTTGACCGGCACCGGCCTCGCCGGCGCGATGATCACCCGTGTGCCGGACGTCACCCGACTCGTCGACCGGCTGGAGAAGGTCGGCCTGGTGCGCCGCGAGCGCTGCCGCGAAGACCGGCGCGTGGTGCACGTGCGGATCGAGCCCGCCGGGCTGGCGCTGCTCGCGCGGCTGGACGCACCGATGCTGGCCCTGCACGGGGACTCGTTGCGGGGGATGCCCACGCGGGAACTCGAGACACTCGACGGCCTGCTGCAGCGGGCCCTCGCCACCAGGAGGAACTGACATGACGATGACCGCGCCCGTCGGCCATCCCGTGCTCGCGGCCATCGCCGAGCGCTGGAGCCCCAAAAGTTACGAGCCGCGCGGTCTCGACGACGCGGACCTGTGTTCGCTGTTCGAGGCCGCCCGCTGGGCACCGTCCAGCTTCAACGAGCAGCCCTGGCGTTTCGTCGTCGTCCGACGCGAGCAGGACGCAACGTTCGGCCGCGCGCTCGCAGGGCTGGTCGACGCCAACCGCGCCTGGGCCCGGGACGCCTCCGCGCTGGTCTTCGCGATCGCGTCGCTGAACCTGGCACGCAACGGCCGACCCAACACCAAGGCGCTCTACGACCTGGGCCAGGCGATGGCGCTGTTGAGCGTGGAGGCGACGGCGCGCGGCCTGGCCGTGCACCAGATGGGCGGCATCCTGCCGGACTCGATCGCCGAGCTCTGCGGCGTGCCCGAGGGATTCCAGGTGGTGACCGCGGCGGCGATCGGCTACCCGGCGACCGAGCCCGAAGGCGGCGGCGCGGCCCGGTCCCGGCGGCCCCTGCGGGAATCGGTCTTCGGCGCGACGTGGGGGCGGCCGGCGGAATTCCTGGGCTGAACCGCGTCGCGCTCAGAGGTCCGCGATCGCGACCGGTCCTTGCTGTCGGGCGGAGCGGTACGACGCCTCGACGAGTTCCATGGTCCGCAACCCTTCACGGGCCGGGACGGGGGACACGGCATCCCCGCGAGCCGTGTCCCTGAGCTGCTCCAGGACCGCCGGCAGCGTGGGCGCCGACGCGTCGGCCTCGAAGACCTGCACTTCGCGTCCCCTGATCAGGCGGATCCCTCCGTACTGGTAGTCGGCGAGCAGCTGGCCCTCGGTGCCCACGGCTTCGAGCAGGCAGGCGCGCGTCCGGCCGAACTTGCTCACTTCCAGCGAGACGTAGGCCCCGTCGTCCAGACGGGCCCGCGCCAGGTAGAAGTCCTCCACCGCCGGGTTGCGGAAGCACTCCTGGCGGGCGTCGATCTCCGTGAACTCCCTGCCGGTCGCGTACCTCACCGTGTCGAACAGGTGGACGCCGGTCAGCAGCACCGAGCCGCCGACCGTCACGGACCTGTCGCGCTGCCAGTCCAGGCCGGACGGTTCCAGACGCTGGGCGATGCGCACGTGGCGGACCTCGCCGAGCCGGGGCCAGAGTTCGCGGGCCAGGCGGATCACCGGATTCCAGCGCAGGGTCTGCGCGACGATCAGCCGGGGGCCGGCGCCGAGGTCGTCGATCTCCACCAGGCGGCGGGCCTCGGCGAGCGTGCCGGTCATGGGCTTTTCCAGCAGCAGGGCCTTGCCCGCGGCGCGGACCGCCGCCGCCAGCGCGAAGTGGCTGGACGGCGGCGTGCAGACCAGCACCGCGTCGACGTCGGCCGCGGCGATCAGCGCCACGGGGTCGGCTTCGTAGCGGCAACCCAGCTCGACGGCCAGGGCGCGGCCGGCGGTCCCGTCGCGGCGGCAGAGCGCGACGGTGCGCAGGCCGGGCACGTCGCGCGCCGCGTGGCGCAGGTAGCGGGCGCCGTGCGCGCCGGCTCCGATCACACCCAGACGGATCATCGTGTGTCCCCTTCCGGTCGACCCGCAGCGTACCCGGGCGTCGCCGTGCCGCCAAGGCGCAAGTCGCGATCGCCGGCGGGGACGCCCCGAACCCCGCGTGTCGCCGCCGCGGGACACCCCGGCGTCCCGGTGCTGAAGGGCCCGACGGGGCCTGCGCGCTGTTTGCGCCCGCGCCGCCGCGCGACGGCGGCCCGCGCCTTCGCGCCGGCACCGTCCTGGCTGGGCGGGTGTCTTTCCCCACACCCGACCGGAAGGAGAACACATGTGGCCTTGGGAGACGGAGAACGGACGTGCGTGGCTGGTGCTGAACGTGGCGCTGCTGCTGCTGCTCGGCGGCGCCTGGGCTGGCGGCGCCCACGGGGCGGTGCTGCTGTCGGAGGTGCTGGCCGATCCCGCCAGCGACTGGAACGGCGACGGCGCGCTCAGCAGCCGCGACGACGAGTGGGTGGAGGTCGTCAACACCGGCCCTGAAGCCGTGGACCTCGCAGACTACTGGCTGCGCGACGCGCTGGGGGTGGAGGCCCAGCTGCGGCTGTCGGGCGAACTGGCGTCCGGTGAAACGGCCCTGTTCACCGGCGGCGCGGCGGTGGCCTGGCAGCAGGCCAACGGCGTCGCCGTCACGGGCCTGAGCCTGAACAACGGGGGCGATCAGCTCGAACTCTTCCGGGGCGACCCGGTGCTGCCCGGCGCCACGCTGGTCGACGCGCTGATCTACCCGGCCCATGCCGGGGTCGACGACCGCTCCCTCGCCCGGATGCTGCCCGAGAACGAGTGGGTCCTCTGCGACGCGCTGTCGCCCTACGGCGGCGCCGTGGAGCCGGCCGGCACCGGCTGCCCGCCGACGCCGGGCGAGTGGAACGAATGCGAGGGGCTCGTGCCCGCAGTGGAGCGCAGCTGGGGCGAGATCAAAGTCGATTACCGGTAACGCGCGCCGTCCGGCACGTTGCAGGGGCGGGTCCCCGCGGGGGCCCGCCCTGCGGCCCATCAGTCTGCCATTCTAGAAACAGTGCAGCGATTTCGCTTTCCCCATCCTGCCCCGTTCTGTATCCTGTCCCTCCGGCGTCGGGCGCAACGGCGTGGCGGTCACGCCGGCCCGCATCCGTCGGCGGGGCCGCGGCCCCCTCTCCGGCAACATCCCCGAACCGCAGCGGCGAGCCCCGACCGGCGCCCGCCCGGAGGCACGATGCTCCTCTCCGAGAATCAGAAGATGATCCGCGAGATGACCCGCGACTTCGCCAAGTCCAGGATCGCGCCCATCGCCGCGCACATCGATGAAACCGGCGAATTCCCCGCGGCCACGATCAAGGAGCTCGGCGCCCTGGGCCTGCTGGGGCTGAAGGTGCCCGAAGCCGAGGGCGGGTTCCAGGTCGACACGACCAGCTACGCCCTGGTCGTGGAGGAACTCAGCCGGGTCTGCGGCAGCCACGGGCTGACCGTGGCCGCCCACAACAGCCTGGGCTGCTGGCCGATCCACGCCTTCGGGACACCCGAGCAGCAGCAGCGCTGGCTGCCGGGGGCCTGCCGCGGCGATTACCTGCTGAGCTTCGGGCTGACCGAGCCGGGCGCCGGCAGCGACGCCGGCGGCACCACGTCCACGGCCGTGCGCGACGGCGGCGATTGGGTGCTGAACGGTCGCAAGCAGTGGATCACCAACGCCCACCACGCCGGCGCGGTCATCATCACCGCCAAGACCGACCCGGCCGCCAGCGGCAGCAAGGGCATCAGCGCCTTCATCGTCCCGACCGGGACGCCGGGCTTCACGGTCGAGAAGAAGGAAGACAAGCTCGGCATGCGTGGCTCCGACACGGCGCCGCTGACGCTCGAGGACGTGCGCGTGCCGGCGGACGCCCTGCTCGGCCAGCAGGGGGACGGCTTCAAGCAGTTCCTCGCGACGCTCGACGGCGGTCGCATCTCGATCGGCGCGCTGGCCCTGGGCCTCGCGGTCGGGGCCTTCGAGACCGCGCGCGACTACGCCAAGGGGCGCATCCAGTTCGGCCAGCCGATCGCCGCGCAGCAGGCCGTGCAGTTCCAGCTCGCGGACATGAGCCTGAAGATCGACGCGGCGCGCCTGCTGATCTACGAGGCCTGCCGCCGCAAGGACGCCGGGGAGCCCTACGCCGACATGGCGGCCAAGGGCAAGCTCTACGCCAGCGAGATCGCCATGGAGGTCACCTCCGGCGCGATCCAGCTGCTCGGCGGCTACGGTTTCTGCCGGGAGTACCCCGTCGAGCGCATGTACCGCGACGCCAAGCTCTGCACGATCGGCGAGGGGACGAGCGAGATCCAGCGCATGGTCATAGCGCGTAACCTTCTTGATGAATAGTAGTTACATGAATTTGTTCAAGCGAAAGGCGAGGACATGATGAGCGATCGCATCGTCATCTGCGGGGCCGTGCGCACGCCCATCGGGCGCTTCCAGGGCGGGCTGGCCACGGTCAAGGCGAGCCGTCTCGGGGCCGAGGCCATCAAGGGGCTCATCGAGCGCACCGGTCTGGATCCGGCTGCGGTCGACGAGGTGATCATGGGCTGCGTGGTGCAGGCGGGGCTGGGCCAGAACCCGGCCCGTCAGGCCGCGATCTGGGGCGGCATCCCCACCTCGGTCAGCGCCATGACCGTGAACAAGGTCTGCGGCTCGGGGCTGCGGGCGGTGATGTCGGCTGCGCAGGCGATCAGGGCCGGCGACATCCGCTGCGCGATCGCCGGCGGCATGGAGAACATGTCGCAGATCCCGTTCGCCCTGTTCGGGGCGCGCGACGGTCTGCGCCTGGGACACCAGCAGCTGACCGACCTGCTGGTGCACGACGGCCTCTGGGACGTCTACCACGACTACCACATGGGCATGACCGCCGAACTGGTGGTCGACAAGTACGCGGTCGCGCGCGAGCGGCAGGACGCCTACGCGGCGGAGTCGCACCGCCGCGCCGCCGCGGCGATGGCCGCGGGCAAGTTCACGGCCGAGATCGTGCCGGTTCCCGTGCCCCAGCGCAAGGGCGACCCCGTGCTCGTCGGCGCCGACGAGGGGCCGCGCGCCGACACCACCGCCGCGTCCCTGGCCAGGCTCAAGCCGGCCTTCAAGCGCGAAGGCGGCACGGTGACCGCGGGCAACGCCTCGACGATCAACGACGGCGCGGCAGCGGTGCTGGTCTGCAGCGAATCCTTCGCCAGGGAGCGCGGGCTGCCGGCGATGGCGGTCATCGAAGCCTACGGCACCGGGGCGGTCGACCCCGAGTGGGTCATGATGGCGCCCGTCGGGGCGGTCCAGGGCGTGGCCCGCAAAGCCGGCCGGCCGGTCGCGGACTACGAGCTGGTCGAGCTGAACGAGGCCTTCGCCGCCCAGGCGGTGGCGGTCACCGAGCAGCTGGGCCTGGATCCCGCGCGGGTCAACGTCCACGGCGGCGCGGTGGCCCTGGGGCATCCCATCGGCGCCTCGGGCGCGCGCTGCCTGGTGACCCTGCTGCACGCCATGCTGGACCGCGGCGCGCAGAGCGGCATGGTGGCCCTGTGCCTGGGCGGGGGGGACGCCGTGGCGATGTCGGTCGCCCGCCCCTGATTCCCGGCTGGAAATGAACATTCCGGAGGCATGACATGAAGGTAGCAGTGATCGGCGGCGGCACGATGGGCAACGGGATCGTGCACGTCTTCGCCCAGTACGGGCACGACGTCACCCTCATCGATCTGGACCGCGGCGTCCTGGACCGGGCCCTCGGCACCATCGCCAGGAACCTCGACCGGCAGGTCAAGAAGGGCGCGCTCGCCGACGCCGACAAGGACGCGACCCTCGAGCGCATCAACGCGGCGACCGACCTGGGCGCCGCCGCCGGCGCGGACCTGGCGATCGAGGCGGTGTTCGAGAGCTTCGAGGTGAAGAAGGCGATCTTCGAGCGGCTGGACGCGGTGCTGGGACCCGAGGCGGTGCTCGCCTCGAACACCTCCAGCATCAGCATCACCAGGCTCGCGGCCTGCACGAGCCGGCCGGGGCGCGTGATCGGCATGCACTTCATGAACCCCGTGCCGGTCATGAAGCTGGTCGAGGTCATCAGCGGGCAGGCGACCGACCCCGCGGTGCTGGCGCGGATCATGGCGGTCAGCGTGGAACTGGGCAAGACGCCGGTCGCGGTGCAGGACTACCCGGGCTTCATCAGCAACCGCGTGCTGATGCCCATGATCAACGAGGCGGTGCAGTGCCTCATGGAGGGCGTCGCCGACCGCGACGCCATCGACACGGTCATGAAGCTGGGCATGGCCCACCCGATGGGGCCGCTGCAGCTGGCCGACTTCATCGGCCTGGACGTCTGCCTGGACATCATGAACGTGCTCCACGACGGATTCAAGGACGGCAAGTACCGTCCCAGCCCGCTGCTGGTGCGGATGGTCGCCGCCGGCCACCTCGGCCGCAAGACGGGCCGGGGCTTCTACGATTACCAGGCCTAGGGGAGGCGACGTGAACTTCGCACTGACCGAGCAGCAGCGGATGATCCAGCAGACGGCGCGGGACTTCGCGCTCAAGGAGCTGGCGCCGCACGCCGCGCGCTGGGACCGCGACGAGGAGTTCCCCGCCGCGCCGGTGAAGAAGCTGGGCGAACTGGGTTTCCTGGGCATGAACGTGCCGGAGCAGTACGGCGGCGCGGGCTTCGACATGGTCAGCTACGTGCTGGCGATGGAGGAGATCTCCGCCGCGTGCGCCTCGACCGGCGTGATCATGTCGGTGAACAACTCCCTGGTCTGCTGGCCGCTGGAGACCTACGGCACCGAAGTCCAGAAGCAGCGGTTCCTCGTGCCGCTGGCGCGGGGTGAGCTGCTGGGGGCCTACTGCCTGAGCGAGCCCAACGCCGGCACCGACGCCGCCAACCAGCAGACCACGGCCCGCCGCGACGGCGACCACTGGGTGCTGAACGGCATGAAGAACTTCATCACCAACGGCGCGCACGCCGACGTCCTGATCGTCTTCGCGCAGACCGACCCCGCGCTGAAGCACAAGGGCATCTTCGCCTTCATCGTCGAGACGAAGAGCGAGGGGTTCGCCGTGATCAGCAAGGAGAAGAAGCTGGGCATCCGGGCCTCGGACACCGCGCAGCTCGCCTTCGACGGCGTGCGCGTCCCGGCGGACCAGCAGCTCGGCGCCGACGGCGCCGGCTTCCGCATCGCCATGTCGACGCTGGACGGCGGGCGCATCGGCATCGCCTCGCAGGCGCTGGGGATCGCCAGGGCCGCCCTGGAGGCGGCCGTGGCCTACGCCAAGACCCGCGAACAGTTCGGCCAGCCCATCGCGAAGTTCCAGGCCATCCAGTGGAAGATCGCCGACATGGCCACCCGCTACGAGGCGTCCCGCCTGCTGACCCTGCGCGCCGCGGCGCTCAAGGACCAGGACCAGCCCTACGGCGAGCAGGCCGCCATGGCGAAGCTCTTCGCGTCGGAGTCGGCGAGCTACATCGCCGAGGAGGCGGTGCAGATCTTCGGCGGCAACGGCTACAGCAAGGAATTCCCGGTCGAGCGGCACTTCCGCGACGCCCGGATCACGTCGATCTACGAGGGCACCAGCGAGGCGCAGCGCATGGTCATCGCCGGGCACCGGTTGAGGTAGCGGGATGGACTTCACGTTCAGCGAGCAGCAGACGATGTTCCGCGACATGGTCCGCGACTTCGCGGTGCGCGAGATCGCGCCCATCGCCGCGCGCATGGACCGCGAGGCGGACATGCCCGAGGAACTCATCCAGAAGCTGCGCGACAACGGCTTCTTCGGCCTGACCTTCCCCGGGGAGCTCGGGGGGCTGGGCGTCGACACCACGACCTACGGGCTGGTGGTCGAGGAGCTCTCGGCCGTGAGCGCCGGCGTGGCCGTCATGATCTGCGTCCACAACAGCGTGGGCAGCTACCCCATCGCGATGTTCGGCAGCGACGAGCTGAAGGCGCGCGTGCTGCCGCGCATGGCCGCCGGCGAGATCGCGGCCTTCTGCGTCAGCGAGGCCGGCGCCGGCTCGGACGCCGCCGCCCTGACCACGGCCGCCGCCCGCGACGGCGACCACTACGTGCTGACGGGCAGCAAGATGTGGGTGACCAACGGCGCGCGCGCCCGCCACTACGTGGTGCTGGCGCGCACCCCCGGCAGCGTCGGGCACGACAGCGTCCACGCCTTCCTCGTCGAACGCGACGCGCCGGGCCTGAGCGTGGCCAAGAAGGAAGACAAGATGGGGCTGCGCTGCTCCGACACCTGCGTCGTCGAGTTCGACGGGGTGCGGGTCCCCGTCGCGAACCTCCTGGGCCGCGAGGGCGACGGCTTCAAGGTGGCGATGAAGGCCCTCGACGGCGGCCGCATCGGCATCGCCTTCCAGGCCCTGGGGATCGGCCGCGCCTGCCTCGAGGCTTCCGTGCGCTACGCGGGCCAGCGCATCGCCTTCGGCGAGAAGCTCTGGCACATCCCCACCGTCCGCGACAAGTTCGCCGACATGGCCGCCCGCCTGCACGCGGCCCGCCTCACGGCCCTGCACGCCGCCTGGCTCAAGGACCAGGGCCGCCCGCACACGAAGGAGGCGGCCATGGCGAAGCTGCTGGCCACCGAAGCGGCGGGCCACGTGGCCGACGAGGCCATCCAGATCCACGGCGGATTCGGCTACACCAAGGACTACGACGTCGAGCGCTACTACCGCGACGTCCGCGTCACGCGCATCTACGAGGGCACCAGCGAGATCCAGAGGCTGGTGATCGCGCGGTCGGTGATCAAGGAGCTGGGCTAGTCCGGGAACCCGCGCGATAGTGCTTGGCGTTCGCGGCCGTTGTCGCCTATCGTCGGTCCGTCACGCGTCGTTCCTCCATGATCCAAGCGAGGGGAGAGCAGCCATGTTCAAGGAGTTCAGGGAATTCGCCGTCAAGGGCAACGTGGTGGACATGGCCGTCGGTATCATCATCGGCGCCGCGTTCGGGACGATCGTCACCTCCCTGGTCAAGGACATCATCATGCCGCCGATCGGCCTGCTGCTGGGCGGCGTGGACTTCAGCAACCTGTTCCTGGTGCTGAAGCAGGGCGCGACGCCGTCG
Organism: Candidatus Latescibacterota bacterium; assembly: GCA_030658975.1. Taxonomy (GTDB): domain Bacteria; phylum Krumholzibacteriota; class Krumholzibacteriia; order LZORAL124-64-63; family LZORAL124-64-63; genus PNOJ01. The sequence continues at coordinate 9,291 of JAUSBL010000108.1, forward strand.
CCCTACGGCAGCCTGGCCGCGGCCCAGGCCGCGGGCGCGGTGACCCTGAACGTGGGCCAGTTCATCAACACGGTGATCAGCTTCCTGATCGTCGCCTTCTCGGTGTTCCTGGTGATCCGCGCCATCAACAAGCTGAAGCGCGAGGAGCCCGCGCCGGCGGCCGCCCCGACCACCAAGGACTGCCCGCACTGCCTGTCGACCATCCCGCTGAAGGCGACCAAGTGCGCCCACTGCGCCTCGAGCCTCTAGCCGGGCCGCGACGACGAGCCGGGCCGCCCCCCACGGGGGCGGCCCGGCGTTTTCACCTGGGCGCGCGGCGGCGCCGGGGCTATCTTCTGATCCCATGAAGAAGCGCCGCCAGGGTAACCCTCCGAAGAACACCGGCAAGCCGTCGCGCCGCGGCGGCATCAAGCGCCGCCGCCAGGCCGCCCGGCGCGTGGTCGAGACGCTCGACCGCCTCAAGGACCGCGCCACGGCCGCGCGCGGCCGGCGCCGCGACGAGGGCCGCCCCGGCGAGACCGCGGGTGGCGAGCGGCGCGGCCGCGAGCGCAACGGGCGCGGCGTGACCTACCTCACCATCCGCGGCAACGAGGAACTGTTCGGCAAACTCTGCCGCGACGACTTCTCCTACCTCATGGCGCAGCGCATCGCGGCGCCGGCCGCGGTGCGGGAGATCCTGCTGCCCCAGTCCGTGGTCGGCCGGGCCCAGAGCGGCCACGGCTGGTTCGTCGACGAGTTCGGCGGGCCCCTGAGCTTCCGCGAGGCGACCTTCGACCGCGTCCTGACTGAGCTGGAACGCGCGTGGCCCGCCCTGCGCAGCGACCGGGTCCGGGCCCGCCGCTCCGTCCTGGTCGACCAGGTCCGCGACCACGTCCTGGCCCGCCTGGACACCGCGACGATGGGGCTCGAGACCGTCGACGGACCGCTGCTGGGCGCGGAGTTCCTCGCCGGGCGCGAGGTCGACACCGCCGCCTTCCTGAAGGGCCTGGTGCTGGCCGGCTTCATGGACGAGGAAGGCCACCGGCGCATGACCCACAACTGGCACCGCCGCGCCTTCGACGGCGAGCTGTACGAGCTGGGCGGCGGCGAGATCCGCATCGTGGACGTCGAGCGCTTCCAGCAGACGGGCATCGTGGACCCGGGCCAGCAGCCCTGGGACGACCCCGCCCTGCGCGAGCTGGAACAGCTCGGAGTCGTGATGCCGCTGGAAGCGACGGGCGTCTTCGCCTGGCCGCACTACGACCAGGCCTACTTCCGCCGACGCCTCGGCGAAGGCGTCTGCGACGACCTGGCGCTGATCCGCATCGGCGTCGAGCACGGCTTCGACGCGATGCTCGGCGCGTTCGTCATGGACGCGCTGGACACCTACGACAAGCACCTGCTGAGCTACACGAGCAAGGGTTCGGACCAGGCCCTGGCCGAGGAGATCCAGGACCGCTGGCGGGAGCGGACGGGCCGGCCCCTGGCGAGCGGCGAGGAGATCCTCGACCTCATCTGGTTCGCCGCCAAGAACAACGCCCCGCGCACGTCGCTCTCCAGCTCCCACCGGCGCTTCCTGCAGACCGAGGCCGGAGCGCGCGAGCCGACGCTGCTGCACCACTGGAGCTTCCTGCAGGGACGTCCCCTGGCCGACATCAAGCTGGGCTTCGCGCGGGTCCCCGCCCGCGAGTTCTACGAGATCGCGCACCGCAGGCTCGTGGCCGCGGCCTTCCCCTCTTCGCTGCCCTCGTTCCACACGCCCATCGACAGCTGATGCCGACTGTTCCGGCCGCGTCGTTCTCCCTGCCGACCATGCAGGGAGGATGACGCGTTCGGAAGCGGCGTCTCAGGCTTGGCGGATGATCTCGTAGATCCAGGTCATAGCGAAGGCTGCAGCGGCGGCAATGCGCATTCCGCGTGCTTCGACGGGGGAGGGGTGCGGGGTGAAGCGAAGGCGGGGCAGGGCGGTGGCGGCGATGGCGTAGAGGAACCAGAGGGTGAGCAGCATGGCGCCGGCGGCGACCAGGGGATTCTCGACGACGGCGGCCGGCAAGTCACCGCGGCCGAGCGCCAGCACGGCGCGCGTGCCGCCGCAGGTGGGGCAGGCGACGCCCGTGCTTTCCAGCAGCGCGCAGACGCCGCGGCCGTCGGAGGCCTGCATCAGCCGGCGGGCCGCCCACCAGAGAGCGACCGCCAGGGGCGCGTAGACGAAGGCCAGCAGGCGCGGCAGGGAATCGCGTTCCGGCTCGCACCTCACGACGCGGCCAGCAGGGCGATCAGGGCGGCGATGCCGCCGCAGGCGCCGCAGCACAGCAGCAATGGGAGCAGCACGATCAGCGTGGCGGTGCCGCCGCCGCAACGGTGCAGCCGCTGGATGCCGATGATCGTCAGCACCAGCGCCCAGACGGAGCCGACCCCGTTGCCGCACATCGGGATCAGCGTCAGGATCATCGCCGCGCCGCCGTAGGCGCATGCGCGCAGGGTCGCCTCGAAGCCGCGTCCGTTGCGCACGAGCACCAGCACCGCGAGGTGGATGATGCCCGCCTGGATGAACAGACCGATCAGGGCCAGCAGGGGACTGGCCAGCACGCCGGCCGTCTCGAAGAAACCCGTCAGCGCCGCCTCGGCCGCCGAGGGCGGGTCGAAGCCGTCGATCTGCTCCAGCAGATCCATCAGGGTCCGGTCGAACAACTTCGACCACACCCAGCCGATGAGGCTGGTCAGGGTGCCGAGGATCACGGCGAACGAGACCGGGCCCGTCAGGCCGCGCCGCACGGGGTGATCCGTGAAGAAGGCCCCGGGCGCGGTCATCGCCTTGCGGATGGTCTCGAAGAAACCGGAGAGCCGGCTGAAGCGCGCACCGTCTTCCCAGGGCGGGAGGTTGTCGTCGACCGCCGTCGAGTCCGGGGGGGGCGCGTCGCCGCCGTCGAAGGCGCCGGGGTCGCGCGGAAATTCCGGTTCGAACGCGGGACGGTCGTCGTCGGCAGGCGTGTCGGACATGGGGCCTCCTGATGCGCGAGGGAAGTGCGTCCTCGCCAGCATAGGCGATGTGATCGGGCGGCTCAAGACTGTGGTGAGCGTTTTTCGGGGTGGCGGGGCGGCGGGCCGGTGCTAGACTCCCGAACGGCCGGGCGACCGGCCGTTTCGCCCCTCAACCATCCGACAGGAGAATCCAAGATGCACTGGGCTGCAGGATCCGGACGTCCGGAGCGGGAGAAGACGGACCTGATCGTGCTGGGCGTGACCCGGCGCCGCGACAAGCCGGACCTCAGACCGTGGCTCGGGCTCGGCCCCGACCTGCGCAAGCGGTTGTCCGCCCTGTCGTCCCTGGACGCCTTCGCCGCGAAGACCGAGCAGTTGCACCTGCTCGGCGGCGCCGGCACGCGGGCTCCCTGGATCCTGGTGCTGGGGCTGGGCCCGGCCGACGAGCTGAGTCCCCAGTCGCTGCGCTGCGCGCTGGGCGCGGCTTCGCAGAGGGCCCGCACCCTGGGCGCCAGGACCTGCGTGCTGGCCCTGCCCTGGGCGGCGCTCGGCGGACTGGAGCCCGACGCGATCGTGCGCTGCTGCGTCGAAGGCGCCGAATTGGCGCTGTTCGATGCGGGCGCCTGCAAGGCGCACACCGGGGGCGACCGCAAGCCGGCGCCGAAATCCTGGAAGATCCTCGCGCCGGCCGCCCTGCGGCCGGCCGTGTCCGAGGGTGCGGCCGCGGGTTTCGACTACGCGCAGGGCTGCCTCTTCGCCCGCGACCTGGTCAACCGTCCCGCCAACCTGCTGGGTCCGCGGGAACTGGCCGCCGAGGCGCGCGCCATGGCCCGCCGGGAGGGACTGACCTGCACGGTGATGGGCGAGGCCCAGCTGCGCCGCCTCGGCATGGGTGGCGTCCTGGGCGTGGCGCAGGGCAGCGCGCGCCCGCCGCAGTTCGTGGTCCTGGAGTACGCGCCGCGCGGCGGGGGCCGGCGTCGCCCCCTGATCGCGCTGGTCGGCAAGGGTGTGACCTTTGATTCCGGCGGCATCTCGATCAAGCCCGCGCTCGACATGCACGAGATGAAGGGCGACATGGGCGGCGCGGCCGCGGTGCTCGGCGCCGCGCTGATCGCCGCGCGCCGGGGCCTGCAGGCCCGTCTGCTGGTGGTCGTGCCGGCGGTGGAGAACATGCCCGACGGCGGCGCTATCCGCCCGGGCGACGTCCTGACCATGGCGTCGGGCAAGACGGTCGAGGTGCTCAACACCGATGCCGAGGGGCGCCTGATCCTGGCCGACGCGCTGCACTACGCCTGCAAGCAGAAGCCGGACTACGTCATCGACGCCGCGACCCTGACCGGCGCCTGCGTCGTGGCCCTCGGCGACGGTTTCGCCGGGCTGTTCTGCAACCACACGGACCTGGGCGACGC
>JAUSBL010000074.1 GCA_030658975.1 Candidatus Latescibacterota bacterium
ATTTTCCCCCGCCCGGATCGGCGATCACGAAGACCGCCCGGGGCTTCTTATCCCGGATGACGGTATCGTAGGCGTCCATCAGGGCCTTCAGCTCCCTCTCCCGGCCCACCATCGGCGACCACAGGCCGCCGATGCCCCGGACCTTGCCCCGCTCGGCCAGCACTTTTTCCAGCCTATAGGCGTGGACGGTATCGGCCTTGCCCTTCATCTGGTGCTCGCCCAGGTCGCTGAAATCAAAGACGTGCTTGCCCATCCAGGCCAGCTCTTCGGAAACCGCGATCTCGCCGGGCTGGGCCAGGCTCTCCAGCCGGGAGGCCAGGTTGACCGCATCCCCGATCACGGAATGGGCGGACTGTTTGTCGCCGCCCACGGAGCCTGTGACCACCTCCCCGATGTTCAGCCCCTGGCGCATGGCCAGTTCCAGCCCCAGCTGCCGGCTGAGGTCCTTGAACGCCTCCTTGATCTCCAGGGCCGAGCGCAGGGCCCGCTCGGCGTCGTTCTCGTGGGCCACCGGGACCCCAAACAGGGCCATCACCTCGTCGCCCACGTATTTGTCGATGGTCCCCCCGTATTTTTTGACGATCTCGGCCACCCGGGAAAAGCATTTGTTAAGGATGTCCCGGACCTGCTCCGGGTCCATCTTTTCGGACATGGCGGTATAACCGGCGATATCCCCGAACAGGATCACCACCGTCCGGCGCTCGGCCTGCAGCTGGGAGGATTCCTGTTCCAGCCGGGTCCCGCAGTCCCCGCAGAATTTCATGTTGTCCGGGTTCTCAAACCCGCATTTCCGGCACTTGTTCACTTAGTTCCCCTTTTTTCTCTTAAGCCATTGGACCGGGTCCACCGGTTTGCCGCCCTTGCGGACCTCGAAGTGCATGATCGGCCCGTCCACGCTGCCCCCCACCTTGGCTATGACCTGGCCCTCGGCCACGGACGAACCGGTAAAGACCAGCATGTCGGTAAGGTTGCCGTATAATGTGTAATATCCTCCCTCGTGGTCTATCAGGATGACGTTGCCGTATCCCAGGAACCTCTCGGCGTAGACCACCTTGCCCGGGGCCACCGCCACCACCGTCGAGCCGTAGGAGGAATAGATGTCGATGCCGTTGTTCTGGATGTAGGTGTTGTACTTGGAATGCTTCTTAAGACCGAAGCTGGAATAAAGCCGGCCCTCGGCCGGCCACAACAGGCCGCCCTGCTTGCGCTCCAGCACGGTGGTGCCGGGAGGCGGAACCGTCTTCCGGCGCTTCTGCAGTTCCGCCTTGCGCTGCCGCTCCAGGTCGTCGATCAGGTTCTGCAGTTTTTTGGCGGCCGCCGCCAGCTCTTTTACCAAAGCTTCCTTGGAGGCCTTCTCCTGGCGGACCCTGTCCAGCAGTTTTTTCTGCTGCTGCTCGGCCTCCTTCAGGTTGGCCATCTCCAGCTCGGTCTCGCCCTTCACCTGGGCCAGGGTGATCAGCCGTTCCTGGCGGTCGGCCTTGTCCCGGGATATCTGGGTCCGTTCCTCCTTGATGGCGTCGTAAAGCCGCCGGTCCTGGAGCGAGAAGAGCCGGAGATATTTGTAGCGTTTGACGATGTCGGCAAAACTGGCCCGGGTCACCAGCACCTCCCATTCGTAGAGCCGCCCCTGCTTGTACATCTGCCGGACCCGGGTCTCCATCAGGGCCTGGCGCCGGCTCATCTGGGATTCGGCCTTCAGCATCTGGCCGTCCAGCTTCCTGACCTCGGAATTGAGCCGGGCCTCCTTGTCCCTCAGGGCGTTCAGCACCTGGCGGGTCAGGTTGATCTGCTCGGCCATCCGTTCCATCTGGCCCAGAATGTTCTTCTCCTGACCCTTCAGCTCCTGGGCCCGGGCCCGGGCCTCGGCCAGCTTCTGGCGGATGGCCTTGAGCTGGCCCTCCTGGGAGTCCGTCTCCTGGCTTATGGCCGGAGAAAAGAAGCCGGACCAGAGCAAGGCCAGGATAAGAATGATATGTTTGGTTCGTCCAAAGTGCATCAGATCACAAATGCTTCCCTGAAATATCCTGATCTTCCCAAGCCGGGACCCTCATCATGTAATGCCGCGCTCCTCATCCCATGGCCAGCTGGCCGTTGGCCTCCACCCTGCAGATCAGGATCTCCCCGTACAGCCCTTCCTGGGTGACGGTGACATGGCCCAGCCGGATCAGCTCCAGCAGGGCGAAGAAGGTGACCACCATCACCAGTTTCCTGGTCTCCCCGGCGAACAGGTCAAAGAACTTCATCCGTTTCTTTTCGGTGATCTCCTTCAGCACGTAATCCAGCCGCTCCTCGATAGTGATGTCCTCGCCCACTATCTGGTAAAGCTTGACCTTGTCGATCCGCTCCACCACCTGGCGGAAGGCCTGCAGCAGGTCGATCAGACCCACCTCGGGCTTGGGGGGCTCGGCCGGCGCATCATCCTGCTTTTCAAAGGCGCCCTTGGGCCGGGGGTACATCAGCCGCTGATGGTCCTCGCGCTCCTCCAGCCGGCTGGCCGCTTCCTTGAATTTCTTGTATTCCAGCAGCTGCTGCACCAAGTCCCGCCGCGGGTCCTCGGCCTCCGGCCCCTCCAGCTCCTCGTGCCGGGGCAGCAGCATCTTGGACTT
>JAUSBL010000075.1 GCA_030658975.1 Candidatus Latescibacterota bacterium
CGCGGCCTCGACGAACACTTCCTTCTCGTCCACGCAGATGACGTTGTTGTCGAAGGAGGCGCCGCGCACGATGTCGCCGCCGGCCTTGGCGATGTCGGCGGTGCGGTCCACGACCACCGGCGGGTTGCCCGGCCCGGCGCAGATGGCGCGCTTGCCGCTGCGCATGGCGGCCTTGACGACCGCCGTGCCTCCGGTCACCACCAGCAGGCGCACCCCGGGGTGCTGCATCAGTTCCTGGGCCGAGGCCACCGTGGGCGTCGCCACCGCCGTCACCAGGTCGGGCGGCCCGCCGGCGCCGACCACGGCGCGGTTGATCAGGCGGATCGTCCGCATCGAGCAGGCGCGCGCGCTCGGGTGCACGTTGAACACGACGCTGTTGCCGGCGGCCACCATGCCGATCGTGTTGCAGATGATCGTCGAGGTGGGGTTGGTGGTCGGGGTGATGGCGCCGATGACGCCGAAGGGCGCCCACTCGGTGAGCGTCAGGCCGCGATCTCCGGTCCAGGTGCGGGGCTGCAGCGCCTCCGGCCCGGGCGTCTTGAGCGTCACGAGCCGGTTCTTGACGACCTTGTCCTCGAAGCGGCCGAGGCCGGTCTCCTCCCAGGCGTGGCGGGCCAGCGCATCGCCCTCGCGCAGCATGGCGGCGCGGATCGCCGCGACCAGCGATTCGCGCAGCGACAGCGACGCCTCGCCGAGGCGGCGGAAGGCCGTCGTCGCCGCCTCCACCGCGTGGTCCACGTCGGGGAACACGCCGTCGCCCAGCGACTCCCTGGCTGCCGCCGGCTCGTGCGCCGTCGCGGCCATCGCCGCCCCGCCGCCGCGCAGCCGCGCCGCCAGCCGTTGGGCGATCTCGTCGACCTGCCGGTCGCTCAATCCGCTCATGACCGCCTCCCGGCTCGGCTAATCGTCGCGGCCCTTGTGGTACCGCTCCTCACCCTCGACCTCCCAGCTGTCGACGATGGCCATCACCACGGCGTCGACGGGGCGTCCGTCGGTGACCCGCGTCTGGCGCGCCGAGGAGCCCGAGGCGTACAGCACGTACTCGCCGGGTCCCGCCCCGACCGCGTCGACCGCCACCACCGAGCTGCCGGACAGCTGCCCGTCGGGGCCGGCCGTGGCCAGCAGCAGGAAGCGCAGGCCGTCGAGCTTCTCGTCCTTCTGGCTGGCCACCACGGTGCCCATCACCTTCGCGAGATTCATGGCCGCCTCCCGGACCCGCAGCGCGGGGTCACTTCTTGCCCGTCTCCGCCTGGCGGCCCAGGGGGATGATCAGGTCCACGTTGGCGTGCGGGCGCGCGATCACGTGCACGGCCACGACCTCGCCCACGCGGGCGGCGGCCGTCTGGCCGGCGTCGCAGGCCGCCTTGACCGCGGCCACGTCGCCGCGCACCACGACGGTCGTGTAGCCGCCGCCGGTCTTCTCGTAGCTCACCAGCTCGACGCGGGCCGCCTTGACCATCGCGTCGGCCGCCTCGACCATCGCCGCGAAGCTGCGGCACTCGATCATACCCAGTGCATCCGACATCACGAGCCTCCCTCGGGGGCTGGGGTCCTGCCTCCTACGAGGCGTGCTCGCGTCCGGTCAGGGCCGCCAGGGCCTGGACCGCCGCGGGCCGCGCCGCTTCCACGTCCTTCTCCTCCCCGCCGATGTAGACCCGGCCGAAGCTGCCGAAGGCCCGCACCTCGAGGATGCTGATGTCGGCCGCCTTCTCCGCCTCGTTGGCCGCGAGCGCCGCGTAGGCCGCCGGCTCGCACTCGAGGATGAAGAGGGTCTGGCCGGCCATGATCATGTTGCCGTGCCGCATGCGGTTGATCAGCATGCACTGGTGGTCGTCGAGGTGGCGCACCACCTGGTCGCTGACCACGCGGGGGCGCAGGCGCTGCTCCTCCTTGAGCTCCAGGGCCGACAGGATGGCGGCCCCGGCCTGGCGCACGTCGGCCTGGCTGTCGGCGTGCACCTCGAGCATGCCGAAGTGGCGCTCGACGATCTGCATGCCGGGCGTCACGCGCGTGCTCTTGAGCGCAATGTCGGTGACGCGGTTGATCTCCATGCCCGGCGCGATCTCGACGAACAGGCTCGCCTGGCCGGTGCGGGGCAGGAAGCCCTGCGCCACCGTCGCCAGGAAGGCGGCGAACTGCGGCTGCAGGCTGTCGATGACGACGAAGGCCCTCAGATCGACCATGGTCAGCTCCTTGCCCGGGCTCAGCTATTTGCCGCCGGCGACGACGCCGGCTTCCTCCATGATGGCCACGCTGGCGCTGGCGCCGAGGCGCGTGGCGCCCGCCTCGATCATCCGGCGCGCGTCCGCGTAGCTGCGGATGCCGCCGGACGCTTTGACTTCCATGCCGGCGCCCTGGACCACCGCGGCCATCAGGGCGACGTCCTCGGCCGTGGCCCCGCCCTTGGCGAAGCCGGTCGAGGTCTTCACGAAGTGCGCGCGGGCGCGGCGCGCGGCCTCGCAGGCGCGGCGCTTCTCGTCGTCGGTCAAGAGCGCGGTCTCGATGATGACCTTGCAGACGGCGCCGCCGTCGCGGCAGGCCTCGACCACGGCGCGGATGTCGTTCAGCACGAAGTCGTCGTCGCCGCCCTTGAGCGCGCCGATGTTGATGACCATGTCGATCTCGCGGGCCCCGTCGCGGATGGCGCGGCGCGCCTCGGCCGCCTTGATCTCGGGCAGCGTCGCTCCCAGCGGGAAGCCGACGACCGTGCAGGTCAACACCGGCGTGCCCCGCAGGGCGTCGCTGACGGTCTTGGTCCAGCAGGCGTTCACGCAGATGGAGCGGAACAGGAACTTGCGCGCCTCGGCGCACAGGGCCAGCACCTGCTCGCGCGTGGCGTCGGGTTTCAGGATCGTGTGGTCGATGTAGCGGGCCAGGTCGCGCGGGATCTCGCCGGGCGAGCCGGGGCCGTGGCCGAGGCGGGTGGCGCCCAACTCCACCAGGCGCCGTGCGCGGTCGGGGGCGGAGGCCACGCACGGTCCTTCGCACGCGGCCCCCGTCGTCGAGCCCACCAGGCGTTCCAGCCTGGCGACGATGCGGTCGAGATCCTCCGGGGACAGCGCATCCGCGGCGGCGGCGGGGTGGCCGCCGGCGGTGGCGCTTCCCTTCTCGACGTCGTCGATCATCGCCACCCTCCGTTGGTGGCGGGGCTCCCTGCAGTCGGTCGTCAGGAAGGCGTCCAGGATCTGGACGGCCAGGGCGGGGCCGATCAGGCCGGCGCCGAGGGTCAACATGTTGGCGTCGTTGTGCTCGCGGCCGTTGCGGGCGCTGGAGAGGTCGTAGGCCATGGCGGCGCGCACGCCGGGGACCTTGTTGGCGACCATGCAGGAGCCGATGCCGGCGCCGTCGATCATGACGCCGTGCTGGGCGCGGCCCTCGGCCACGGCCTGGGCGACGGCCAGGGCGTAGACGGGATAGTCGACAGCTTCATGGGATGAAGTTCCCAGATCGAGCACCTCGTGCCCCTGGGACTTCAGGTGGGCGGCCAGCCTGGTCTTGAGGTCGAATCCGCCGTGGTCGGCGCCGATGGCGATCTTCATCCGTCAACCTCCCTACCAGACCCGCTCGGGGGCGCCCGGCCCGCCGCCGGGGGTGGCCCGGATCTCGCCGGATTCCGAGTCCAGGACCGCCTGCAGCAGCCTCACGAAGCGCCGGAAGCGGGCCAGGCCTTCCTCGGTGAGCCGGAAGGTGGTGATCGTGCGGTGTCCCTGCCGGGTCTTGCGGATCTCCACGAAGCCGGCCACGGCCAGGTGGCGCGTCTGCACGTGCAGGTTCCCGTCGGCCAGTCCCGTCTCGCTTCTCAATTCCATGAAGCTCTTGGGCTGCCCCTGGATCAGGGCGGCGATGATCGCCAGGCGTGCCGGCGAGGCCAGGGTTGCGTCAAACTCCGGCATCGCGTCGGTTTCCAGGCTGGCGATCGGCAATTCGCTTCATGAATGAAAGTATCGGCAGGTTTGGTGGGGCGGTCAAGCAAATAATCCAGCATCGATCGGCATATACTTAAAAATATGAAGTAAATGTTCAGGCCTGGGCTTCGCGAATCGATTCCAGCTCCTCCCAGCGTGTGTAGGCCGCCGTCAGCTCCGCTTCGACAGCCTCCAGTTCCGACCGCAGGGCCGGGACCCCGTCGCCGGCCCGCTGGTAGAGCGCCGGGTCCGCCAGCCTGGCGTGCAGCTCGTCCCGTCGCCGCTCCGATTCTTCGATCCGCTGGGGCAGGGCTTCGAGCTCGCGCGCCTCCTTCCAGGTCAGGCGGCGGGGGGACTCGGCCCGCGGCCGCTCGGCCCGCGGCGCCGGCTCCGTGC
>JAUSBL010000115.1 GCA_030658975.1 Candidatus Latescibacterota bacterium
TCGTCCTCCACGAAGCGGATGTCGTGCTCGCGCGGTTCGATGCCGATCGCGCGCAGCGATTCCAGGTACAGGCCCTGCGAGTCCGCGGGGTTCGGCTTCAGGACGACCTGGTACTGCAGGAACTGCTGGACGCGGTTCGGATTCTCCAGGTAGCGGCCGTCCTTGGGGCGGCGGCTGGGTTCGACGTAGGCCACCTTCCAGGGCTCCGGCCCGAGGCAGCGCAGGAAGGTGGCCGGGTTGAAGGTGCCGGCGCCCACCTCGGAGTTGTAGGGCTGGATGATGACGCAGCCCTGGTCCATCCAGAACTTCTGGAGCCCGGCGATCATCTCCTGGTAGCTCAGCATGGCTCGTCGTCCTTTGCGGCCGCGGCCGCTGCGTCGGCGCTCCGCGCCGCGCGGAGCAGGTCCAGGCTCGCGGGCAGGCGGTACTCCGGCAGGTGATAGGTCAGGAAACGGTGCAGCAGGATCCCCGTCTCCCGGGCGGTCCGCCGCGAGGAGCGGACCGGCGTCGCGCCGCCCAGCGACCGCAGGGCCGCGAGGGTCTCGGGGGCGAGCGGGCGTTCGGCCGCGCCGGCGCACGCCTCGCAGACGGCGCCCCCGGCGGCCGGACTGAAGCGGCAGCCGGGCGCTTCCAGGCCGCCGCCGCAGGCGGCGCAGGCCGACAGCTCGGGCGCGATCCCCTGCAGTTCCAGCAGCGCGGTCTCGAAGGCGTAAAAAAGCGGGGCCTCGTCCCCCGCCGGCGCCGATGATAGCATTTCCAGATAGCTGCGGCAAAGCCCGAATAGGCCCGCCTCGCGGACGCCGCTGGGACGGCAGCGGTCGGCCAGTTCCAGCGCCGCGAGCGTGTAGGCGGTGCGCTCGAGGCTGTTGTCCTCGTGCAGGGGGTCGAGCAGGAGGTTGCCGCCCTTGAGGTACTGCAGCTCGCGCGCGGGACTCCAGCCGAACTCCACGTCCACGAGCCGGCCCGGCCGCACCAGGGGCTGCAGCCGGGAGAGCCCCCGGCGCGCGCCCTTGGCGATGACCCGCACGTAGCCGCGCGCCTCGGTCAGCAGCGAGGCGACCACGCTGGTCTCGCCGCTGGGCCAGGCCCGCAGCACCACGGCCCGGGAGTGGACGACCGGTTGCGGCAGGACCGACACGTCGCCCCCCGTCAGCGGATGAGCAGGGAGGCCATGCCCAGGTAGATCATCACGGCGATGAAGTCGTTCGACATGGTGATGAACGGCCCGGTGGCGATGGCCGGGTCCGCGCCGGCCCTGTAGAGCAGCAGCGGGATGGTCGTGCCGATCATCGCCGCGCTGAGGATCACGGTCATCATGGCGATGGTCAGCACGACCGCCACCTCCATGTCCCCGAGCAGCAGGCGCGCGGCGACCATCACGCAGACCGAGATCAGGCTGCCCGTCAGCAGGGCGGTGCCCAGTTCGCGCATGAGGTAGCGGCCGATGCGGTAGATGCTGACCTCGCCGGTGGCCAGGCCGCGCACCACCACCGAGGAGGTCTGGATGCCCGTGTTGCCGCCCATGGCCATGATCGCGGGCAGGAAGAAGGTCAGCGCCACGGTGGTGGTGATGGTCGCCTGGTGGTGCTTCATGATCTGCATCGTCGCCATCTCGCCGGCCAGGGCGCCGAGCAGCCAGGGCAGGCGGGCGCGGGCGACGCGCACGGGCGAGGTCTCGCCCAGTTCCTCGCTGGTGCCGGCGAGCAGGCCGTAGTCCTCGGTGGCCTCCTCCTCCAGGACGTCGATCACGTCGTCGGCCTGGATCACGCCCACCAACCGGCCCGCGGCGTCGACGACCGGCAGGGTGACCAGGTCGTGCGTCTGCACGTAGAGGGCCACGTCCTCCTGGTCGAGGTCCACCGAGACGCGCAGGGGATCGCGCTCCATGATCGTGTCGACCGGGGTCGACCAGGGCTGCAGCAGCATCGTCACCAGCGGGATGCGCCCGGCGGGGCAGCCGTCGCCGTCGACCACGAAGACGAAGTGCAGCCCCTCGCGGTCGTCCGCCTCGACGGCGCGCACGGCGTCGACCGCCTGCATGATCGTGGCGTCCTGCGGCACCGCGATGAATTCCTTGGCCATCAGGCCGCCGGCGGTGTCCGGCTCGTAGCGGAGCAGTTCGGCGACGTCCTGGCGCTCGGCCGGCTCCATCGCCGCGAGGATCTCGCGGGCCTGGTCGTCCTCCAGCTCGCCCACGAAGTCCGCCGCCTCGTCCGAGGGCATCTCCTCGATGAGGTCGGCGATGGCCTCGATGTCCAGCAGCTGCAGCAGGGCCGAGACGCTGTACTGGTCGATCTCGGCCAGCACGTCGGCGACGAGGTCGGGCGGCAGCAGCTGCAGCACGCGCGCGGTGTCGTCCACGCCGAGGTAGCGCAGGCTCTCGGACAGGTCGCCGGGCGAAAGGGCGGCGGCCGTGCGCCGCAGTTCCTCCCGCTCGTCGTCGCGCAGCAGCCGCTCGAACAGCTCGGCGTACTGGTGCCACTGCTCCTCGAGCTTGCTGGCGTCGAGCAGGGTCTCCTCGCCCTCGGCCGGCTCGGCTCCGGGTCCGGGCGTCGGGTCGCTCATGGGGCGGTCCCTCCTTCCCTGCGGGGTCCCGCGTCGGCGACGACCGCCAGGATCTCGTCGATCGCGCGGCCGCGCCCCGACTCGAGCACGGCGCCGCCCGAGATGATCAGGCGGATCCCCTCCTCGACCGTCAGCGGCAGCTGGATCGTCTGCTCGCGGGGGATCAGCAGCAGGAACCCCGACGTCGGGTTGGGGGTGGTCGGCAGGAAGACGTGCTGCAGCGACCGCGTGGGATCGTCCTGCGTGATGAACCCGAGCGAGTACAGGCCGCGGCGGGGATACTCGAAGGCGACCACCTTCTGGAAGGCCTGACGGTTGTCGGCGAGCAGCACCTCGGAGACCTGCTTGACTGCCCCGAACACGCTCTTGATGACCGGGATGCGGGCGACCAGGCGGTCGATGGCGCCGAACATGGCCACGCCGATGAGGGTGCGCGTGACCAGTCCGATCAGCACCACGACGATCAGGCTGCCGACCACGCCCATCAGCGTGATCAGGAAAGGCGGCAGGTGGTCGCGCAGGTAGGGGAACCGCTCGAGCCCGGGCCGCAGCGCGCGGTCGACCAGCAGGTAGACCCGCCACAGGATCGCGCCGGTGATCGCCGCGGGCGCGATCGTCAGCAGCCCGGTCAGGAAGTACTGTTTCAGGCGCGAGTTCATTCCGGCGCCTCTTGCGGCTGGCGGCCCGGCAGCGGCGCCGGCGCCGCGAGGCGGACCTGCATGATGCGGCGGTCCTCGACGCGCTCGACCTCGATGTCGAGGCCGGCGATGGCCACGTGGTCGCCCTGCTCGGGCACCCGGCCCGCGGCCTCGTAGATCAGGCCCGCCAGCGTCTCGCTGCCCTCGCCCAGGGGCAGCTCGATCCCGAGCACGTCCTGCAGGTCCTCCAGGTTGATCTTGGGGTCGACGCGCAGCGAGCGGTCGTCGAGCCAGGTGAAGAGCGACTCCTGCTCGTCGAACTCGTCCTCGATCTCGCCGACGATCTCTTCGAGGACGTCCTCGAGCGTGACGAGCCCGGCGGTGCCGCCGTACTCGTCGATGACCACCGCCATGTGGATGCGCTGGGAGCGGAACTCCGCCAGGACCTCGTCGAGCCGCTTGCTCTCGGGGATGAAATAGGCGGGACGCGCCAGGTCGCCGACCCGGCGGTTGCCGTCGCGCATGCCGTCGCCGTCGACCAGCGACAGCAGGTCCTTGGCGTAGAGCAGCCCGGCGACGCGGTCGATGCTGCCCTCGTACAGGGGGATGCGCGAATGGCGGCACTCCTCGATCGTGCGCACGGCCTCGCGCACCGGGCAGCCCGCGTCCAGCGCGACCATGTCGATGCGCGGGATCATGATCTCGCGCACCGCCGTCTCCCGGAAGTCGAAGATGCTCTGGATCATCTCGCGCTCGTCGTTTTCGAGGCTGACTCCCTCCTGCCGGTCGTCGATCAGGCTGCGGATCTCGCCGGCGCTCAGCAGGGAGCCGGCGTCCGCGCCGGGCAGCGTGTCTTCGGGGCGGGTCCCCAGACCCATCAGCAGCGAGGTCCACGGGCGCAGCAGCCAGACCGCCGGGGCCATGGCGCGCACCTGCAGCCGCGCGGCCGCCACGCCGGCGCCCCGGGCCGACCACCTGGCCAGGGCGGCGCCCAGCGACCAGAAGACGGCCACGGCCAGCGCGACCACCACGTAGAAGCGGGCGCCGGTCAGTCCTGGCCACGCCGCGGCCGCCCAGCGGCCGGCCGCCAGGCAGCCGACGGCCGTCGCCGCGAGGTGCAGCGTGCCCGCGGTGGCGGCCAGGCGCTGGGGCACCTCCAGGCTGCGCCGCAGTTCCCGCCCCATCGACTCCGGATCCAGCAGCCCGTTGCGGTAGAGGCCGACCACGCGCGAATAGGCGGCGAGCAGGCCCACCATCAGCATGGCGAACAGGTAGGCGGCCGCGAAGATCAGCAGCGACGTCAGCCCGCTTTCACCGGAGCCCATCGTCCTCCTCCTTGCCCGCCAGCGGATGCGGCCAGCCGCGCCGGGCGAGCAGTTCCGTCTCCCGGGCGCGCATGGCCGCCGCCTCGCGGGGCGACTCGTGATCCCAGCCCAGCAGGTGCAGGGCGCCGTGCACCGTCAGCAGCGCGAACTCCGCCGCGACGTCCCAGCCGTGCTGCTCGCAGCGCCGGCGCACGAAATCCGGGGCGATCACGATCGCTCCCGCGTCGCCGAGCTCCGCCTGCGCTTCGCCTTCGGCGCCGTCCCACCACAGGTCGCACGCGGCGTGGTTCTCGCCGGCGCGCACGGCGGGCCGGCCTGCGCCGCCGTCGACCAGGTTCCCGAACGACAGCACGTCGGTGGGTTCCGGCTTGCCGCGGTAGAGCCCGTTCAGACGGGCCATCTCCGCGTCGTCGACCCAGACCTGCTCGGCGGTCCAGCCGTCCGGGCCGACCGGCTCGGCCAGGGCCGCCAGTTCGCGCCGCGCCCCGGCGTCGGGCGGCGCGGCGCCGGCGGATCTCACCACCGTCAGCAGCCTCATGTCCAGTCCCTGCCCGGGAACGCCCCGGCGTGCTCCCGCTGCCCCGGGTACGGGATGCGGGCGTGGTGGATCCCCGCCAGCAGCGGCACGAAGGCCTCGCGCACGGCGGTGATGTCCTTGAGCGTCAGGCCGCAGTGGTCGAGCTCGCCGCAGAGCATGCGCTCGTCGGCGACCTGCTTGACCACCTCGCGGATGCGGCCCGGCGTGGGTTTCGCGAGCGAGCGCGTGGCGGCCTCGACGGCGTCGGCGAGCATCAGGATCGCCGTCTCGCGGCTCTGGGGCTTCGGGCCGGGATAGCGGAAATCGTCGACCTTCACCGTCTCGTTGCCCTCGTTCTGCAGGGCCTTGTGATAGAAGAACTTCATCACGTGCGTGCCGTGGTGCTCGGGGATGAAGGCGATCACGGCCTCCGGCAGCCGCCACTGCCGGGCCAGGGCGATGCCGTCCTTCACGTGGGCGGCGACCACCAGGGCGCTCAGGCTCGGGCTCAGCTCGTCGTGCTTGTTCGGGCCGCCCCCCTGGTTCTCGACGTAGTATTCCGGCTTGTGCAGCTTGCCGATGTCGTGGAACAGCGCGCCGACGCGCGTGAGCAGGGAGTTCGCCCCCACCGCCCGGGCCGCGTTCTCGGCCAGCTGGCCGACGACCTGGCTGTGGTGGAACGTGCCCTGGGACTCCAGCGCCATCCGCTTCAGCAGGGGATGGTTGAGATCCGAGAGGTCGATCAGCGTCAGGTCGCTGCACACGCCGACCCGCGGTTCGACGATCGGCAGCAGGAACAGCCCGAGCGCCACCGACACCACGGGCGAAAGGGCGGCCACCAGCGCCTCGTGCAGCAGGGCCACGGCCCGCTCCCCGCCGGCGGCGCGCTCCAGACCCACCAGCGCCACGCCCGCCGCGGCCAGGATCGCGATCGCCTGGTAGAACTGGCTGCGCTGGCGGATGCGCCGCATGAAGGTCACCGCCAGCAGTCCCATGACCAGCCACGCCACCACCGCGGCGTCCCCGGCGGCCGCGTGGAAGGAGAGCAGGCCGGCCGCCAGCAGCGTCATCGCATAACCGACGCGGTCGCGGAACAGCACCGTGGCCAGCATGCCGAGCAGGGTGAACGGCACGGCGTACGGCCCCAGCCCGGGGCGCGCGAGGCACGCCGCGCCGGCGACCAGCACCACCCCCAGCAGCAGAGCCGCGACGACGAGCCGCCGCGGCTCGCGCAGCAGCGACGGGAAGTGGAGCGAGGCGATCCAGCCGAACAGCAGCAACATCCCCAGGACCAGCGTCGACCTCGCGGCCTGACGCCAGATCCGCGAGCCGCCGCCCGGCGCGCCCTGGGCGACGAGGTGGGCGTGGAGCGCGTCGAGGTCGAGCGCGTCCTGCGCGGTCAGCCGCACGCCCTTCTCGACCACGCGTTCGCCCGCGAGGAACGAGCGCTCGACCGGCACGGCCTGGCGGGCGGCGAGCCGGCGCGCCCGCGTGTCCTCGTCGCTGTAGACGAGGTTGGGCAGCACCAGCGGGCGCAGCAGCAGCCCCCCCCAGGCGGCCGGCTCGGGGGCGAGTCCCGCCGCCGACAGGGCCTGCTGCAACCTGGCCGCCACGTCGTCCTGCGCGGTCAGCGTCGCGGCGTCGACGACCGTTTCGCCCGCGGCGGCGACGATGCGGACCTGCTGGTAGGTCCCCGGCGGCAGGACGTCCACGACACCGTCGTCCAGGACGCTGCGCAGCGCGTTCTCCGCCGCGGCGAAGAAATCGGCCGGGTCGGGCAGGGCCAGGGCCCGCGCCGCGTCCTGCGCCGAGAGTTCGGGGAAGAGCAGCCCCACCAGGTCCGCGCGCTGATCCAGGGAGATCTCCGTCTGCCCGGCCCGCCGCACGATCGCGTCGCGCCAGGACGCGAGCCGGTCGAGCGCGTCGCGGCGCGGGTTGCCGAGCCGGCGCAGCACGGGCGGCTCGGCCATCATGGCCTGCATCTGGCGCATCTCGATGTCCTGGGCGAGGATCGGCGCGGAGAAGGGCACCGGCGCCAGGATGTCGCGGTCGGCGATCTCGCCGGTGTCCGGGAAATCGACGTCGACGCGCGGCACCACCGGCATCAGCTGCGCCTGCAGCAGCACCAGGGCCGCGGCGGTCGCCGCGGACCAGGCCCAGCGGCGCCAGCCGGAGACGGGCGCCCGCTCCAGCAGCCGGCGGCTGCCCACCGCGAGTCGCGACGAGCGGCCCCCTTCGCGGGGCCCCCTCATCCAGCCGATGCCCGGCCACCGGTTCACGCCGCCCCTCCTGGAGTCTTCACTTCCGGGCCTCGCCGCGTTCCTCCGCCTCGCGGAACGCCTCCACGATGCGCCGCACCAGCGGGTGGCGCACGACGTCCCGCTGCGTCAGCTCGACGAAGGCGATGCCTTCGGTGCCGGCCAGGATGTCGCGGACGCGCACCAGGCCGGAGTCCTTGCCCTGGGCCAGGTCGATCTGCGTGATGTCGCCCGTGATGACGGCCTTCGACTGGTGGCCCAGCCTGGTCAGGAACATCTTCATCTGGCCGAGCGTGGTGTTCTGGGCCTCGTCCAGGATGACGAAGGCCTGGTTCAGGGTGCGGCCGCGCATGTAGGCCAGCGGCGCGGCCTCGATCACCCCGCTGCTCATGTAGCGCTGGATGCGGCCGGGGCCCACCGTGTCCCCCAGCGCGTCGTGGAGCGGCCGCAGGTAGGGATCGATCTTCTCCTGCAGGTCGCCGGGCAGGAACCCCAGCTGCTCGCCGGCCTCGACCGCCGGCCGCACCAGGATGATGCGCTCGACCAGCCCGCGCTTGAGGTAGTCCATCGCCATGACCACGGCCAGGTAGGTCTTGCCGGTGCCTGCCGGCCCGATGGCGAAGACCACATCGTGGGCGCGGATGGCCTCGATGTAACCCTGCTGGCCCGCGGTCTTGACGCGGATGGCGCGGCGGTTCCCGGCCACCAGCAGCGTCTCGCCCACCGCTTCGGGCTCGCCCTGCTGCGGCCGCAGCTGCTGCTCGAGCACGTAGTGGACGCTCACGGTGTCCAGGGCCTTCTCCCGCTCCAGCAGCTCGACCAGCCGGCAGACCACGCGCGCCATCGCCTCGGTCTCGGCGGGCTCGCCGCGCAGGACCAGGGCGTCCCCGCGCACCGAGATGCTGCCGCCGTAGTGCTCCTGCAGGACGCGCAGGTTGGCGTCGTGCCAGCCCAGCAGGGCGAACTGGTCGACGCCCGCGAGGTCGATCGCCGCTTCGCCGGGCGACGCCGTGCTCAGCCTGTCGATGGCGCCGCTCATCCGCGCTCCGTCTCGTCCACGACCCGGATGTGCAGCTCCGCCAACTGGGCGGCGCTGATGCCGCCCGGCGAGTCGTCCAGGGGCGAGGAGGCCAGGTAGGTCTTCGGGAACGCGATCACGTCGCGCAGCGACGAGCTCCCGGTCAGCAGCATCGCGATGCGGTCCAGGCCCAGGGCGATGCCGCCGTGGGGCGGCGCGCCGTACTCCAGGGCGTCCAGGAAGAAGCCGAACTTGTCGCGCGACTCCTGCTCGCTCATGCCCACCACGCGGAACACCGCCTCCTGGAGCGCGCGGCGGTGGATGCGGATGCTGCCCGAGCCCAGCTCGACCCCGTTGCAGACCAGGTCGTAGAGCTGGCCGTGGCACGCGCCCGGGTCGCTCTCGAGCAGGGGCTCGCTCGCGGCGTCGGGCATCGTGAACATGTGGTGGCAGGCCGACCAGGCGCCGGTCTTCTCATCCCGCTCGAACAGCGGGAAGCTGCGCACCCAGGCGAAGGCCCAGGCGCCCTCGGGGATCCAGTTCCGCTGCGCGGCCAGTTCCAGCCGCACCGCTCCCAGCGCCGCGCCGACGGTCACGGCCGGACCGGCGCCGAACAGGACCAGGTCGCCCTCGCGCAGCCCGAGCCGCTCGCGCAGCGCCGACTGGAACGGCGCCGGCAGGAACTTCGCGATCCCGCCGTCGAAGCCGTCGGCGGTCGCCTTCGCGAAGGCCATGCCGCGGGCGCCGCGCTTGCGCGCGACCTCCTCGAGGTCGGTGATCTGCTTGCGGCTGTAGCCGGCGCAGCCCTCGGCGGCGAGGCAGCGCACGACGCCCCCTTCGGCCAGGGCCGTCGCGAAGACGCCGAAGCCGCTGTCGGCCGCCAGGTCGCTCACGTCGCGGATCGGACAGCCGAAGCGCAGGTCGGGCTTGTCGGAGCCGTAGAGGTCCATGGCCTCGGCGTAGGAGAGCCGCGGGAACGGCGTGGGCAGCTCGATGCCGGCGGCCTCGCTGAACAGCGTGGCCACCATCCCCTCCACCAGCGCGAAGATCTCCGGCTCGGTCACGAAGCTCATCTCGAGGTCGATCTGGGTGTGCTCGGGCTGGCGGTCCTTGCGCAGGTCCTCGTCCCGCAGGCAGCGCGGCAACTGGTAGTAGCGGTCCACGCCCGAGACCATCAGGATCTGCTTGTACAGCTGGGGCGACTGCGGCAGCGCGTAGAAGCGACCCGGGTGGATGCGGCTGGGCACGACGTAGTCGCGCGCCCCCTCGGGCGTCGTCTTGATCAGCAGCGGCGTCTCGACCTCCAGGAAGTCGCGCTCCCCGAGGTAGCGCCGGACCGCCTGGGCGGCCCGGTGGCGCACCATGAGGTTGTTCATCATCTCGGGCCGGCGCAGGTCGACGTAGCGGTACTTCAGGCGCAGCTCGTCCGCGGCCTGCGCCGCCTGGTCGAGCTGGAAGGGCAGCGGCTTGCAGGGGTTGAGCACCTCGATCTCCGCCGCCGCCACCTCGACCGCGCCGGTGACCATCGTCGCGTTGACCATGCCCTCGGGCCGGGGGCGGACGCGCCCGGACACCGAGATCACCGACTCCAGCTTCACCAGGCCGCTGCGCGCGGGCAGGTCGCCGTCCTCGAACACCACCTGGACGGTGCCGTAGCGGTCCCGCAGGTCGATGAAGGTGACGCCGCCCATGTCGCGGATCTTCGCGGCCCAGCCGGCCAGCCGGACGGTCTCCCCCACGCGGGAGGTGTCGATGTCGCAGCACCGGTGCGTCCGGATCAGTTTCGCATCGCTCACGAGCCCAGCACCTCCCGCACCGCCGCGAGCAGGCCGTCGCCCGCCACCTCGCGCTGGTGCCCGTCGTTCAGGTCCTTCATCTGGAAATTGCCGGCGGCGAGTTCGTCGTCGCCGGCGATCAGCACGAGCCGCGCCCCGCGCGCGTGGGCGCTCTTCATCTGGGCCTTGACCCCGCGTCCCGTCGTGTCCACCTCGACGCGGCACACGCCGCGCAGCAGCTCGGCGTGGGCCAGGGCGTGGATCATCGCCGGCTGGCCGAGACAGGCCATGTAGACGTCCACCGGCGACTGGCGGCTCAGCTGCGGGTCGAACTCCTCGGGGTACAGGTGCCGCAGCGTGCGTTCGACGCCCAGCGAGAAGCCCACGGCCGGCGTCGGCGGCCCGCCGCACTGCTCGACCAGCCCGTCGTACCGCCCGCCGCCGCACAGCGCGCTCTGGCGCAGGTCCTGGCGCGCGGAGATCTCGAAGGTCGTGCGCGTGTAGTAGTCGAGCCCCCGCACCAGCGACGGGTCCTCCGTGACGGCCACGTCCATCGCGGCCAGCGACGCGCGCAGCGCGGCGTGGTGGTCGCGGCAGGCGCCGCACACCGCGTCGCTGATCGGTCTCACGCCGGCCAGCAGTTCGCGGCAGGATTCGACCTTGCAGTCGAAGAGCCGCAGCGGGTTGATCTCCAGGCGCGACCGGCAGGTCTCGCAGAAGCCCTCCGCGCGCGCGCGCGCCCAGGCCTGCAGTTCCGCCACGTAGGCGGGCCGGCACTCGGGACAGCCGATCGTGTTGACCTGCACGGTCAGGCCCCCGGCGTCGACCGCCTCGAACAGCGCCACGGCGGCGCGGATCACCTCGGCGTCCAGGACCGGCGAGGGCGAGCCGATGGCCTCGACACCCACCTGGTGGAACTGGCGGTACCGCCCCGCCTGCGGCCGGTCGTAGCGGAACATGGGGCCGAGGTAGTAGAACTTCAGGGTGCCCGGCTGCCGGGTCAGGCCGTTCTCGAGGTAGGCCCGGACCACCGACGCGGTCGCCTCGGGCCGCAGGGTGATCTGCTCCCCGCCCTTGGTCTCGAAGGAGTACATCTCCTTGTCGACGATGTCGGTCCCCGAGCCCACCGCGCGGGTGAACAGATCCGTCGGTTCGATGAGCGGCGTGCGGATCTCGCCGTAGCCGTAGCGTTCCAGCACCTCGCGCCAGCGCTCCTCGCACCAGCGCCAGCGCTCCATCTCCTCGAGCAGGACGTCGCGCGTGCCCCGGGGCCGCCTGTACCTGATGTCCATGCTTCCTTCGCTCCTCGGTCCGGGGTCCCGCCGGTCAGGGCCGCCGGGCGTCGCCGACGACCACGATCATGACCTCCGGCGGCGACAGCGCCACGAGGCTGCAGGCCGCGGGCAGTCGCACGTCGGGCCGCACGGTGTGCGCTCCCGGGCCGAAATTCCCGGCGGCGACCGTCAGCGCGACGGCTTCGTCCGCCATGGCGGCCAGGTCCGCGGCCGGGCCGCGGATCTCGACGTCCGCCACGGGGGGGAAAACCTCGACGCGGAGGCTCCCGCTGTCAAGCCGGGGCACCAGCGGGATGCGTTCGAAGACCCGGTGGCCCGCCTCGGCCACGACCGCCGTGACACGCACTTCCCGCGGCACGGTCCAGAGCTGCGGCCGGGGCGCGTGCACGGTCCGCATGATCTCGAGCCGCCCCGT
This sequence comes from Candidatus Latescibacterota bacterium, assembly GCA_030658975.1. Taxonomy (GTDB): domain Bacteria; phylum Krumholzibacteriota; class Krumholzibacteriia; order LZORAL124-64-63; family LZORAL124-64-63; genus PNOJ01. The sequence goes on from JAUSBL010000115.1 coordinate 11,807, forward strand.
CCCGCGGCCGATCGCGACCGGGTCCGTGCGCGGCCGTCCCGCGCCCGGCAGGAACCGGGACGGGCCGACCAGCTGGACGGCGGCCGGCGAGGCGACCGGCGCCGCGGTCAGCACCCGGTCCGCGGGCGGGCTGTCGGCGACCGGGACCTCGACGGGCACCGTGACCGAATCGACGCGGTCCACGTAGAGTTCGAGACGCTTGGGGGCCGTCACCAGGATGTCCACGAGCTCGCCCCGCCGGCCGTCGACCGACACGTCCCGCTGGACCACGCTGCCGGGCTCCGCCCCGCTGAGATCCACGAACGCTTCGCCGAGGTCGCGTCCGAAGTACCGGTTCAGGAAGAAGTTCAGCTTCGAGCCGCCGGCGCGGATCCGCACCGTGTCCGGCACGAGGTTGCCGGCGAGGGTGCAGCCGCGGGCCAGCCCGGTCACGCGCAGCGGCACCTCCACCTCGCGGGTGACCTGGCGGTCGGCGGCGACCTGGACCCACAGCAGGATCGAGACGGCCAGGCAGCAGATCTTCAGCAGGTGCCGGTTCATGACGCGCGTCGCCTTTCGGGGATTGCGGGAGCCGGGTCAGGGCAGCAACAGCTTCTGGCCGATCATCACCCGGTCGGTCTTGAGCTTGTTGCGCTCCTTGATCGCCTTGACCGTCGTGCGGTGCCGCTGCGCCAGCGCCGAGAGCGAGTCCCCCCGCCGCACCACGTAGCGGGTCTGCCACTCGGCGGTCTTCGCGACTTCAGCCAGGGGCCGCTCGCCGCGCCAGGCGAGGACGCCGTCGCACAGGATCCGGGCCAGCTTGCGGCGTCCCTCGGCCGACTCGAGCAGCGCGCGGTCGGCCCGGTTGGAGAGGTAGGCCACCTCGACCAGGACCGAGGGCATCGCGAGCGTGCGCAGCACCTGGAAGCCCGCCTGCTTGACCTTTTTGGCCGCGACCACGCGCGAGCGGCGCGCCTCCTGCAGCATGTGCTCGGCGAGCCGGTTCGACTGGGTCAGCACCTGGCTGAGACGCAGGTCCATCAGGATGGTGAGCACCGCGTCGTCGTCGCGCTCCTGAGGCGCCAGGCCCACCAGGTCCGCGGCGTTCTCCTTGTTCGCGAGCTCGCGCGCCTCGCGGTCGGACGCCTTCTGCTGCGAGAGGAGGTAGACCTCCATGCCGTTGATGGCGCCGTTGCGGTGCGTGTTCGCGTGGACCGACACGAACAGGTCCCCGCCGGCCTCCTTGGCGATGCGCACGCGGTCGGCGAGGCTGACGAAGTAATCGCCCTTGCGCGTCAGCACCGCCCGGTAGCCCTCGCGCGCGTCGACGAGCCGGGCCAGCTCCAGCGCGATCGCCAGCACCACGTCCTTCTCGCGCAGGCCCTTGCGGATCGCGCCGGGATCCATGCCACCGTGCCCGGCGTCGATCACGACGGTCACCGGCCGCGGCGCGGGCTGCGCCCGCGGCGGGCGCCGTTCCGCGCCGGCCCGCGCGGTGTCGGCCGGCACGGCGCCCGCCGCCAGGGTGTCGGGCGCCGCTGTGACCGTGTCGCCGGCCGCCGTCTCCGCCGGCTTCCCGACGGGGACCGCCGGGGGCGTCACCACGGCGGGCGCCGCCCCGGGCGCGCGGTAGACGTCGATGACGATGCGGTCGGGCCGACCGTCGGCGGCCTTCAACGCGAAGTGGCGGAACCGGAGGTCCCCGGCCAGGTCGAGCACCACCTGGGCGCGGCCCGACAGGGCGTTCTTGCGCACGCGCAGCAGGGTGCCGTCGCCGACCTCGAGCGTGGTCGATTCGCGGAAGCTGGCCGCGGCGATGTTGACCGAGATCCGGTCGGGGCCGGTGACGCGGCGCAGGTCGTAGGCGGCGGGTCCCGACAGGTCCAGGACGACGCGGGTGTGGTCGGGTGCGGTCCAGAACCTGACCTGATCGACCACGACGCCCGCGCGCGCGGCCGGGACGATCCCCAGGAGCAGGAACACGATGAGCCGCGCCGCGGCGGGGGTTCGCCGCCGGGCGATGACGTCGGATCTGGGCCTCATGCCTGGTGCGCGCTCCTCTTCCCGGGATAACGGATCACGGGCGAGCGGACCATAGCACAGGCCGCCGGGCGCGCCAACAGGAGAACCCGGCCGGACCGGGCCGCGACGGCGCGATGGCCGTCAGGCGTAATCGCGCAGCAGCTCGCGTCCCGCCGCCTGGCGCATCTTGCGCAGGGCCTTCTCCTTGATCTGGCGGATGCGCTCGCGGGTGAGGCCCAGGCGGTGGCCGATCGCCTCGAGCGTGAGCGCCTCGTCGTCGTCCAGCCCGTAGTAGAGCACGATGACCGTCGCCTCGCGGTCGCTGAGCGCGGCCAGGCTGCGCCGGACGTCCTCCCGCATGACGCGCTCCAGCAGCCGGGCGTCGGCCCGGGGCTGGTCGTCGTCGGTGAGCGTCTCGCTCAGGGGGCGGTCCCCCGTGTCGACGTCGTCGAGGGCGACCTCGCCGCCGCCGAGTTCCAGGCTGCGGCGCACGTCGCCGGTGGCCAGACCGAGGATCGCGCCGATCTGCTCGGCCGAGGGGTTTTCCTGGCCCTCGCTCTGCAGTTGCGTGCGGGCCCGGTTGACCTTCAGCAGCTGGGCCGTCTGGTTCTGGGGCAGACGCACCAGGCGCGAGTGGTCCAGCAGCGCCTGCAGGATCGACTGGCGGATCCACCACACGGCGTACGAGATGAACTTGAAGCCGCGGGTCTCGTCGAAGCGGTCGGCCGCCTTGAGCAGCCCGAGATTGCCCTCGTTGACGAGGTCCGCGAGCGTCAGCCCCTGGTGGACGTAGCGCTTGGCCACCGTCACCACGAAGCGCAGGTTCGCGTTGACCAGACATTGCAGGGCGTCGCGATCGCCGGCGCGGCTGCGCCGGGCGAGGTCGGCCTCCTGCTCGCGCGTCAGCAGGGCGTAGCGGTTGATCTCCCGGAAGTAGACTTCCAGGCTCTTCTCGTGCATGGGGGGCACGATCGATGGTCTGTTCGCCATGACGTCCTCCTCTTCCCTTTCATTGCACGGACCCGGTCGGTCCGGGGCATCCGCCCCGGACATCCGCTAGCCCTCCCGCGACCCCGGCTCCCGCTCGAGCAGGCGGTAGCTCTCCACGCCGCCCGACACGATCAGCAGCATGACGGGCCCCTCGCCGCCGGCGGCCTGCTGCTGCAGGCTGCGCCATGCCGCCGCGCCGTCGGCGGGCTGCCCGTCGACCTCGCGAACCACGTCGCCGGGGTGCAGGCCCGCCTCGGCGGCGGCGCTCCCCGGCTCGATCCCGACGATCATCATGCCCTTGCCGGCGGCGACCCCCAAGGCGTCCCGCAGACGCACGACCCGCGGGTCGTCCCCGTCGGCGGGTTCGGCCGTGATGCCGAGCCAGGCGCCGGCGCCGGACCCGGCGTCGACGGGGCCGGCGCTCTCTTCGGACGGGGTCACGGTCAGGGCGACCTCGCGCCCGTCGCGCCGGACCCGGCAGGCGACGGCGCGCCCGACGTCGGCGTCGCCCACCAGGAACTGCAGGTCCCGATCCGCGGTCACGGGCCGGCCGCCGAATTCCACCATGACGTCCCCGGGCTGCAGCCCGGCGCCGGCCGCGGGCGTGCCGGGCAGGACCGTCTCGACCAGCGCGCCGCGGAGCTGCCCTTCGCTGACGAAGTCGACCGTGACCGCGCCGAGGTAGCCGCGCACGACGCGGCCGTGCGCGGCGATCTGCTCGAAGACACGACGCGCGTAGTTGCTCGGGATGGCGAAGCCGATCCCCTGGCCGGCGCTGTTGATCGCCGTGTTGACGCCGATCACGCGCCCGGCGAGGTCCAGCAGCGGACCGCCGCTGTTGCCGAAGTTGATGGCGGCATCCGTCTGCAGGAAGTCCTGGTAGCGGGGCGCGCCGCCGTGGATGGCCAGGTCCCGCCGCCCCTTGGCGCTGACGACGCCCACGGTGAGGCTGCCCTCGAGGTTGCCGAAGGGGTTGCCCACCGCGATCGCCCAGTCCCCCACGCGCACGCGGTCGGAATCCCCGAAGACCAGCGGGTCCAGCCCGGAGCGGTCGATCTTCAGCACCGCGAGATCGCTCGCGGGGTCCGACCCGACGACCTCCGCGACGACCGCCTGCTGCTCCCCGCTCAGGCGCACGGTCACCAGGTCGGCGCCGGCGATCACGTGGTTGTTGGTCAGGATGTGGCCGGCCTGGCTGACGACGAAGCCGGTGCCGCTGCCCGGCGGCGCGAAGGGCGTGCCCTCGCCGGGGCCGCCCGGGAAGAACTCCCGGTACATCTCCTGCATCGGATCGAGATTCAGCCCCCCGCGGGGATCGCGCTCGACGCGGATGTTCACGACCGACGGCCGCACGCGGTCCGCCACCGCCGTGAACGGCGAATCCGGAGGCGGCCCGGCGTCCAGCCGCGACAGCGGGCGATCCTGGGCCGAAGCCCGGCCGCCCGGCGCGACCGGCAGGCACAGCAGGAGCGCTCCGACGAGGGCGGCGATCAGGATGGAATCGTGTCGGCGTGCGTTCACGGGAGCTCCCGGGCTGCGATCACACCGCGGGCCGCTGATGCGGACCGCAGAACGCGGCAGAGCCGGTCGCTTCGTGGGGGGAGCGGCTGGGTGGGACCAGGGTCGGCCGGCCGCGGGGCGACCAGCCTGTTGCAGGGATGAACCGATACTACCTTACATGGATAGGGGCGGTCAAGTGTTATCGCAACCGTTCAGTACGGGCGGGGATCGTCTTCCTCGTCGTCGTCGCGGGGCACCCCGCGGCTGCGCGTCAGCCCGGGATCCGCGAGTCCGCGCCGGCGGCGCTCGCCGTCGCGGATCTCCTCGATCTCGCGCCGCTTCACCTCGAGGTCGGCCTCGAGCTTCTGGATCCGTTCGACGAGGTCCAGCACGGCGGGATCGGCGCCGAATTCGGTCCGCCCCTGCAGGAGCCCCTCGTGGACGAGCTTGCCGATCTCGCTGTAGTGCCGTTCGATGTCGCGGCCGATCCCGAAGATGTCGTAACGGCGCGATCCGACCCGCGCCATCTCCCCGGTCTTCTCGGCTGCGGTGTCGTACCACGCGCCCATGTTCCTGCGCAGATCGTCCCAGACGCCCATCGTTGCCTCCCCTGCTGCGGTCCGTCGCCCTGTCCCGCGACCGAAGACATCTTGCCGCGGCCGAAGACATCTTGCCGTGGCCGAAAACACCTTGCCGCGAACGCGCCATTCATATACTAACATCCGACCATGTTCAAGAACGACGAGCACACGATCCTGGTCGCCGGCGACACGCACTTCAAGCTGCGACCCGATCCCGCCGAAGTCCGCCGCCGCGATCTCTTCCTGTCCTTCCTCGAGGCGGCCCGGGACGCCGACGAGCTGGTCCTGCTCGGGGACGTCTTCGACTTCTGGTTCGACTACCCGCATTTCCGGCTGCGGGGCTACGACGAGCTGCTGTCCGCCCTCGACGGCGTGCGCGACGCGGGCGTCCGGCTGCATTTCGTGGGCGGCAACCACGACATCTGGGCCGCCAGCTACCTGCACGAGCGCTACGGCACCTCGCCGCAGGGCGACCCCTTCACGATGGACGCGGACGGACTGCGCATCCGGTTCGTCCACGGCGACGGGCTGCTCGTACGCGACTGGATCTACTCGTCCTTCCGCCGCCTCGTGCGGCAGCGCGCGGGAGTCCTGTTCGCGAAGTCGCTCCACCCCGAGCTGCTCTACGCCTTCTCGCACTGGCTGAGCCACGCCAGCCGCCAGGCCTCGCGCGACGAGCGCCACCTGATCGAACAGCGCGCGCGCCGGCACCTGGCCCGCGCGCGCGGCGAATGGGATCTGCTCTTGATCGGGCACGTGCACCACGCCTTCCGCATCGCGGAGGGCGGGCGCGAGATGGCGGCCTTGGGCAGCTGGTTCGCGGGCGAGGCGAGCTACGCGATCGTCCAGGGAGGACGGTTCGAACTGCGCGACTTCGCCGCCGAACCCCGCCCTTCCCCCGCCGACCCTCAGTAACCGGCGCGGCCCAGCGCCAGCTCCAGCGCGAACCGGTGCCAGTCGCCCAGGTCGTTGGTGGCCTGCTCGAAGGCGTAGCCCAGGGTCAGCGGGCCGCGCGTGAAGCCGGCGCCCCAGGTGTAGCCCTGGGACTCGTAGTTGATGCGCGTGCCGAGCCGCAGGGCCAGGGCCGGCACGAGCCGGTACTCGCCGCCGACGTGCGCCTTCTCATTGCCGTCGTTCGGGAACAGGACGTCCGCGGCCAGCGTCAGCCTGCCCGAGAAGAAATCCTGCTGGGGATCGTAGGCGAGGCCGATCCGGCCGGCCTGCGGCAGGGCGAAGGGCGCGTCGTTGAGGTTGAGCTCGGGGCCGAGGTTGGTCAGCGAAGCGCCGAACCACAGACCCGGGATCTCGGCGCGGTGCGCGATGAACAGGTCGTAGGCCAGGCCCGTGTCGCCGTAGACGTCGATCTCGGTGTGCAGCAGCTTGACACCCACGCCGGCCGCGAAGGACTCGCCGATCGTGCGCGCGTAGTTGACGCCGAGCGCCACCTCGTAGGGCCGGAACGTGCCCAGCGGCACGCCGACGCCGTCCTCCTCGTAGCGGTCGATCTCGTCGGCGTAGAGCCCCGAGAAGATGAAGCCCAGCGTGCCGATCGGCGTGCGGTGGGCGACCGCGGCCGTCTCCTTGTCGAACAGCCCCCACAGCCGCTGGTGCTGCAGCAGCAGGTCCGTGCCCTCCGACGAGAAGGCGAGCAGCGCCGGATTCCAGTACACCGCCGACGCCCCGTAGGCCGAAGCCACGCCGGCGCCCCCCATGGCGGCCTCGCGCGCGCCCACCGGGTTGCGCAGGGACAGGAAGCCCGAGGTTCCCGGAGTCCCGGCGGCGGCGGCCCCCGCGAGCAGCAGGACGGCGAGGAGCGCGACGAGCGCGCTGCGGCGCGGCGAAGCAGACATCATGTCGATCCTTTCCGGCGCGACCGGCGCGCCCAGACCCGCGGACGGCGACGGCGGCGGCTCACCGCGAGACGGCCACCGGCACGACGCTCGTTTCGGAACGGCCGCCGCCCTCGGCGACCAGCCGGCAGAGGTACAGGCCCGAAGCGAGCCGCGGCAGGTCCAGCGGGACCTCCACGGGTTCGCCCGCGCGCGCGGAGGTCGTAGCCGCGGCGGCCACCGCCTCCCCCTCCAGATTGTACAGGAAGACCCGGACATCGCAATCCCGCAAGACGTCGGCGCGCACGCGCAGCACCGTCCCGGTCAGCGGCGACGGGTAGCAGATGTGGCTGCCGTCGGCCAGCAGGCCCGCGCCGGTGGGACCGGCGGCGGGCGTCGGGAGCCACATCCAGCCGTCGGCGCTGCCGCCGTACATCGGCCAGACCGGTGCGGCGTCCGCGGTGCCGTCCAGGCTCCAGACCGCCAGACGGGAGACGGGTTCGCCGTCGAAACCACCGTCCGCCGCGACGCCCGCGATCCGCTCGAAGCTGCCGGCCGCGATCAGTTCGAGACCCGGCGCACCGTCGAGATCCGTCAGCAGCGGCGTGCCGGCGGCCGCGCCCGCCCCGGCCAGCGGCCAGCCGGGCAGCAGGGCCCCGTCCTGTCCGAGCAGGAACAGTCGGCCGTCGGCGAGCGTGAACAGGTAGCGCCGCGACTCGCCGACGTCGAAGGCCAGTGGCTGCGGTTCGGTCCCGGGAGCCGCAGCCAAAGCGCCGGCTGCCAACTGCCGGGGCCAGCCGACGCGGGGCGCGCCCGTGCTGCCCGTGCACGCGAACGCGCCGTCGCGGGTCCCGTGGGAGAAGTCCGGCCCGAAGGGCGTCGCCACCGCCGCCCCCCCCGCCGGCCAGAGCACGGGCGCGTGGAGATCCGGCAGGATCATGGCGCCGCCGTCCCGCGTCGCGACCGCCAGCGCGTACTCGCGGTCGCCGAAATCGATGGATCCGGTATCGCCTGCGGGAATCTGCCAGATCTGGGGCCGCATCGCGGCCGGCTCCGCCGGCAGTTCGCGCACGGGTTCGAAGCCGCCACCGGGATAACAGATCAACTGCTCCCACCGCTCATCGACCAGGTTGCGCACCAGCAGGATGAGACTCCCGCCGTCGATGTGCGGCACCGGCGGCGCCAGCACGCGGCACTGCTCCTGCGGCAGAGCGACGACGGCGCCGCCCGGCCAGACCCGCAACCGGCTGCGGGCCCCGTCCTCCCAGGTCTCGACGACGGCGACTTCGCTCGTCCCGATAACGGGGGGCCAGTCGCATCCCGTCAGCGCCAGTGCGAGTCCGAAGCTGACGGGGTCCGCGTCGCCGTCGACGGCCTCGCTCCCGTCCTCGCCGTTGAAGATGAACAGGCCGGTGGGCGCCGAAAGCACGATCTCCGGCCGGCCGTCGCCGTCGACGTCCGCCACCAGCGGCGGTCCCGTCCAGTCGGCCGTCGTGCCGTCGGCGTTGCGGCCGACGGCGAACAGGCCGGGCTCGAGGGCGATCTCGCGGAAGTCCGACAGGTCGCTGCGGAAGGCCAGGACGCGGCCGCCGTCGGCGGCGGTCACGATTTCGAGGGTGCCGTCGGCCGGCCAGTCGAGGTCGGCAGCGATCAGGTGCATGCCGCGCAGGTCGCGGCCCGGCAGGTCGCGCACCGCCAGGGGCTCGGCGTCGCCGAGGGCCTCGCGCGCGCAGCGGAATTCCATCCAGGGCGCGTAGACGATCACCGCCGCGGTGTCTCCGGGCGCCACGTAAGCCGAATCCAGGACGACGTTGGTGAAGGCGTCCAGCAAGATGCCGGTGGCCTGGCCGAACGCCGTGACCGTCGCCGGCCGGGTGTCCGGCCCGAATCGCGTCGCGCCCTCGCCGCGGAAGCTGTCGTGATCGCCGCCCAGGAACCAGGCGCTCGGCGTGCTGGAGTCGAGATCCTGGATGCCGTCGGCCTCTTCGAGGTCCACGGACTTGTGGGCCGGATCGGCGTTGTAGAGGTTGCCCTCGGCGCCGGCGACCGCGCGGATCACGGACTCGTCGACGTGCCAGACGTAGAGCCCGCTGCCGGCGCCCTTGACGCCATCCGCGCGGGCCTGGTTCTCGCTCATGAAGAAGTCGAACTCGGCGCCGTCGAGCCATTCGCGCCGGTCCGTCGCGGGGTCGTACCAACCGGTTGGCGTGCCGTCGAGGGAGTCGGAGTCGGCATCGAAGAAGTCCGGGATGTGGTTCCCGTTCAGGTCGCCGGGGAAGGAGAAGATGCGGTTGCCGTCGGGGTCCTGCTGCCGGTACTCGACCAGCCAGTACTCCTGCGGCGAGATATCCACGCGGGCCAGCGTAGAGTCCGCGGCCGGATGCTCGGCGGGGTACAGCCGCACGACGTCGCCCGCATCGGGATCGACGTGGAGCGGTTCGAGCCAGCCCATGAGCATCTTGTTGAACGCGCAGGGATGCGCCGGGATGTAGCCGGCGGCCGTGAAAAGACCGTAGCCCATCAGGCAGAACTCGCCGACGCCCTGGCTGTCCGGCCGGCCGGCCGGCGTGAAGTCGCTCAGCGAGAGCATGCCCAGGCGCAACCCGACTTCGAAGCAGTAGACGCCGAGCGCGCCGAAGTAGCCGCCGAAGTTGCCGATCGGGTCCTGGAACTCGTTCTCCGGCAGGATGAGCACGTGGTCGATCAGGACGAAACCGCCGCCGGGCAGTGGGTCGTTGGTGAGCAGCCCCGACTCCGGAATGAGGCCGTCCTCGGCGGCGAGCGCGAAGTCCTCAGGCCCCAGGTAGCCGCTGTAGATCTGCTCGGGCGAATCGCCCAGGATGTCGGTTTCCTCACCGGCGCCGGCGTGGACGATCACCACCGTGTCGTAGCGCGAGAAATCGAGGTCGGCGTCCAGCGCTGCAACGACGTCACGCGCCAACAGGACCTTTTGCTCCCCCTCGTCGGGATGGTTCCCGTACCAGGCCATGGGCGCGGCCAGGTTGGCTACTTCGGGGTGGACCCGGTATCGGAATTCGAAACGGCCGCCGCTGACATCGCGGTAGTAGGATCGCACGTCGGCGAACTGATGGTCGAAGTAGAGGGAGTCGTGGGCCGTATAATAGAAGTCGCTCTGGCGGGGCGGCGGGAAGCCTTCCAGGTCGCGCCCGTAGAGCAGGCTGTCGGCGAAATCGCACATCAGGACAGCGGCGACCAAACTGTCCGGGGCCGCCCGGCCCGCCAGACGCGCGGCCTGCAGCGATGGCGAGCCGTCGCGCGCCAGCCGTGCCGCCTTCGCACCGAGCAAACGCTCCACGCCCGTGCGATCTTCGATCCGGGGCAGGTCCGAGACACCGGCTCGGGCCGGCAGGGCCGTCAAGCCACACACCCAGACGGCGGCCGCCCAACCCAGGTAGCCGCGCCTCAGCGCCGAGGTCACGCGGCCCGGCGGACCTGCGGGGATGTCGCGTTCGGCAGCCAGTCTCATGGGTGTCGGCTTTCGTGAGCGGGTTCGTACCGGGAGCCGGCCTCGCCGGCGGAAACGCGGAGTATAGGTGCGCGCAGCACAACCGTCAACGAACGGCCCCGCCGGAAACACGGCGGGGCCGGGGATCGAACGCCGCCACCCCTGATTGGCATCGTCGTCACCCCTGCCCCGCCGTTCGACGTCGGTGATCATTGGCTGACCGGCTCGGCTTCCCGTTCCCCTACAGGCGCCAACCTCTTCAAGGATCAGGTCCTCGCCGGCCCGCCAACACGATGGGGGGATCAGATCACCTCCGACAGTTTGGGGGCTTCAGCGCCCCTTGCTCCTGGACTTGCCCGACTGTCCCGACTGCCCGGACTGGTTCGACTGCCCGGACTGGCCCGACGAACCGCCGCGCGAGCCGCCGTCGCCGCCGCTCGGCCGCACCGCGGGACTGGAGTCACGGCTCTCGCGCGCAGGGCGCGTCTGAGCGCCACTGGTGTCGCGGGTGCCCGTATCGCTCTTGCCCGCCGGACGTTCCCGGACCGCCGGCGGCGTCTCGTTCCTGCCCTCGTTGGTGCGGGGCGTGACCGCCGACGCCGGCCGCTCGGGCGCCTTGTGATCCTCGCTGCGGCCGCCGCTCCACAGACGCGGCCCCTTGGTGCGGGGCTCGACCGGACGGACCGCGCCGCGGTCGGCATCGCCCTGGTCGCGGCGGGGCACCGGCCGGATCGTGCGCTCGCCGGCTCCATCGCCCTTGCCGCGCTCCGCCGGGTTCGGCCTGACTTCGCCCGCCTTGCGGCCGCTCTGTCCCGCCTGGGGACGCACCTGGGTCGCGGGGGCGTCGCCCGTCGAAGCGCCGGGCCTGGTCACGGCCTCGCCGCGGCTGCCCGCCGACGCGCCGGAACGACCAGGGACGCGGATGCCCGGCGTGCGGTCGTCGCGAACCGTCGGCGCGAAGGACTGGGGCGACCGCTGTGTCAGCGGCACGTCGCGGTAGCGCTCGCCGCCCTTCTCCCGGTCCGACGCGCGCTCCGTCGACGAACGGGCAGCCATCCGATCGCTGACCGTACGGTCCGGTCGCGGATTCTTCACCAGGCCCACGGGGTGGTGCTGGCTGTCCTCGCCATCGCCCCGCTTCAGGCGCAGATCCTTGCCGAGCGGCCGGTAACGCCGCTCGCCGTCCTTGTACCGCGTCCAAACGTCGCCCCGGCCGTGGGGGGAATAGTTCCAGACATAGCAGTCGCGATCCCAGCCCCAGCCGTAGTGCACGGGCCACGAGTACCAGGGGCGGTACCAGTAGTTGATCCAGGGATTCCAGGTCCAGGGATCGACATAGTAGTAGACGGGGTAGTAGTAGGCCGGGTAGTAGCCGTAACGGACGTACCAGTCGTTGTCCCACTGGTAGTCGTGGTGGATCGTGACCACGCAGGTGTCGCGGTACGGTTCGTAGCTGTTCCCGCCGTCGTGGCACTGGTTGCAGAGATACCGCGGGTGGTCGACGCGCTTGTGGACGTACCAGCTCACGTAGTTCGTGGCCACGAAGTCCTCGGGATTCTCCAGGCCCGTGACGGCGAAGTTCACCTCGTTCATCGCCAGGAAGGGATCACCGGCCACGTAGTACGCGAACTTCCGCGGACCCTCCGACTCGTGGTGGAAATCGACCTCGAGTTCCCGCAGATCGAACGGGTAGGCCGAAACGACGGCCTCGACGTACTCGACGCCCTCGTCATCGGCCGCGAGGATGCGCGGCGCGCCCGGACCGGGCAGGTTGTAGGTGTGGGTGCCGAACACGAACCCGTCGTCCAGCCGGCTGCGCGGCCAGAGGATCGTCACCAGGCCGTCGGTGTCGATGCGGTAGATGACGACGTAGGCGTCCTGGTTCGTCTCGAAATGGACGCGCACCGATTCGCCCCGCTTGTAGACCTCGTCCTGCTGGCGGTCGTGCCAGACGTTCACGCGCAGCGGTTGCTTGTCGTAGCCCTGCCAGCCGTCGGCCGGCGGCTGGGCTCGGGCCGTGGCAAAGCCGAGGGCGAGCGCCAGCGCGCCCAGCGTCCAGACCAGGGCCAGGCGGTGGGTACGATCCTGTCGCGCCACCGTCCGTGCGTCCGTCTTCGTTGTCCTGGATGTCATGATCGGACCTCCTTCCGGGTCAGCTCCGTCAGAAGCGGATCAGCTCGCTGCGGGGCGCGCCTGTGCCGCGCCTGCCTGCAACGACTTTCAACTCCGGGTTCCCCTCGTCGATCTGGTAGGCCCAGTCGATCTCTACATAGCCCGCCGAGATCGCGTAGACGTAGAACTTGGCGTAGTGGACGTCGCTCTCGGGATCCATGACGACCGCCACGGCGTAGGTGTGGTCCTCGATCAGTTCCGCGACGCCGATGGCGGAGTACCCGGACGTCGGGGCCTCGTCGACCGCCGCGAAGGGGATGGTCCCGAGGTCCTGGAGCAGGACGATGGCGGGACGCGCCGAGTAGACGAAGGGCACGCCCTCGACGAAGGCCACGAAGATGTCGGCGGTCGGGGCGTCCCACTCCATGCGGCCGTTGTCCAGGCGGCTGAAGTCGAACCCGCTGCGCTCGGGATAGCCGCCGAAGCGGTCGTAGAGCAGGACTTCGTAACCCTCGGGCCGCGGCGTGTCATCGACCGTCTCCCAACTCAGGGCGCTCTCGTTCCCGCTCGTGTCGTAGGAGAGCACCGCGTAGTAGTAGGTCTGCCCGTCCACGACATCGCTGTCGTCGAACCAGTGCAGCAGGCTGTCCTCGTCGAAATTCTCGTCCCAGGCAACGTCTCCCAGCCAGTGGTAGCGGCCGTACACGGGGTCGTTCCCGTCGTGCCGGTAGACGGCGTAGCCGGCGAGGTCGGACTGGTCGAGGTCGTGCCAGTAGACCGAGACGACACCCTCACCAGTGACGGTGAAGACGCCGGTAGGTACGGCGGGAGCCTGGGTGTCGACAGGATCGTCGTCACAGCCAGGCAGCGGTATCAGGAGCGCCAGCACGAGAAGTGACAAGGCGGTCTGCATGACCACGTTCGAGCGGCTTCGATCCTCGGTACGCATCCGGTTCACGGTCCCACCTCCCTCGGGACGGCATCGCGCCAGCCCGTAGGCTTATCCAAGGCAGGAGCTGTGCCAGGGGAGGCGCGGCACGCCATTTCTATGGCCATCCAGTGTAATTCATTATTTTATAATGTAATAACGAATCAAGCGAAGAAACGACACGAAGTCAGGGGCGCCTCGAACCGGCCTCCAGTGTCCCACACGAGGTCCACGGCATCCCCAAAAAAGGACGACGGAGGTGATTCGCCGACAAAGAGAAAAGAGCCAGCGGTCCTGGAGTAGACCGAGGATCCCGAGTCTCGCCTCTGCGGGATCTGCTGGCTCTTTCTCTGATCTGTTGCAGCGGCCGGTGCGATCGGAAGGGAACGGATCCACGGTTTTCTTCACCCGTTGTCCGGTCGGATCGGAACCCCACATTCCTAGCCGTCCACCACGGGCCTTGTCGTTAAAAACACTCTCAGCATGCCGGTTGACGCTGAAAGCTGTGGATCCGGATTCCCTTCCGAAGTTTCGGCTCACTGTACGGGTCGGTCCAGGTTCATCCCTGCAACTGGTCCCACCCACGTTCGCAATCGTGGTTGCAGTCGGCATGCCATTCACGGACGCCGGCACCACCTCGCTAAAGCTATTGATTTATTTAAGGTTAAGAATCCGGAGGCAACCCGGACCTCATCATGGAACGGCCGGGGAAGAAAAATCTTTGCCCCTCCCGACGCCACATGCGCGAACTGATTGATTCCTATGAAGTTGGAGTGGCAATAACTTTCATACCGGAAGATCCCGGGCGAAAATCCGTTGATACCGGGGGTTGGATCACCGAGGGGTCGTCAGTCGGCGTCGGGATCGTAGAGGCGGATCTTCTTCAGGAGATTGGGATAACTGATGCCGAGCAGACGCGAGGCCGCCGCCTTGTTGCCCCCGGTCGAAGCCAGCACGCGCGCGATCTCGCGGGCTTCGACCGCTCCGAGGACTTCGCGCAGGGTCGACGGAGTGCGGGACGCAGCAGTTTCGCCGTTGGCGGGAACGATCTCGGCCGGGAGGTGCTCCGGTCTCAGCATCGGTTCGCCGTGGGCCAGGACGATGGCGCGGTTGATGGCCTTGACCAGTTCCCGCACGTTTCCGGGCCAGGCATGACTCATCAGGGCGTCGATGAACGCCGCGGTGTAGCCGGGCGGCTCGCTGCCGCGCGCCGTGGCGTACCGGGCGATGAAGTGCGGGACCAGCAGGCCGATGTCCTCGCGGCGGTCCCGCAGCGGCGGCACGGCGAGCGGGAAATCCAGCAGCCGGTAGTAGAGGTCCTCCAGGAACTCGCCCCGCGCGACCTGCCCCTTGAGATCGCTCTTGGTGGCGCAGATGACGCGCACGTCGATGACCTGGTCGACATTCGCGCCGACGGGACGGATGGTCATCGAGTCCAGGAACAGCAGGATCTTGCCCTGCATGCCGAGCGGGAGTTTGCCGATCTCGTCGAGGAACACGGTGCCGCCGGCGGCTTCGGCCAGGAGGCCCTTCTTGTCGCCGTAGGCGCCCGTGAAACTGCCCCTGACGTGGCCGAACAGTTCGCTCTCGAGCAGCGTCTCGGGAATGGCCGCACAGTTGATGGCGAGGTACTTCCGGCCGGCGCGGCCGCTGAGATCGTGGATCGCCCGCGCGAACAGGCCCTTGCCGGTGCCGGTCTCGCCCTGGAGCAGCACGAGCAGATCGCTGGCGGCGACCTTGCGGACCACGTCCAGGAGCCGCAGCATGTCCGGATGTCCGGTGATGATGCTGGCCAGGGCGCTCTCGCGCTCCGGGAGAGCCAGCGCCGAGGCGGCGGGCCGGTCGCGTTCGAGCTCGGCCACGTTCATCGCCAGGAAGCCGGACGCCGTCGAGAGGAATTCCAGAGCCGGGCGGAAGGCGGACGCGCCGGGATTGCCCGGGCAGCCCGACAGGTAGAGCAAGCCGTAGAGCTTGTCGGGCAGGGCGATCGGGACGAAGAGGTTGATGTCCGTCGCGCAGGGCAACCCGGCGAGGAGCTTCGCGACGGCCGTGCCGGGTTCCGGTTTCGAGATCATCCGGGGTGCCGGCGAACCTGCGTAGAGCTTGTCCGCGAACCAGGTGGTGAGCTTCCGGGCGGTCGTCGCCGGCACGCCGCGGCTCGTCACGACCTGGTCGGAGACCGGGTAATCGGCCAACGGCGTCAACGCCACGAACCCTTCCCTGGCGCCCGTGCGGACGAGCGCGGCCTCCAGCAACCCCCGCAGGGCGGTCTGGACGGCCTCCACGCGCTCGCCTTCGCCGCGGATCGCGAGGCGCTGCGGGTCCAGGAACGGCTGCTCGCCCACCAGGGCCCGTTCCAGTCGCCCGCGCAGGGCCGCAGCCTGCCCCGCCAGTTCGGGAGCATCGAACGCCGAGAGGGCCCGGTCCAGTTCGCCCAGGGCGATCAGGGCCTCGTCGTGTTCGCCGAGCAGCAGCAGGATCTCGGCGAAACCCTGCAGCAGGCGACCGTAGAGGTGCTCGTCCCCGCGCACCACGTCGCTCTCGACCGCCTCGCCGAGCGATCGCCGCAGGGCGACGAGTTCCTCGTGGGGCGCCACGCCGGCGCCTTCCCGGAGGTGGACGAGGACGGCGCGCGCGGCCTGGACCGGCAGCTGCTGTTTGTGGAACGTGCGCGTCGCGGTCTTGAAGTGGGAAGCGCCGCGCTCGATGTCGCCGAGCCGCGTCAACGCCTGGCCGAGGACCAGATGGCAGTATCCGACTTCGAACAGTTCGCCGCAGGCTAGGCAGACTTGCAGCGCCGACTCGGCGCTCGTCGCGGCTTCGCGCCACTGCTGCCGGCCGGCCCTGGCCTCGGCGATGCGGCGCAGCAGTTCCCCCTCGAGGTCGGTGGACTTGCCGATCCCGCGGGCTTTCGCCAGACCCAGTTCGTAGTTGTAGAGGGCGCGTTCCCATTCGCCGCGGTGGGCCTGGATGTCGCCCATGTACTCGTCGGCGATGGCGGCCTCGCGCGGGTAGCCGGCCTGCTCGGCGAGGTGCTGGCCTTCCAACACCAGTTCCTCGGCCCTCAACAGGCGGCCCTCGATCAGGTCGAGTTGGCCGAGTGCTAGGCAGGCCTTGGTCCGGCGGTCCATGTCGCCGAGGCTCGTCGCCAGTCGCAGGCACTTCTCGAAGCTGGCGCGGGCCTCGCCGCGCCGTTCGGACTTGCGCAGGATGATGCCCTCGTTCAGGTGGAGGCGCGCCATCAGGTGGGTGGCGCCGTGCGCCGCAGCCAGTTCGAGGGACCGGCGCTGGTAGTCGAGGGCACGGTGCCAGCGGCAGGCGTTCTTCTGCAGCAGCGCCAGGTTGTTGTAGAGGATGGCCATGCCGAGCTCGTCGCCGATCCGGCGGAAGGTCGCCAGCGCGTCGGTGTAGAACTCCTCAGCCTTGTCCAGACGGCCGAGTCGATGATGGCAGACGCCCATCGTCACCTGGAGGTTGGCGACTTCGGTGTGGTCGTCGGTGACGGCCAGGACGGCGAAGGCGCGCTTGCACAGCAGCAGTGCGTCCGCGTACGCGCCCCGCTGCACCAGGAGGCTCGCTTCGCGGCCCAGCAGGGGGGCGGCGAGCAGGCGTCGCGCGGAATCGGGCAATCCCACCGCAGATTGCACCTGGGACTGCGCGTTCTGAAGCAGGTCGTGGGCCAGCGCGAGATCACCCAGATTGAGGGCGGCGTCGACGGTCTTGCGCTGCAGGGTGAGGGCGTGATCGAGATCGAGGCCGTCCAGCGCGGGGCCGTCGAGGATGCGCTGGTAGTATTCGAGGGCTGAGGAGTACGCGCTCGCTTCGAAGTGGAGGTCGCCGATCTCTTCCAGACGCACCCAATCGCCCCGTTCCTGGTTGCGGTGGGGGCCCGTATCGTGGCGGCGTTCCTGGCGCCTGTGTCTGGAATCCCGATCCATCGAATGAGTCCCCTGGCGAGAAAGTGGGCTATTCGAACTGGACTCTCCTCACCTCTTCAAAATTCGTGAATTTGCGGTGCGGCACCGGCCGTTCTCCAGGCGGCCGGCTCAGATCGTCGGAGCGATGCACGCGAAGACCGAGATCAACCACTGGGCGAGCGAGGCCGCCGTGCTGGTCGATGCGGGCGGCGTCCAACTCGAAGTCCCGCCGACGATGGTGTTGCCCCGGTTGCCCGTGATGGCGTCGTCGGGATCGCCGTACTGGTGGACCAGGTCGTTCGCGGGCGGTGCCACCGGCGAAGCCACCGAGACGGCGGCGACGGGTGCCGACCCCGAGGACTCGGTTGGAGACGTCGCCTGGGCCGTCAGGGCCGAGGCGAGGATCAGCAACAACGCCACCGCGTGCATTGCCCTTTTCATGATCCCACTCCAATTCACTGTTGCCTGGCGGCGGATGCAGCCGGGCAGTCTCCCGTCCCCAGGTGCGCTGGGCAGTGGCCGGCGCCGGGTGGCATCCAGGCCCGAATCATGACTACAGTTTACAGATCGGTTTCGGCAGTGTCAATGGCCCCCGGTGCGGCCGCCTGGGTGCGCAGGCCATACTTGGCGATCTTCTTGTAGAGATTGCTGCGCTGCATGCCCAGGGCTTCGGCCGTACGGCTGACATTGTAGCCGAATTCCTTGAGTTTCGCCTGGAGGTACACCGTCTCGGTCGCGGCCTTGAAATCCTGGAAATCCGGGATCCCGAGCCAGGCGGCGCCGTCCGGCGACCCGGTCCGGCTGTCCAGCAGGGGGGGCAGGCCCGAGGCGTCCACGACCTCGCCCGAGGTCAGGATCAGGACCCGCTCGACCAGGTTCCGCAGCTCGCGGACGTTGCCCGGCCAGGTGTGCCGCCTCAGCGCAGCCAGGGCCTCAGGGGCGAACCGCTTGGGCTGGCGGCCCAGCTGGGCGGAAAGCGTGTTCATGAAGTGGTCCAGCAGCAGGTCCACATCTGCGGCCCGTTCGCGCAGCGGCGGCAGGTGGATCGCGAGCACGTTCAGGCGGAAGAACAGGTCCTGCCGGAAGCCGGAGCCCGGATTGGCCAGATCCCGGTTGGTGGCGGCGACGATCCGCACGTCGACCTGGCGGACCTCCCGGCCCCCCACGCGCTCGAAGCGGCTCTCCTCGACGGCCTTCAGGACCTTCGCCTGGGCCTCCTCGCTCATGTCCCCGATCTCGTCCAGGAAGAGCGTGCCGCCGTCGGCCTGTTCGAACTTGCCGATGCGCAGCCGGTCGGCGCCCGTGAAGCTGCCCTTCTCGTGACCGAAGAGCTCGCTCTCGACGAGTTCGCGCGGGATGGCGGCGCAGTTGACCTCGACCAGGGGCTTGTTCCGGCGCGGGCTGCCGGCGTGCAGCGCCTTGACCACGAGTTCCTTGCCGGTGCCGTTCTCGCCCGTGATCAGCACCGTGGCGTCGGTCGGGGCCACGCGTGCGACGAAGTCCCGGACTTCGCGCATGCCGGCGCACTCCCCCACCAGCGGCGCGTAGAAACCGGCACGGACGCGCAGCCCCTCCTTCTCGGCGCGGGCCCGGTGGTGGTCGAGGCTGTTGCGCAGGGTCAGCAGCAGACGCGCGCGGTCCAGCGGCTTCTCGAGGAAGTCGTAGGCCCCCTTGCGGACGGCTTCGACGGCGGTTTCGATGCTCCCGTGCCCCGAGACGACGATCACCGGCACGTCGTGCCCCTCGGCCGCCATGCGTTCGAGCACCTCGAAGCCGTCCATGTCCGGCATCTTGACGTCCAGGAGCATGGCGTCGATCTTCTCGGCCCCGAGCAGACGCAGGGCGGCCAGGCCGTCGCCGGCGGTCAGCACGCGGTAACGCTCGTAGGTCAGGATCTGGTCGAGGGTCGACCGGATGGCGGCCTCGTCGTCGACGACCAGGATGGTGTTCACGTGGCCCTCCGCGGGCGGCCGGCTTGCGCCCGGCGCGCGGGTGGTGTAACTCTGGTTCTCGGATCGATCCCGACACGATGAGAGCGAGCCCGGCCGGGTGTCAAGACCGGATCGCCCGGCGGCTGCGGCCGACCGCCACGCAGGAGCGCCATGGACCACAATCTGCCGCCGCTGATCCGCGACGTTCCCGTCGCCGGCCTGCGCGGCCTGCTGGAGGGGCTCGGCGCCGCCCCCTACCGGGGCGACCAGCTCGCGGGCTGGCTCTACGCCCGCGACGCCGCCGCCTGGGACGAGATGACCGACCTGCCCGCCGACCTGCGGGAGATCCTGGCCGCGCGCTGGGACCTGGACGGCCTGACGGTGCGCGACCGTCAGGTCTCGCAGGACGGGACGCGCAAGCACCTGTTCTCGCTGCGCGACGGCCACGCCATCGAGAGCGTGACCATTCCCATGGAGCAGCACCTGACGTTCTGCATCTCGTCGCAGGTGGGTTGCGCGATGGCATGCAGCTTCTGCGCCACGGCGCGCGGCGGCCTGGTGCGCAACCTCGGCGCGGGCGAGATCGTCGAGCAGGTGCTCCGCCTGCGCCGCGACGCCGCGCTCGAAACCGTGCCCGGCTGCGCGGATCGTGCCTTCAACCTGGTCTTCATGGGGATGGGCGAGCCGCTCGACAACTTCGATGCGCTCGCCCAGGCCATCGACACGTTCACGTCCCCCGCGGGCCTGGGCATGTCGCCGCGGCGGATCACCGTCTCGACCTCGGGACATCCCGCGGGCATGCGGCGGCTGCTGGATCTGCCCCAGGGCGTGGGACTCACCGTCTCGGTCAACGGCACGGATCCCGCCCTGCGGCGCCGCCTGATGCCCGTGCCGGGGCGCACGCCCCTGCCCGAGGTGCTCGACCTCGCACAGGAATACGCCCGCCGCCGGCAGCGGCGCGTGACCATCGCCTACGTGCTGATCGACGCGGTGAACGACGGCGACCCGGAAGCCGCGGCGCTGGCGAAGCTCGTGCGGGGCCGCCCCTTCAAGGTCAACCTGATCCCCATGAACCGCATCGACGAGCGCTTCGGCCCGCCGGACGCGGCGCGGTTGCTGGGTTTCCAGGACGTGCTGAGGCGGGCGGGGGTGGAAGCCTACATCAGGATCAGCGGCGGCGACGACATCGCGGCCGCCTGCGGGCAGTTGCGGGAAAAGCATGCCGGGAAGGATCGCTGACCGGCCGCGCCGCCGCCGTGCGCGGGCTCAGACCAGGTCGGCGAGCGTCGTCTGTTCGAGCGCCGTGGTGAGCGCGGCCTGCGCCTTCTCCCAGACGCGGCTCATCTTGCACTCTTCGGTCCGGCAGCAGGGGTCGACCTTGCGCAGGCAATGGTTCAGGGCGATGCCCCCCTCGCAGATCTCCACGATCTCACGCAGGTTGATCTGCGATTTCTCGCGGCCGAGCGAGAAGCCGCCCTTCACGCCGCGGTGCGATTTCACGACGTTGTGCTGCGACAGCATCTGGAAGATCTTGGCCAGGAATGCTTCGGAGACCTCGCAGGCTTCCGCGAGCGCCTTGAGTCGGACGGGCGTGCCGTTGTCCCGCTCGGCGAGCTCCATCAGACCGCGGATGGCGTATTCGGTCTGGCGAGTGATCTGCAGCATGGTCGTCCCACCCTTCTGGCGCATCGTGCCGCGGGCGCGGCCGGGCGATGGTCCCTCCTGGACGCCGGCAGCCCGCTAGGCGGAATGATGGAAAAGCGGACACGCTAAGTCAAATCTCAATCGGCACGCCGGCGCGGCGTAGTGCTTTGTGCGCCAGCGAACTCCAGGGAATCGCCGCCAGGCGGCCCGGACCGCAACGTACCCAACCCGCCGGCAGGGACCCGTCCCGCCCGAGCCCCGACTCGAAGACGTCCACGCGCAGGCGGTAGCGCGTGATCGCGTGCCGGAACACTCCCCGATGCTCCGGGGCGACCGCTCCGACCGGAATCACGTCCCGCCAGGCGGCGGCGAAGGTCTCGCGGGGATCCGCTCCGCCGGACCCGTACCAGGAGGTCGACGGCAGACCCCAAAGCCCCTCGTAGAGGCCGGCGAAGCCGTCGCGGACCGGCGCGCCCAGCCCCCGGCAGTGGACGGGGGTCGCTGAGCCGGGCGGCACG
The DNA here is from genome assembly GCA_030658975.1 of Candidatus Latescibacterota bacterium. Taxonomy (GTDB): domain Bacteria; phylum Krumholzibacteriota; class Krumholzibacteriia; order LZORAL124-64-63; family LZORAL124-64-63; genus PNOJ01. The sequence goes on from JAUSBL010000115.1 coordinate 33,224, forward strand.
GCGACCAGACCGCGTCCGGCACGGACCACCAGAAGCGACAGGCTGACGGCTGTGGTCCCCGGCCCGACCTGCCGGCCGGCGACCGCCCCGGGTTCGCCGCCGAGCCGGGCCAGGCACCCCTGCGCCAGGGGGCAGGCGGCGCAGTCCGGCGCCGCCGGGGCGCAGATCGCAGCGCCCAGATCCATGAGCGCCTGGTTCCAGTCCCCCGGTCGGACGGGATCGACCAGTTCCGCGGCGAGGCGGTCGAGCGCCGCGCCGGTCAGGTCGTTGGCGGCCGCCGCGTCGCGGCAATGCAGGCGGCGCAGCACGCGCGCGACGTTGGTGTCGACGGCCGCCACGCGTTCGCCGCAGGCCATGCTGGCCACGGCGCCGGCCGTGTAGGGGCCGACGCCCGGCAAGGTTCGCCAGCCCGCGGCATCGCGCGGTAGTTCGCCCCCCGACGCCATCACGATGCGCGCCGCCGCGTGCAGCGACCGCGCGCGGCGGTAGTAGCCGAGGCCACTCCAGGCGGCCAGGACATCCTCGAGCGGGGCGGCGGCGAGGGAAGCCTGATCGGGGAATCTGTCGAGGAACGCCCGCCAGCGCGTCATGACCACGGCCACGGTCGTCTGCTGCAGCATGACCTCCGAGACCCAGATGCCGTAGGCCGACGGCCGCTCCCGCCAGGGGAGCGGCCGTCGCTCGCGGTCGTACCAGGCCAGCAGATCGCGCCGCAGCGCCAGGGCGTCGGCCGCCGCGCGGCGATCAGTGCCGTCGTTTCTCGTTCTGACGGTCAACCTTCTTCTCACAGATGCGGATGTTCTCGCGGGCCTCGGCCTTGTACAGCGGGTCGCTGGACTCGGCGTCCGGGAGGGCCAGCGCCGTCTCGAACTCGGCGATCGCCGCCTCGAACTGCTTCATCTCCATGTACGTGATGCCGAGCTCGAGATGATGGTTCACGGACCGGGGATTGATGCGGATGGCTTCCTGGAACGCGGCGACCGCCTTCTCGTCGCTGGCGCCCTGCGGCACGCCGCCGTAGACGACCTTGGCCGCGAGCTTCAGCACGGGACTCAGGTGCGTCACCTCGCGGTTCCAGCGGCCCAGGATGTGGTGGGAGCGGTCGTTGTTCGGGTCGCAGGCGATGGCCTTCTCGGCCTCGTCCCGCACCTCTTTGGACAGTTCGATCTTCTGCTTGCCGCCGACCGTCAGCGCCAGCTTGCCGACCGAGGCCGCCAGGTAGTGGTGGCCCCAGGTGTCGCCGGGTTCGAGGGCGACGGCGGCGCGGGCGTGCGCGACAGCCTCCTCGAACAGCGCCTGCTTCGTGCCGCCGTCCTGCTCCAGGGTGCCGAGGTCGATCAGGACGCGCGCCAGGTTCCACTGCGCCGCATAATCGCCGGGATCCGCCTGCACGGCGGCCGTCAGGGCAGCCTTTTCCGCCGCGGGATCCGCCACGGCGGCGGCCGGCGGCACGGTCGTCAGCGCGCCGCACAGCGCGCACACCAGGACGAGGAATGAGATACGGCTTCGCATGCTGCCTCCTGTTGGTCGCTGCGGGTCGAATGGCGTTGACACAGGCTGGAGCCGCTGCTACAGGTTGTCAACTGCGAATCCATGCAGCTATCTCCGACCATGAGGAGCAGGCATGCCCGCCACGACCATCCCCGGACTTTTCCTGGCCGCCGTGACCGAAACACCCCGGCCGGACTGCTTCTCCTACAAGGGACCGGACGGGAACTACATCGACGTCTCGAGCGCCGAAGCGCTCATGAAGGTGCGCGCGTTGAGGGCCGGCCTGCTCTCCCTCGGGATCGCCCCCGGCGACCGCGTCGCGATCCTCTCGGAGAACCGCCTGGAGTGGGCGCTGACCGATCTGGCCGCGCTCTCCCTGGGCGCCGTGGACGTGCCGATCTACCCCACCCTGCTGCCGGACACCATCGCGTACATCCTGAAGGACTGCCAGCCCGTCGCCCTGTTCGTCTCGACGCGGGAGCAGGCGGAGAAGATCCGCGGGATCCGCGGCCGGTTGCCCTTCCTGACCCACGTCTATGCCTACGACGACCTGGATCTGCCGGACGTGGCGCGCATGTCCGACCTGGAACGGGCGGGACGCGACCTGCTCGCGCGGGACCCGGCGGCCGCCGGCGACGACGCCGGCCCGGCGCGGGCGCAGGACCTCTGCAGCATCATCTACACCAGCGGCACCACCGGCGACCCCAAGGGCGTGATGCTGTCGCACGGCAACTTCGTCTCGAACGTGCTGGCGAGCGCCTCTCTGATCGACATCGGCCCGCGCGACCGGGTGCTGTCCTTCCTGCCGCTCTCGCACGTCCTGGAACGCATGGCGGGCTTCTACATCATGATGGCCGTCGGCACCGGCATCGCCTACGCCGGCAGCGTGGAATCCGTCTCCGACGACATGCGCCTGGTGTGCCCGACGGTGATGATCAGCGTGCCGCGACTCTACGAGAAGATCTACGCCCGGGTCACCGCCGCGGCCTCGGCCGGCGGTCCCGTGAAGCGCCTGATCTTCGACTGGGCCCGCGGCGTGGGCCAGGACTGGGGCCGCCGCGTGCGC
>JAUSBL010000119.1 GCA_030658975.1 Candidatus Latescibacterota bacterium
CGCTCCGGGCACCTCGTGTGCCCGGAGCGCTTGGCCTTCCGGCCCTTTCGCCATCCTGGCTTCAGGGCCTTCAGGACACCCCTGTCACGGTGGGGCAGACATGAGCTGGGGGAGGTGGCCCTGCATGCGATCGTGCATGTCGGGGGCGGGTCTGGTAATGTTGCTGCGATTTGCGGGGCGACGACATCACCCCTGGCGAGTAAGACGATCCGCGGAGGCGGCGGGATGATGGGGACGGGCGATGCGTTGGTGGATGTGCTGATTTCGCCTGCGGGCGAAGAATTGCTGGCGCGCATCTCGGGGGTGACGGCGGCCGGGACGGCGCCGTTGCCGATGCAGCGCGCGTTGCGAAGCGATTATCCGGCGGATCTCGTGCGGCTTGCTTTGCGTGTCGCCGAGGCACGCCGGGCGGCGACGGCCAAGTATCCCGACGCCGGGCGTCTGCTCTTCACTCCTGAACTGCTGGAACAGGCCACGGCCCATCCGGTCGCCCGGCATCGCGCGTCGCGGTTCGAGGGCTGCGGTCCGGTGCTGGATCTGGGCTGCGGCGCCGGCGGCGACCTGACGCGGCTGGCCGGCGCCGGACTGCCGGTGGCCGGGCTCGAGCGTGACCCGCTGGCTGCGGCTCTGGCGCGCGCCAATCTGATGTTGTCGGGCCTGGAAGGCCGGGTCGACGACGGCGAATATCCCGGCGCGGATCTGCCTCCGCACGAAGCCCTGTTCGCCGATCCGGCGCGGCGTGGGCCGGGGCGCGGACCTGCCGGCTCCCAACGACGCTACGACCCCCGACAGTTCTCTCCGTCTCCCCGGGAACTGCGTCCTCTGCTCGAGAAGACTCGCGTCTGGGCTGTGAAGTGGGGGCCGGGATTGGGCCTGGACCACGAAACGCTGACCGCGCCTGGCGCGATCCTCGAAGGTTTTTCACCCGCGCAGTACGCGGTCGAGGTGGTCGGCTGGCAGGGGACGGTGCGCGAGGCCGTGCTGTGGGGAGGGGAGGATCTGCAACGCGGCGCGGCGGTGCCCGGCGCGCCGCGGCTCGCGACGGTCCTGGACGGCGGCCTCGCGGACGCGAAGGCCAGCACCTACGCGGGGGACCCGGTCGTGGCGCCGCCGCCGCTGTCGGAGCCGGCGGCCTACCTGGCCGAGCCCGACGGCACCCTGCTGTGCGCCGGCCTGCTGGACGCGTTCGCCCGCGAGCACGGCCTGGCGGCGCTCGCGACGGACATTGCCTACCTCACGGCGCCTGCGTGCTTCGCCTCGCCCTGGCTGCGCTGGTGGCGGCGTCTGGAAAGCGTGCCGTGGTCGCCGGCGCGCCTGCAGGCCGCCCTGGACCGCCACGACGCCGGCTCGGTGGTGATCAAGAAGCGCGGGTTCCCGCTGACGCCCGAGCAGGTGCGCGCGGGACTGACGCTGCGCGGGAGCCGCGAGTTGACGGTGCTGCTGCACCGCGCGGACGCGGGGCGCTCGGTCCACCCGGGCTACCTGGCGCACCTGGCCGAACCCTGCCCGGCGCCGTCGTTCTGACCGCTCAGTCGGGCGCGGCGGCCGGCAGCGTGAAGCGGAAGGTCGTGCCGCCGCCCTCGCGGCTCTCGACGGTCAGGACGCCGCCGTGGCCCGACACGATCTGGTGGGCGATGGCCAGGCCGAGGCCCGATCCCGTGTTCCCGCCGCGGCTCTTGTCGACCGTGTAGAAGCGCTCGAAGACGTGGGGGAGATCGTCGTTCCCGATCCCGATGCCCGTGTCGCCGACCTCGACCGCGACCCCGTCCCCGGGTCCGTCCTGGAGCCGGCGCAGCGAGACGCGCACCTCGCCGCCGGGGCGGTTGAACTTGATCGCGTTGTCCGCCAGGTTCTGCAGCACCTGCCCGATGCGCAGCGGGTCGGCGTGGACCAGCGGCAGTTCCGCCTCGGCGTCCAGTCCCAGGGCGACGTCCGCTTCCTGAGCCCGCGATTCGAGGCGGCCGAGCACGTCCGCGGCCAGTTCCTCGAGGGAGAACGACTCGCGGCGGTACTGCGCCTGCCCGCTCTCGAGGCGCGTCAGCTCGAAGAGCCGCTCGATCAGGCCTTCCAGGTTGTCCAGGTTCGAGGTGATGGTGCGCAGGTGGCGCTCGCGCTCCTCGTCGGTGAGGTCCTGGGCGCGCAGGGTCAGCGTCTCGACGTAGCCGCGCAGCGAGGCCATGGGCGTGCGCAGGTCGTGGGAGATGTTGGCCGTCAGCTGGCGGCGGTAGTCCTCGGACTGGCGCAGGCGGCCGATGACGCCCGTGAGGCGGTCCGCCATGCTGTTGAAGCTGCGCTCGAGCGCCCCGATCTCGTCGGCGGCGCGGCCGCGGGCGCGATGCTCGAAATCGCCGTCGCGGAAGGCCGCCAGGTCCAGCGACAGGGCGCGGATGCGGCGGCTCACCCAGGTCATGATCACCAGCCCGCCCAGGAAGGACGACAGCAGGATGGCGGCGGCGCCGCGCAGGTTGCGGGTGCGCTCGTCGCGCTCGATCTCTTCCATCGAGATGTTCACGGGCCGGAAGCTCGAGACCAGCCAGGCGTCGGGCGCGGCTGTCGAATCGCCGCCGGCGAAGATCGGTACCACGTCGTTGATGCGGTTCTCGTAGGCGTCGATCGCGGCGGGGTAGGGGTAGCTCTCGAAGTCCCAGTCCTCGGCGGTCATCGAGTCCAGCAGGGTCGGGCTCACGTACACCAGCACGCGGCTCAGGCTGTCGGGCATCGTCGTGTGGAGCACCAGGCCGTCGGGGCCGATCAGGGCGACCTCGGCGTCGTAGCCGGCGATGGCCCGCCCGTAGGCGGCTAGGGCGCCGGTGGTCGCCAGGCTGTCGGCGAACAGCGGCGTGACGTGCACGGCGAGGCTCTCCGCCTCGGCCTCGCGCCGGCTGTCGTACCACTCCTCTTCGCCGGGCAGCCAGAGGCCCTGGTTCATGGAGTGCTCGATCCACCAGGAATAGGTCAGAAAGACGACCGACAGCAGCGCCAGGAACATCAGGGCGATGCGGAAGTGCAGGGTGCGGTGGATGGTCCAGCGGTCCATGGCTCCCGTCCGGCGGAAATCCGCGACGTTCAGAATTCGTCGGTGAATCGGTAGCCGATGCCCCACACCGTCAGGATGTAGCGGGGCCGGTTCGGGTTGGCTTCGACCTTACCGCGCAGCCGGTTCACGTGCGAGTTGACGGTGTGCTCGTAGACGTCGGAGTCCTGGTCCCACACCTGGTCGAGCAGCTGGGTGCGCGAGAAGGTGCGGCCCGGGCGCGCGGCCAGCGTGTAGAGCAGGTCGTACTCCTTGAGGGTCAGCTGGACCGGTTCGCCGCGCACGGTGACCCGCCGCTTCGTGTGGTCGATGCTCAGCTCGCCGAGCTCGAGCACGAGGTCCTGCTCGCTGCCCCGCGCGATGCTGCGGGCCAGCTCGATGCGCCGCTGCAGCACCTTCAGGCGCGCCGTCAGTTCGCGCAGGCTGAACGGCTTGGTCATGTAGTCGTCGCAGCCCAGTTCCAGGCCGAGGACCTTGTCCGCCTCCTCGCCGCGGGCGGTGAGCATCAGGATCGGCACCTGGCGGTCGCCCGCCCTGATCTCGCGCAGCACGTCCAGGCCCGACATCGCGGGCAGCATCCAGTCCAGCACGACGGCCGACCACTCCGCCCCGGCGAACGCCTCGAGCCCGCGGTGGCCGTCGTGGGCCGCGGTGACGTCGTAGCCCTCGCCCTGGAGGTGCAGGGTGATCAGGTCGATGAGGTCGCGGTCGTCCTCGATCAGCAGGATCTGCCGCCTGGTCGTCTCGCTCACGTCGGTCCTTTCCGGTCCCGCGGCCGACCACGGCACCATCTTCAAGTCTACCACGGTGCGGCGGCGCCTGTCTGCCGGCAAGCGGGCTTTCGGGCGGCATCGGGTGCGGCCGGATCCTGTCCTGAAGATTTGACTCCTCCGTGATGTTTCCGTGATCATCGCCACCTATGATGTCACCAGTGAAGTTTCCTCCCGGCCGCCGACCGCGGCGGCTCTCCGGGAGTGCAAGCTCGGACCGGGTGATGGGCCTCGCCCGCGACCCGGATCCAAGACACGGGGCCACCGGCGGGGGTAGCCCCGTGTTCTTTTCCCTCCGGCCTGACGAATCCCACGAATCATCGCTGCCCTCTGCGCAACCGCGGCGCCGCCCGCCCGTAGGACTGCGCGCCCGGCCCTCCCGTGTGCGAACTTGCTTCCGGGACGGCGCTGCCCTAAGCTACCGCCCGGCACGGCGACCGCATTCCCCGGCGAAAGGACGCCCATGGCACCGGCCTTCCTGAGCGTGACCGACCTCGGCAAGAGCTACGGCGAGGTCCGCGCCGTCGACGGGATCTCCCTGGAGATCCCGCGCGGCAGCATCTACGGCTTCCTGGGCCCCAACGGGTCCGGCAAGACGACCACGATCCGCTGCATCATGAACATCATCCTGGCCGACCGCGGCGAGATCCTGTTCGACGGCCGGCCCCTGGACCGCACCCTGCTGGACCGGGTCGGCTACCTGCCCGAGGAGCGGGGGCTCTACCGCAAGATGAAGTGCGCGGAGCAGCTCGCCTTCCTGGCCACGCTCAAGTCGGTGCCGCGCAGGGAGGCCCTGCGCCGGGCCGAGGCCTGGCTCGAGCGGCTCGGCCTGGGCGAGTGGAAGGACCGCAAAGTCGACGCCCTGAGCAAGGGCATGCAGCAGAAGGTCCAGTTCGCGGCCACGTTCCTCTTCGAGCCGGACCTGGTGATCCTGGACGAGCCCTTCAGCGGGCTGGATCCCCTGAACGTCGAGACCATGCGCGACGTCATCCGCGAGCAGAACGCCCGGGGCTGCACGATCATCCTGTCGACCCACATGCTGGCCGAGGCGGAGAAGCTCTGCGATGCGGTCTGCCTGATCGAGGGCGGCCACAAGGTGCTCGACGGCACCCTGGAGGACGTGCGCACGGGCTTCCCCCTGAAATCGGTGCGGACGGCCTACGCCGGGGGCAAGGAGCCGCCCGCGCGCCTGCCGGGGGTCGCCCACCGCGTCTTCCAGGACGACTCCTGGCGGCTGACCCTCGAGCCGGGAGCCGATACCGACAAGCTGCTCGACGCCCTGCGCGCGGGCGGCCAGCTGACGCTGTTCGCGGCCAACCGGCCCGCCCTGGACGAGATCTTCCTGAGCGTGGTGCGCGAGCGCCGCGCCGCCGCCGGAACGGAGGCCGCGTCGTGAAAATGCTCGCCATCATCCGCCGTGAATACCTCGAGCGCGTCCGCACCAAGGGCTTCGTGATCAGCACCCTGCTGATCCCGCTGCTGATGGCCCTGATCATGGTCGTGCCCATGCTCACGATGCAGTCGGTGGACACGCGCAACACCGTCGGCCTCATCGACCCCAGCGGGGAGTACTTCGCGCTCCTGGACGCCTCCCTGTCCGCGCAGGAGGACCTGCACGTCTCGCTGATCCCCCTGCCGGTCACCGGCGGCGACCTCGCGGCCGCGACGGCGGGCCTGCAGGACCAGATCCGCGACGAGAGCCTCGACGGCGGCGTCGTGATCGGGGACGACTTCATCGGGCAGCCGAAGGCCACCTACTACAGCCGCTCGGTCTCCGGCAGCATCGTGCGCGACGACCTGCAGCCGGCGCTGGACCGCGTGCTGCGCCAGGCGCGCTTCGCGCGGGCCGGGGTGCCGGACTCCCTGCACGCCTACCTGTCCGAGCGGGTGGCGTGGGAGTCGCTGTCGGTGGGCGACACCGGCGAGGCGACCCGCCGCGACGAGGGCGGCGTCATGCTGCTGGCCTTCACGCTCATCATGATGCTCTACATGATGGTCCTGGTGTACGGGCAGCAGACCCTGACCGCGGTGATCGAGGAGAAGAGCAGCCGCGTGGTGGAGGTGCTGCTGTCCAGCGTGCCCTCCTCGCAGCTGATGTTCGGCAAGGTGGTGGGCATCGGCGGCGCCGGTCTCACGCAGGTGGCCATCTGGACCGCGGCGATCTTCATCATGGCCGGGCAGGGCCTCAGCGTGGGCGGCATCTCCTTCGACGCCTCCTACCTGACGCCGATGATCCTGGGTTCGTTCGTCGTGTTCTTCGTGCTGGGCTTCCTGCTCTTCTCGATGATGTACGCCGGCGTCGGCGCGCTCTGCAACACGATCCAGGAGGCGCAGCCCTTCGCCACGCCGATCATGATGTTCGTGATCATCCCGATGATGCTCATGACCCTGGTGCTCAGGGCCCCGAGCAGCCCCCTGGCCACGGTGCTGAGCCTGATCCCGATGTTCTCGCCCATCCTGATGTTCATGCGGGTCTGCCTGGCGTCGCCGCCGCTGTGGCAGGTTCTGCTGTCGTGGGTGCTGATGAGCGCGACGATCTGGCTGATGTCGCGCGCCGCGGGGAAGCTCTTCAGGGTCGGCATCCTGATGAGCGGTTCGGCTCCCAACTGGGCTACGCTCGTCCGTACTCTCCGCCAGCCTGATTAGGCGGTAGGGAACACATAGGGGCCCGGGG
>JAUSBL010000121.1 GCA_030658975.1 Candidatus Latescibacterota bacterium
CAGCGAGGCCGCCGTGAAGATCTTGAAGATCGATCCCGGCTCGTACGCCCCGGTGAAGACGAAGTTGTCCCAGGCCTCAGGCCCTTTCGCGTCGCTGCGCTCGCCGAGGACGGGCGTGTCGGCGGCGGCGAGGATGTCGCCGGTGCGCGGATCCACGATCAGCACGACGCCGCCCGCGGCGTTGCAGCTGTCCACGGCCGCGGCGAGCTCCTGCTCGGCGATCAGCTGGAGGTCCGCGTCGATGGTCAGCACCACGTCGCGCCCGTCGCGGGGCGGCACGATCTCCTGCAGGCCGGCCGTGCTCGCGTCCAGTCCCAGCATGTAGATGAGGCCCCGACCCGGCTGCCCCGCCAGCTGCTCGTCGAGGGTGCGCTCGAGTCCCGCCGTGTGGCGCTTGCCGTCGCTGTCGGGATTGCAGAACCCGAGCAGCGAGGCCCCGGCGCCGCCGATCGGGTACGAGCGGGTGTCCAGCTGCTCGAGCTCGATCCCGGGCAGCCGCCGCAGCGCGTTCAGGGCGTCGCGATGCAGGACGGCCCGCCGGTCGACAAGGACGTACGCGCGGTTCGCCTGGGCCTTGCGCAGCAGGCGGGCCAGCGCCACGGCGTCCTGCCCGACCAGGGGCGCCATCTTCGCGGCCATCGCGTTGGCATCCTGGTTCTGGATGTTCGCGCCGGCGACGCCCAGGCGCCACGTGGTGATCGACAGGGCGAGGGAGCGGTCGTGGCGGTCGTAGATGTTGCCCCGCTGGGCGGGCAGCTCCTTCTGGTTCTGCCACTGCCGCAGGGCCCGGGCCAGGTAGTGCTCATGCTGGATGACCTGCACCTGGAACAGGCGCAGCGCCAGGATCAGGAAGGGGACGACCGAAAGCCACTGCAGGAGCCGCAGGCGCGAGCGGTCCGCCCCCCGCCGCATCATCGCGGGCGATCGGCGGCGGCCGCCGCGGCGACGCGGTCGCCGTTGCCGACCGACGCCACGACGCGCTGCCACAGCGGCTGCTCGCCGGCGCTGTCGGGGTCGGACATCACGACGATCAGGCCAGGGGCGTCGGAGCGCTGCAACCCGAGCTCGCGCTGTGCGCGGTCGAGGATGCAGGCCCGGGACGTCTCGGCGTTCCACTGCTGTTCGAGCAGGCCGAGCTGCGTCTCGAGGTAGGCCTTGTCGGCCAGCAGCGCCTGCAGGGCCCGCCGGCCGGTGACGATCCCGTTGGACAGCGTGATCAGCGAGGACAGCACGGCCAGGGCGCCCAGGCAGATCATCGCGGTGACCAGCGGCGTGCGGCCGCGCATCTCGCGGCGGCAGGCCATCGGTCCCGCGTGACGGCGCAGGGAGGGCTGGCGACGGCAGGATCCTCCAAGAACCCGGAGCGACATGTGCATGGTCACAGCCTTTCCGCGGCCCGCAGCTTGGCGCTGCGCGCCCGCGGGTTGGTCCCGACCTCGGCCGCCGGCGGCACTTCCGCGCGACGGGTCAGGAGCGTCATCGTGCGCCGGTGGCCGCAGAAGCAGGCGGGCGTCCGCGGCGGGCACAGGCAGTCGCGGCTCTCGCGGGCGAGCCACTGCTTCACGGCACGGTCTTCCAGCGAGTGGTAGGAGATCACGACCAGGCGTCCGCCGGCGGCCAGCCGCGCCGGCGCCTGCTCCAGGGCGTCCTGCAGGGCGCCCAGCTCGTCGTTCACCGCGATGCGCAGGGCCTGGAAGACGCGGCTGAGCGTCGGGGTGAGCATGGGGCCGCGGCCCACGGCCGAAGCCACGACCTCGCGCACCGCGCCGGTAGTGGTCAGGGGCGCCTCGCGGCGCGCAGCGACCATGGCGGCGGCGATGCGCCGCGAGCGGCGCTCCTCCCCGTATTTCCAGAGCAGGGTCGCCAGCGCGGTCTCGTCCAGGCGGGCCAGCAGGTCCGCGGCCGACGGCCCGCCGGCCGGGTCGAAGCGCAGGTCCAGGGGGGCGTCAGTGCGGTAGGTGAAGCCCTTCGACGGCTCGTCGATCTGCAGGGAGCTGACGCCCAGGTCGAGCAGCAGGCCGTCCGCCTGCGCCCAGCCGGCCGCCGCCAGGGCGCCGGCCAGATCGCGGAACGAGCGGTGCTGGAAGTGGAAGCGCGATTCGGCGGCCGCCAGGGCGCGTCCGACGACGCCCGCGTCGGGGTCCAGGTCGAGCCCCAGCACCTCGGCGCCCGTCGCCAGCAGGGCCAGGGCGTGGCCGCCCTGCCCGAAGGTGCCGTCGACGATCCGCCGCCCGGGGCCCGCGGCCAGCAGGCTCACCGACGTGTCCCGCAGCACGGGGATGTGGGCCGGAGCGTTCACGGGGCACCGGTCCTGCCGGCGGCGGCGGTCGCGGCGACGCGCAGCGCCGCCGCTTCGCCGTACTGGTCGCCGAGGATCAGGATCGCCCGGTGGTAGGGGCGCCAGTTCGCGAGCAGCAGGGTGTGGCCGTAGTCGCGCAGGCTGCGGTGCCAGGCGACGAGGTCGGGCACGCTACGGAAATCGAGGTGCTCCAGCCCGCGTCCGTCCAGGACGATCCGGCGGTCGCGCCGCTGCAGGCGCGGCCGGACCGCGGCGACGAGGCGCAGGAGCATGGGGCGGTCCAGTACACCGGAGAGAGCGACCCGAACGTCACCGTCGCGTTCGCGAATCTCGAAGCCGAGGCCACCCTCAAGAACGTACAGGCGCGGCGGCCGTCGGGTCGACTCTCCCGGCATGGGCTTCCCTTCCCTTCATCGGCCCGCCCTCCGTGGCGGGCCCCGGCTCCCTCCGACCTCGCGACCGCCGATCCGTCGGCGGCCGTTCTTCCGCGGCTCAGCGCCGGAAGCGCATGAACGTCGCCATGAATTCCTTCGACGGCGCCTCCTGCGCCGGGTTGGTCTCGTCGTAGATCTGCTTGTCCCAGAGTTCGAGGTACTGGCCCATGCCGACCAGGACGACGCGCTCCGAGATGCCGACCTTGCGGAGGATCTCGACGGGGACCGTGACGCGGCCCTGCTGGTCCGGCACGACATCCAGGCTCTGGGCGCTGAGCCGGCGGATCTGGTCGAGCCACTGCTCGTCGCCGCCCTGCAGCAGGGTCGCCGTGAACGACGCGTCCCACTCATCGCGCGGGTAGAGGGCGAGGGTCTTCGCCGATGCGATCGTGACCACGTACCTCTCGTCCTCGACCGTGGCGCCCCCGGACCGGAATCTCGCCGGCAGGTTGAAGCGGCCCTTGCCGTCCACGACGCGCTCCTGCGCGCCCGTGAACGGGGGTCTCTTGCGGCTGCCGTCTTGGGTCTGGTCGCTCATGGCCTCTCAGGGTCCCGTCGCTGGGGGGGCGTTCCTTTGGTCACCATTGGAAACCATTCATCACCAATGAACGCCACGGCACCATAAACCTTCACCAATCTCAGTGTCAAGGGGTGAAGCACGATTATTTCCAATAAATCGTCATCTGATTGATTTTTATGGAGTTGATCGAGAAGCAGGGGGTTGCGACGAGGCTGGATCAGCTGCGGACGGAGAAATCGCCCCGGACGGGCAGCAGAAGCTGCCGCCAGGGCAGGGAGGCGACCTGGCGGAAGCGGATCAGCATGACCCCGCTGCCCACGGCGTAGGCCAGCGAGGTGGCGAGCGCGGCGCCCAGGGGGCCGTGGCGGGGGATCAGCAACAGGCCCGCCCCCGCGTTCACCGCCAGGGTGACGAGGCTGGCCTGCGTGTTCCAGGCGGAGCGTCCGCGGCCGATAAAATCTCCGGCCAGCACGGCGCCCGGCGCGCAGGCCACGATGCCGGGCAGCAACGCCCACAGGGCCGGCACCGCCGGACGGTACCGTTCCCCGAAGACCGGCGCGAGCAGCAACGGCGCGGCGATCGCCGCCAGGCAGGCGGCCGCCGCCGTGGCGGCCAGGGCGATGCGCACCGCGCGCGCCGACGTGGCCACGCCGGCCTCCCCGTCCCCGGCGGCCGACGACCAGACCAGCAGGGGCTGCAAGGCGCTCGGCAGCAGCCAGAGCACCTCGCCGATCATGACCGCCACCGAGTAGACGCCCACCGCCTGCGTGCCGTGCCAGGCCGCGACCAGGGCCAGGGCCAGCCTCATGTGCAGCAGCGAGACGACCGCCGACAGCTGCCCCTGCCAGCCCGCCTTCAACAGCTTCGCCGTGCCGCCGGATTTCCGGACCAATGAGCTGTCGCCGACGTGGCGCGCGCCGCGCGCGGCCAGCCACGCGAACACCGCCGCGCCGGCGACCTGGCTGGCGGCGAACACGACCAGGGCGGCCGCGAGGCCGAACACGCCGGTGGCGAGCGCCGCGCCCAGCAGGGTCAACTGCAGCAGTCCCCGCCCCAGATTCACGGCGGTGCCCGTCCGCAGACGGCCCAGGGCCAGCAGGTCGTAGGCGAGGATGTCGGAGAGCACCAGGGCCGCGAGCGCGGCGACCATCGCCATGGCGGTCGTCGCATTCCAACCCAGGCGGGCGGCGAGATCCGCGCCCGCGTCGGACCGCCACGCGAGCGCACCCGCGGCGGCGATCGCGAGCGTCACCGCGCCGGTCCAGAAAAACTGGCTGCGCAGCAGGGACGTCGCCGCCGCCGGCCGGCGCCGGATCGCCGGGACGGCGGCCAGGCCCACGCCGCCGTTGACGGCCGCGGCCACGAACATCAGCAGCGTGATCCCCAGCGCGTAGCGTCCCTGGCCGTCGGGGCCGAGCGCGCGCGCGACCACCAGCCCGGCGCCCGCGCCGGCGGCGGCCTGTCCGAGACGCAGCCCGAGCACCGCCGCGCCTTCGCGCAGGAGTTTCACGCGCGCCCTCCCCGCCGCAGCGCCAGCGCCGCGGCGCCCAGGCGCGACGTCCGCCGCCACATCGCGCGCTCCAGCGTCAGGGCGCCGAGCAGTTCCTTGAACTGCTCCACGCCCCGCTGTCCGCCGTGTCCGCCGAGGTCCAGGCAAGCCGCGCCGCGCCGGTAGGCTTCCTCGAGATCGGCCCAGATGAGCAGCGTCGCCGGGGACACGTCGTCCAGGCCTTCGGCGGTGGCGCCGACCCAGACGGTCACCGTGCCGGCGGCCTGCAGGCAGAGATGGGCGCCCAGCAGGGCGCCGTCGCGACGGACCGTGGTGCAGTAGACCCGGCCTTCGCCGTCGGCGAGCAGGCCGCGCAGCAGGCCGGACGGGATCGGGCGCGTCCCCCAGCGGCGGGTCGCCGCGACGTAGATGGGCAGGAATTCGTCGATCACGGCGGGGTCGCTCGTGACGCCGGTCGTGCAGCCGCGCCGCAGCGAACGGTTGCGCTCGTTGCGCCGGTTCTTCTTCAGCAGGTGCGACTCCACGTGATCGAGGCCCTGCGTCAGCGGGAAGTAGGCCACCGGCACCGCCGTGCGGCGGAACCCCGCGCCGGCGAGCGGCGCCGCGACGTCGTCCGCGGCGGGTCCTTCGACGTGCAGCGTCGCGGCCAGGGTGAGCGGCGCGCGGGCGGCGTCCGTCCAGGCGCCGAGCAGGGCCGCCAGGACGGCGCGGCGCCGGTCGGGATCGAGGCGCGGGTGCAGCAGCAGGTCGCAGGGCAGACCGGCGTGGTGCGCTTCGAGGGTTCGCAAGGGACCGCGCACGTTCTCGATCCAGGCGAGCCCGCCGACGGTTTCCCCCGCGTCGACGACGGCGGCCCAGGCGCCCGCGCGGTGGGGCAGGTGGGCGCAGAGATTCGCGGTCCAGGCGCCGGCGCCGGCGAAACCGCCGTCGCAGAGCGCATGCAGGCGCTGCCAGTCCGGGTCGGGACGGTCGCCGCGCCCGACGTGGATGATCGCTGCGGGAAGCGTCATGCCCCCCCTCAACGGACCAGGGCCAGCGGCAGCACGCGCACCTGTCCCGCCAGTTCCACGCGCACGAGGTACGTCCCGGGCGCCGCGGACTCGCCGGTGAGGTTGACCCCGTTCCAGAACACCGCGTCCGACGCGACGTGACGGTCGCGGTACACCAGCTGGCCGTCGAGCGTGTAGATCTCCGTCAGCGCGCCGCCCCTGATCGCGGTGGACGTCACGGAAGTCTCGGCAGCGATGCCGCCGAGCCGCAGGCCCGCGTGCTCGCCGACGCGCAGCGGGTTCGGGTAGAGGAACAGCGGCGCGAGCGGGCCCTCCCCCGCGCCGCTCGCGCGTTCGATGGTCACCAGCACGGCGCCGCCCGCGGCGCCGGCGAGCAGGCGCAGGCCGGTGGCGTCGGTCGTCAGTTCGCGCACCGGTCCCTGCGGGGTGCCGGCCACGATGTCCGCCGTGTAGTAGGCGGACAGGCCGTAGCTCGCGTACTCCGCGGCGTTGGTGAAGGGGTCGACGATCACTTCGCCGTCGCGGATCCGCACGCGCTCGAGCCCGGCGTCGTGGCCGACCCACACGTCGCCGTTGCCGTCGATCTCCACGTCCAGCAGCGTGCCCTGGAGCAGGCCGGGCGTCGCGGCGTCGACCTTCGCCCGCAGCGAGCGCACCAGCGTCATGTCCAGCGTGTCGTCGTCGTAGCCCTGGTAGGAGAGCTGGGCCAGGCCGCTGCCGCCGCCGACCCAGATCGTCCCGTCCGGCGCGACATCGACCGCGCGCACGTTGTCGAGCCCGAAGCTGCCGCCCGTCACCGAGGCCGGGGGCGTCCAGATGTCGTCGCCCGGATCGGTCCAGGTCAGTTCCGCGCCGGCGCCGGCGGCGCCGTTGACGTCCCAGAGCACCAGGCCCACGCCGGTCACCGCGAACCAGATGCGGTCGCGGCCGTCGATCGCGGCGTCGAAGACGACGCCCCCGCCGAGGCCGGTGTTGTCGGTCGGCAGGCGGATCCAGGACGCCGGATCGCGCCAGCGACCGGGATCGACCAGCACGTCGACGCCGTCGCGGTCGCTCAGCAGCAGCACGGGGCCGTCGGGGTGGTGCACGATCCGCGCGATGCGGCGGGTCGACAGCGGCGACGTGTCGGGTGTCAGGTGGTCCATGTCGGGGATCCCCGGCCGGTAGCGGATCACGCCGGTCTGGAACTGCGTGAACCAGATCTCGCCGTCGGCGCGGGCCGTGAGCGCGAGCACGCCGCCGTCGAAATTGAAGAGCCCGACCGAATCCGCGGCGGCGCCGGCCAGGCCGGTGATCTGCGTCCACGTGAAACCGTCGCGCGACGCGATGCCGCCGCCCTGGCGCGAGCCGAACCAGGGCACGCCCGCGGCGTCGAAGGCGACGCCGTCGACGGAAGTGAACAGCAACTCGTCCGACGAGATCACGTTCCAGCCGTCGCCGATGCGGCTGGCGACGAAGGAGCGGGCCGCCTTCAGGTTCGCGGGTTCGGGGCGCCGCAGGCCCGCGCACCAGAGACGGTCGGTGCCCTCGAGCGCGTGCACGGCCGCCTCGGGCGCGTCGACGGCCTGCCAGGCCGCGCCGTCCCAGCGCTGCAGGCGCCCGGCGGTGCCGGCCGCCTCGACCAGGGCCCAGGGCTCGGCGCCGAGATTGGCGAGGTCGGTCACCAGTTGCGCGAGGTCGCCCAGCCGCGCCCACGCGCCCGACGCCTCGCTCCACAACCAGACCCCGTCGCCCGCGCCGGCCAGCAGGCCCAGCCCCGGCACGCGCCGCAGCGCGAACACGGCCTGCGGGCCGATCCCGGCGTTCGCGTCGCTGACCGCGTTGTTGCGCTGCAGCGAGACGCCGCCCGCGGTCGCGATCCAGAGGTCGTTCCCGTCCAGCAGCAGGTCCAGGATGATGTCGCTCACCAGGCCGGGCGTGTTCGCGGTGGTCATCAGGCCGCCGGGCAGGCCGCCGCTGATCACACCCACGCCGCCGTCCAGCAGCCCGTAATAGACGCGCTCCGCGTTCGCGGCGACGGCCGTGATATCGAGGTCCGCGCCGAGGTTGGTCACGCGGCGGAACACGGGCGCGACCGGGTCGGGGTCGACCCGGGTCAGGCCCGCGCCCTGGCAGGCCACCCAGAGGTGGGTGCCGCTCCAGGCCAGATCGGTGACGCGGTCGCCGGCGAGCCCGTCGACCGCCCCCCAGCGCCCGACGATGCCGCCGTCGGCGTTCATCACCAGCACGCCGCCTTCGGCGAGCCCGCCGAACAGGCGGCCGTCGGCCGCCAGCAGGGCGACGCAGTCCTGTGCGCTCAGGACGGTCTGCAGACGGACCGCCTGGGCGTCCGCGCGGGGCGCGGCGACGACGACGACGAGCAGCGCCAGGACGAGCGCACGCGCGGACGGATGGAAGCGCTTCACGGATTCTCCTGTTCGGTGGTCCCACGTGCGAGCCGGGAAATACCGGCCGGGTCGCGCAGCGCGCGGCGGAAGCGGGCCGGCCCGGCACCGGCCCAGGCGCCGCTCAAACCGGCGACGGGCGGTTCCAGGCGCCAGGGGTCGCCGACGGCTCCGGAAGGCGGCGGCGCCCCACCGGGCCGGCACGGCACGAGCGTGTCTCCCGTGAGGGCCAGGCTCCCGCCGATCAGGGCGCAGGCCAGGGCCGGCTGACGCAGCAGGCCGCACGGTCGGCCGTCGCGGCCGCAGAGCAGGCGCCAGTTCCGCGCCAGCGAGTCCTCGCCGGCCGGGGCCGCCAGAAAATCCCGCATCGCCCAGCCGCGTCGCAGACGCGCCAGCCCGGCGGCCGGGGCGCTCAGGGGCCACAGCAGCAGGCCCAGACCCGCGGCGGCGAGGCGCCGCGCGGCGTCCCGGACGGGACGGGCCGGACCGGGATCGAGCACGACGCTGGCGGCGCCGCCGAATTCCTCGGCGTGGGCGCCCGCCTGCAGGAGCGCCGCCGCATCCACGCGCCAGCGCAGCCGTACCCGCCGGCGCCGCAGCAGCGCCAGGGCGCGCAATTCGGCCGCCTCGCCCGTCGGCCACTGCCAGAACACCACCTGGGCGATGCGGTAGCGCTCGACGACGTCGACGAGGTCCGCGGGCGCGCCGAGCCGGGGCACGTCCGGACCGCCGGGCGCGATCCCGCCGGTGGCCGCTTCGGCGGACAGGTAGCCCACGGCGTCCAGGCCGCAGCTGCGCGGGTCCGGTCCGCCGTCGAGCCACCCTCCCACGACGGCGGCGGGGCCCACCAGCAGCGTGCGCTCCAGCGACAGATAACCGCGTTCCATGCGCCGGCGCAACGCCAGGAACGCCGATTCGCTCAGCAGGAGCGTCCCGAGCAGCAGCGGCCAGAACAGCAGCAGCACCACGCGGCTGTAGATGTGCTGGTGGCTCATGTAGGTGCTGGCCCACAGCAGCAGGGTGACGGCGGCGACCTGCTGCATCCGGTCGCCGGCGCGGGAGGCCCGACCGCGGCCGTCGCGCCGGTAACGGCCCAGCAGCAGGAAGCCGAGACTCGTCAGCAGGTTGGCGAACACGAACAGGGGGCGGTACCAGGCGAGCGGCAGCAGCGGCTCGTCGAAGAAGGGATTGAGCGCGCCGCGCAGGGCGTACGCGGCCAGCAGCGACAGGTTGAGCGCGGCGAGGTCCGTCAGCCAGAACGCGAAGGTGCCGAGGGGACCGCGCCAGCGCTTCAGCAGGTAGACCAGAAGTCCCCACTTCTCGTAGAACGAGATCAGGCTGCCCAGGTGCAGCCAGAAGCTGCGCCGCATCGGACCGCCCGCGCTGTCGCGTCGGTGGCGGTGGACGAAGCGGGACTCCGGGGCGTAGAGCACGTCGTAACCGGCCTGGCCCATCCGGTAGCACCAGTCGACGTCCTCGAAGTAGAGGAAGAAGCGCTCGTCCATGGCGCCGACGCGGGCCACGGCCTCGCGCCGCACCAGCACGCAGCCGCCGATGACCCAGTCCACGGGACGGGTCGTCTGATGGTCGAAATCGCGCATGAGGTGGCGGGCCACGGCGCGGGAGCGCGGCGCGAGGCGGCCCAGGGGCGTGCGCCGCATCAGCAGGGTGCCGAGCGTGTAGAAGCGCCGGCACGACTCCTGGATCGTGCCGTCCTCGTTCAGCAGCTGCGGTCCCAGCAGGCCGGCCCGCGGGTGCGCCTCGGCGACGCGCAGCAGCGCGTCGATGGCGCCCGGCTGCGCCACGACGTCGGGATTCAGCAGCAGGACGTACTCGGCGTCGACGGCCCGCAGCCCGCGGTTGCAGCCGCGCGCGTAGCCTTCGTTGCGGTCGTTCATGAGCCAGCGCGCGCCCGGGTGCGCCGCGCGGACCGCGGCGAGCCCCGGGTCGGTCGAGGCGTTGTCCACGACCGTCACCGCGTGCTCGCAGGCCGGCGGGCAACGCTCCAGAGCGTCCAGACAGCGGCCGAGGTCGCCGCTGGTGTTGAAGTGGACGATGACGATCGAGAGCTTCAAGCCGCGCCTCCGGGGCCGCGCGGCTCCCGCCGCAGCCGCAGCGCCCAGACCATCCACATCGCTTCCCAGACGATCCGCTTGGACATCTTCGAGACGCCGACCTGGCGGTCGACGAACATGATCGGGATCTCCTTGATGCGGTAATGCCGCCGCCAGCAGTGGTAGTTCATCTCGATCTGGAAGGAGTAGCCGTCGCTCTTGATGCGCGACAGAGGCAGGGCCGCGAGCACCTCCCGCCGGAAGCACTTGAAACCGCCCGTGGAATCCTTGATGGGCATGCCGGTGACCCGGCGGGCGTAGAGGTTGGCGACGACGCTCAGGATCACCCGCTGCAGCGGCCAGTTGACCACCGTGATGCCGTAGAGGTAGCGGCTGCCGAGCACGACGTCGTGGTCCTGGATCTCTTGCAGGAAGGTGTCGATGGCCACGGGGTCGTGGCTGAAGTCGGCATCCATCTCGAAGACGGCCTCGGCGTCGGTGTTGGCCAGGACCCACTGGAAGCCGGCGATGTAGGCCGCGCCCAGCCCCGCCTTGCCGGGCCGCTCGAGCATCCGGACGCGGCCGCCGTAGTCGGGCAGCGCCTTGACCACGGCCGCAGTCCCGTCCGGCGAGTTGTCGTCGACGACCAGGACCGAGAGTTCCGGGTCGCGGGCCAGGACCGCCGGCACGATGCGGCCGATGTTGTCGGCCTCGTTGTAGGTCGGGATCACCACCACACACTTCACCACGCCACCTCGCTGCGCATCACGAATCGTTCCCGCCGCGGCCGGCGAACCGGCGCCGCAGCGCGGGCGCCGATCCGGCGAACGCCAGGACCAGGATCGCCGCCACGCCGCAGATCGTCGCCGTGAGCCCGCGCCGCAGCGCCGGATCGCGGTAGAAGAAGCGGACCTCGTGCTCGCCGGCCGGCAGGGCGACCGCCCGCAGCATGTGGTCGGCCACGAGCAGCGGCGCCGGCGACCCGTCGACGGTCGCGGACCAGCCGGGCATCCACAGGTCGGCCAGCACGAGCACGGACGGGACCGTCGGCGCGGCGCGCAGGACCACCTCGTTCAGTTCGTCGCGCACGTAGGCGACATCAGGCAGGGGCGTCGCCGACGCGACCGGCGCAGGCGAAGGCGCGCGGTCCAGCAGCACGCGGCGCGCGACGGGCTCGCGCCCGGCCTGCAGCCGGTCCAGGAATCCGTCCAGATCGCCGGAGACCGGCGCCCACTCGCCCACCAGACGGGCGCGCGGCAGAGCGCTGAGGTTGCGGTAGAGAGTGGCTTCGCCGGACATGACCGGGCGCGGCTCGAGTTCGGCGCCCAGGTCCGCCAGCGCCGGCACGGCCTGCGGCGGCAGTGGCCCGTCGAGCATCAGGTAGCTGCCGGCGAGCCAGGCGGCGATGCGCCCGGCGGGGCGCGAAGGATCCAACACCCGCGCCCGCGCCGCCTCGGCGGCGGCCGGCTTCGCCGCCTGGTAGCCGCCCAGCGAGCGCAGCCCGGCCGGCATGCCCCCGTTGTGCTGCGCGAGGGAGCCCAGCGGCCACACGCGCTCGTGGCCGACGACCTTTGCCACCTCGACCAGGAAGGGGTCCGCCCTGAAGGCCGCGCGCCGCACGGCCGGACGGACGAGTTCGCCCGCCGGCACTATGGCCGCGCCCCCGTCGGCCCTCCGCACGAGCTGCTGCAGCCCGCGTTCGGGATGGGTGATCCGGCCAGCCACCCCGAGCAGGTCCACCGCCGTGAGGGCCAGCAGCAGCCAGGGCAGCCAGGCGCGGCGCGACGGGGCCCGTTTCAGGGCGAACGCGGTGGCGGCGCCGGCGGCGGCCAGCAGCAGGCCGATGCGCAGCAGGTCGGCCCGCTGCAGGCTCCAGGCCGCGGCGAGGACTTCGGGCGCGGGGACGCCGCGGCCGGAGGCCGCGGCCAGGCTCGCCAGCTGCGAAGCGTGCAGGCCCTTGCCGGGTCCCAGGGCGCCCAGCAGCAAGACGGCGCCGAGCCCCAGCCAGACCCAGGCCAGCCGGCGCGGGGTGCGCGCGCCGGCTTCGGCGCCCTGCAGGGCGGCAACG
The DNA here is from genome assembly GCA_030658975.1 of Candidatus Latescibacterota bacterium. Classification (GTDB taxonomy): domain Bacteria; phylum Krumholzibacteriota; class Krumholzibacteriia; order LZORAL124-64-63; family LZORAL124-64-63; genus PNOJ01. The sequence goes on from JAUSBL010000121.1 coordinate 12,280, forward strand.
CCGTGGGCCGCCAGGACCGCCGTCGCGAAAGCGGTCACCACCAGGATCATCACCGGGATGCGGAATTTGTTGAAGTACGGCAGCAGGTGGTAGAACGGGGCGTACAGCACCGGGAAGAAGCGACCGCAGGCGACCAGCAACGCGATCAGGCCGAGCGCCGCCAGCGTCCGCTGCGGCCAGCGCGGCGCCGACCAGACGCCGAACAACGCGAGGGTCAGCAGCAGCCAGCCGAAGTAGTTCGGATAATCGGTGAACGGCATGAAGCCCTGGTAGGTGCCCAGCCCGAAGCCGGCGGCCGCCGGCTGCACCAGGGTCGGGAACTCCCGCGGGTGCAGGCTCCAGCCGGTGGCGTACTCGTAGCTCGCGCCCCCCCCCTCTGCGGACCCGCGCACCGACCAGCCGGCGTAATCGTGCACCGGCAACAGCTGGACGGCGCCGACCAGGAAGGCCGCCACCAGGGCGGCGGCGATCGCGGCGGTCGGCCGCCAGGGCCAGCCCTGCGCGGCGGCGGCGCGGCGACGGCGGGCCGCCCACGCGGCGAACCACCGGCCCAGCACCAGGACGCCCACGCACAGCAGAGTGTAGTAGAGGATCTGGACGTGCCCGCGCAGGATCTGCAACCCGACGGCCAGAGCGAGCAGCGCGGCCCTTCGGCGGCCCTTCCCCTCCAGCAGGTCCAGACACGCGCCCACGACCCAGGGCAGGTACATGGCCGTCACCAGCTTGCTGCCGTGGCCGTGGACGCCCCAGGCCACGACGTTGGGCTGCATCAGCCACACGGCCGCACCCAGCAGGCGCGCCGGCAACGGCAGGCGCCAGCGACCCAGCAGCCAGATCATGCCCACGCCGCCGAACAGCAGGTGGGCCAGCATCCAGGTCAGGGGCGGGAAACCGAGCCGGTCCTGCAGGAAGGTCAGCGCCTCGCCGGGCGGGTAGACGAACCGGGTGTAGGAAAGCGAGCCGAAGGTCGGCATCCCGGCGAACAGGTAGGGATTCCACTGGGGATAGACGCCGCGCGCCAGGGAGGCGTCGCCCACGATCGTGAACAGCGCGGCGTTCTCGGCGTCGCTGCTGGCGAAGACCCGGCCCTGCAGCAGCGGCTCGGGAAAGACCAGGCCCAGCGTGATCAGCAGGGCCAGGGCGATGCCGCCGGCATACAGCAGGCGGACGCCCGGGCCGGTCCCGGCGCCGGGCCGGTCGTGATTTGCGCGCACGTGGCTCCCTTTCGGATGCGGACTGGCCGCGGCGATCGACCGATCGAGGATATCATCCGGCGACAGCGGGCGTCCACTCCCGAGACACGGTCAAACCCGAGCAGACACAGGGGGTTCCGCGGGCCGGCCCGCGAGCTCGTCCAGGGCGCCCGCCAGGACGGCGCGCGCGACCTCGGGCCGCCCCTGCCACAGGTGCCAGCAGGCGTGTCCGGCGAAGTAGATCGCCTGACAGGGCCATAGCGCCGCGCGCGCCGCACCCTGCCAGTGGTTTCTCAGCAGGCGGATGTGGCTGCGGCTGCGCAGGTAGGCCTTGCGGGGCGACCACGCGCCGACCGACGCGCTGACCTTGTGCAGGATCAGGGAGCGCGGGACGTGCAGGATGCGGCCGCCCGCGGCCCGCAGGCGCAGGCAGTAGTCGGTGTCCTCGCCGTAGAAGGTGTAGGCCTCGTCCAGTTCCGGCAGCGTCTCGAGGGCCCGGCGCGACAGCAGCAGCGCGCAGCCCGTCCCGTACTCCACGAAGCGCTCGTCGAGCGGGCGGCGGCCGGCCGCCTGCCGGATGCCCTGGTGGCCGACCCAGCCGGTGTAACGCCCGACGCGGCCGCCGTCGTACCAGATGCGCCACGGCTCGTCCGCGAAGCAGATGCGCGGGGTCGCCGCCCAGGCGGTCGGCTCGCGGGCGGCCGCTCCCACGAGCAGGCCGAGGCCCCCCTGCGGCACGACGGTGTCGTTGTTGAGCAGCAGCGTGAAATCGGCGCCCCCGGTCGCGCGAAGGTGCCGCAGGCCGAGGTTGTTGCCGCCCGCCCAGAGGCGGTTGCGGTCGCTGCCGACGATCTCGACCGAAGGGAAGGCGTCGCGGCAGAACTGCACCGAACCGTCCGTAGAAGCGTTGTCGACGACGACGATGCGCAGGGGGTCGTAGCCGTCGGCTAGCAGGGAACCGATGCACTCCGGCAGGTGGTCGCGGCCATTCCAGTTGACGATGACCACCGCCAGGGACGGCGGTGGCGTCCCCGTGATGCCGGCGGCGTCAGTGCTTGCGACGGACACGGTATCCCGTCTCGGGATGGTGACCCGCCACCACGAGCTCGGCGATCAGGCCGAGGCTGACGAACTGGACGGCGACGATGACCAGGCCGGCGCCGAGCAGCATCAGCGGGCGCACGCGCAGGCCGTGCCCCAGCGCCCACTCCACGACGAACCAGGCCAGGATCGCGCCGCCGACCGCGAAGCTGGCCGCGCCGATCCGGCCGAACAGGTGCAGGGGCGACGCGGAGCGCGAGCTGAGGAACATCAGGGTCAGCAGGTCCAGGAAGCCGTTGAGGAAGCGGGCCGGGCCGTACTTGGTGACGCCGTGGCGGCGGCGGTGGTGCCGCACGGGGATCTCGGTCACGCGGAACCCCTCGCGGTACGCCTGCGCCGGGAGGTAGCGGTGCATCTCGCCGTAGAGGCGCACGGCCTCGACGACCTCGCGGCGGTAGGCCTTCAGGCCGCAGTTGTAGTCGTGAAGGCGCAGACCCACGACGCGGCTGGTGACCGCGTTGAAGAACCGCGACGAGGTGTTCTTGACGAAGCCGTCCTTGCGGTCCTGCTTCCAGCCCGAGACGAGGTCGTAGCCCTCGTCCAGCTTCGCCACGAGGGGCGGGATCTCGGCGGGATCGTCCTGCAGGTCGGCGTCCATCGTGATCACGTAGCGGCCGGCGGCGGCCGCGAAGCCGGCCGCCAGGGCGGCGGCCTTGCCGTAGTTGCGCGTGAACTCCAGGCCGTGCACGCGGGCGTCGGCGGCGTGCAGCCGCTCGAGCACGGCGGGCGTGTCGTCGGTGCTGCCGTCGTCGACGATCCACACCTCGTGCGACAGTCCGGCCGCCTCCGCCGCGGTCGCGATGCGCGCCGTCAGCTCGGGCAGCGACGCCGCCTCGTTCAGGGCGGGCACCACCACCGAGAGGTCGGGCCGGACGTCAGACATGTCCCCTCCTGCGCGCGGCGACCCAGAACACCTCGCGGCGCAGGCCCTCGTCGAACGGGACCCGCGCGACGTAGCCGATCTCGTCGCGGATGAGGCCGGGATCGGCCCAGGTGTCGCGCACGTCGCCCTTCTCGACCGGCACGTGCTCGATGGCGACGCGGACTTCGGGCGCCGCCTCGCGCAGCAGGTCGCGCATGGCCGTCAGGGCTGCGGCCAGGGCGATGCGCGAGCCGCCGCCGACGTTGTACACGGCCCACGGCCCGGGCGCGCCGACCGCCAGGAGATTGGCGTTCACCGCGTCCGCCACGTAGGTGAAGTCCCGGGTCTGGGACCCGTCGCCGAAGACGAGCCAGGGCTTCCCGTCGAAGGCCGCTTCGAGGAACTTGCGGAATGCCATGTCGGGGCGCTGGCGCGGCCCGTAGACGGTGAAGTAGCGCAGGGACGTCGTCGGCACGCCGTGGTTGGCGCTGTAGAGCACGCAGAGGTGCTCGGCCGCCAGCTTGGTCACGCCGTACGGCGAGAACGGCTGCGGCAGCGCGCGCTCGGTCACCGGCAGGTCGAGCCGGTCGCCGTAGACCGAGCTCGAGCTGGAGTAGACGAAGCGGGCGAGCCCCGGCGCCACCCGCGGGTGGCGGCAGGCCTCCAGCAGGCGCTGGGTGGCGGCCAGGTTGCGGTCCAGGTAGTCGCCGAACTGCGCGCCCCAGCTGGCGCGCACGCCGGCCTGGGCGGCGAGGTGGAACACGGCGCGGCTGCCGGCGAGCAGGTCGACCGCATCGAGATCGTTCAGGTCGGCGTGGTGGAACTCGAAACCGGTCCGCGTCAGCAACGGCGCCAGGTTCTCGCGCTTGAGCGCCGGGTCGTAGTAGTCGTTCAGGGAATCGACGCCGACGACCGCGCAGCCGCCGTCCAGCAGGGACTCGGCGAGGTGGCTGCCGATGAACCCCGCGCAGCCGGTGACCACGACGCGCGCCCCGCCGGAGAGGTCGGCGCCCGTCATGGGGCGCTCCCCGCGGCGCGCAGGGCGTCGAGCTGCTGACGCGCCACGGCGTCCCGGGGATCGTCGCGCAGGCGCTGTTCCATCCAGGCGATCGCCGTGGCGTCCTCGCCCCGCTGCACCATCGCCTGGACCAGCTGCGGGATCATGGCCTGCTCGTCCCGGGGCGGGATCATCCCGTGGATCCGCTGGACGTGGGCGACGGCGTCCCGGGCGCGCCCGCGCTCGATCAGCACCATGGGGTAGATGTCGGTCACCATCGGGAACGTCGGATCGAAGCTGCTCGCCAGCTCGAACGCGTTCTCCGCCCTGGCGATCATCTCGTCGTAGAAGGCGTCGGAGGCGCCGGGCTGCTGCGCCTGCATGATGTAGTCGTAGCCCGCGCGGATCAGGCCGGCCGGGTAGTTCCCGAGCAGGTTCTCGGAGTTGCGGTCGAAGTGGACGTCCTCGCGGTGGCGCCCGTTGTGACGCCACAGGCCGTCGAAGCGCCAGTCGCGTTCGCCCAGGACCTCGCGGACCCTGCCCTCGGGGCTCGGGGTCGGGGGCAGGCCGTTCAGGGCGCGGAACTCGGAACGGCGGCGTTCGGAGTCGCCGTCCAGGGTGGCGCTGAAGTCGTAGATCCCGTAGCAGTTCGCCAGCAGGCGGTCGCTGTCGACCGTGGGCATGCCGTCCTGCCCCTTGACGCCGGTGAACCGGTAGGCCAGGCCCTCCATCTGGAGCATGGTGAAGTAGCGGGCCATGTTCTCCTGGGGGATCGTCACGGCGAAGAAGACCGGGCGCTCGCCGCGGTTCTGGATGATGTCGTGCACGATGTAGTCGCGCACGTACACGACCTCGCGCTTCCCGGTGTCGGGATCCTCGTAGAGCACGGGGCGCAGCTGCTCGACCTGCGTGTCGTCGTAGGAGACGGGCATCGGCGGCGTGCGCCGCTTCATCTGCTTGATGTACCAGGGCAGGTTGATGAGCGCCAGGTTCACGACCGTGACGTCGCGCCGGAAACCCTCCACCTCCTGCAGGTACCACAGCGGGTAGGTGTCGTTGTCGCCGTTGGTGAAGACGATGGCGCCGGGGTCCAGTCCCGCCAGGAGGTTCCAGGCGTACTCGTGCGCCACGCGGTTCTCGGTGCGGTCGTGGGTGTACCATTTCTGATTGCCGGGGGCGAGCGCCGGCAGGGCCGCCACCAGGACCAGCGCCACCGCCGCGACCTTCGTCGCCCGGCCGATCCGGGCCGGCGGCAGGTCCCGGCTCGGCGCCGTCTGCGGCCCCTTCGCCGACTTGCCGGCGCGGGCCGGCGTGTTCAGGGTGGTGCGCGCCGCAAGCGGTCCCGAGAGGTAGCGCAGCAGCGCGGCGGTGCCCAGCCCGATGAACAGGGCGAAGTACATGAAGCCGGTGCCGAAGAAGTAGTCGCGCGCGCGGACCTCGCTGTCCGAGAAGTTGAGGTAGAGGTTCAGGATGTCGGCGTTGATCAGGTAGTTCACCAGCAGCATCCAGAACCAGGGGCGGCAGCGGAAGAAGCCGTGGATCGCCCCGAGCAGGCCCAGGAAGATCGGCACCAGGATCGTCAGCAGGCGCGTCAGGCGCAGCGAGCCGAGGTCCAGGAAGCTGAACTGGTCCAGCAGGAAGCCGTAGTAGTAGCGGATCTGCCACCAAAGATCGGCCTTGCGCACCAGCGGATCGATGGGCGGGTACTGCTCGCGGCGCAGCACGGACATCAGGGTCTGGAAGTTGTCGGGCTGCGTGTTGTTGAGGGCCGGGTCGAGGCCGGCGCGGATCAGCAGGATCAGGTGGACGCTCAGGCCGAGCAGGAACACGCCGCAGCCGATGAGGATGAAGGGCTTGCCCCCGAAGGCGCGCCAGACGGCGTAGGACAGCAGCAGAACGAGGCCGCCGACGATCACGACGTCGTCCTTGACCATCGTCGAGAGCAGGAACAGGCCGAGGCCGACGCTGACGCCCACGAGATCCACCAGCGCGAGCCGGCGGCCGCGCGCCATCAGGATCAGCAGGAAGAAACCGGGGTAGACCAGCAGCGTGCCCAGGTGGAAGCCGACGCCCAGGCCCAGCAGGTAGATGACGAGGTAGAGCAGGCGGTCGCTGTGCGGCTCGGCCCGCAGGTCGTACCACTTCAGTCCCAGCCAGGTCAGGAACGCGATCACGAAGGCCGCCAGGCCGTACACTTCGGCTTCGATCGCGTTGGTCCAGTAGGTGTCGCTGAACAGCAGGAACAGCGCGCCCACCACGCCGCCGACGTGGGGCAGCCAGCCGCTGTCGGGGTCGGCGCGCCGGGCGAGCTCCTGGATCGTCAGGTACACGAACACCAGGGCCAGCGCGCTGAAGAACGCCGACATGAAGTTGACCGCCGCCGCGGTGCCCGTCAGCGGCGCGAGCAGGACGTCGAAGAAGCGGCCGACGAGCACGTAGAGCGGCGTCCCCGGCTGGTGCGGGACGCCCATGGTGTGCGCGGTGGTGATGTACTCGCCGCAGTCCCAGAAATTCAGCGTCTGCGACATCGTCAGGCAGTAGACGATCGTCGCGAAGACGAAAATTCCCGCCGCGATCAGGAACGTCGGGCGGCGGTACCAGTCGGGTGCCAGCATGGAATTCCTCGGATTCGGGTTCCGGCGCGGACGACTCGCCAATCTAGCACACGGTCCGCGGGGCAACAACCCCGCGGCGGCCGGGGTTCCCGGCCCGGCGCGGCGGCGTTCAGGCTTCGCCGCGGCGGCGGCGGGGGCCGGCCAGGAAGAGCGCGCCGCCCACCAGACTGACCGCGACCATCAGCGCGTAGGCCAGGAACTCCATGGCCACGGCGTCGGCCTCGGTCGGCACCACGCCGGCGGACACGAACAGTTCCGCGGCGGCCAGCTCGCGCACCCCCAACCCGTTGATGCTCACCGGCAACGAGACCAGGATGCCCAGCAGGGGCACCAGGACGAACAGCTGCAGGACGCGGCCCGTGTCCAGGGCGAGGCCCAGGCCGAGCCCCACCAGCAGGTGGGTCGACACGCGCATGGCCTGCACGAACAGGGACCAGACCAGCAGGCGGGCCAGCCAGGCGGGCCGCCTGCGGTAGGTCTTGAACTCCGCCAGCATCGCGGCGAGGCCGTCGGCGGCCCGGGGCCAGCGAGCGGCCGTCAGCGCGCGGACCGCCAGCGCCGAGACGCGGCGCGAGAACAGGACGGCGAACGCCAGGGCCCAGGCCGCGAGCGCCAGCCACAGCGGCAGCGACGGCGGCACGCGCACGCCCGTCGCCACCGCGGTCGGGACCGCCAGCAGCGCCAGCAAGGTCAGCGCCAGCAAGCCCAGCAGCCGGTCCAGCAGGGTCGCTCCCAGCACCGCGGCGGTGCGCCCCTCGCGACGGCCGAGGTCGACGACCTTGAAGGCGTCGCCGCCCACGCTGCCCAGCAGGAAGTTGTTGAAGAAGAGCCCGACGAAGCTCAACCGGACCGCTTCGCCGATGGTCACCCGCAGACCCGAACAGCGCAGGATCCAGGCCCACTGCAGCGCGCCGCACACCGCCGACAGCGCGAACACGCCGCCCGACAGGGCGAGCCAGGGCCACTGCGGGGCGGCCACGGCCGTGCGCAGGGCCGACCAGGACAGGGGGCGGAAGGTGAACAGGAACACCACCAGCGCAAGGCTGATCGCCGCCTTCAGGATCGTCGTCTGGCGGGGGCGCCTCAAGGCCGGCCCCGCTGCGCCGCGACGTCCGCGAAGACGTCCAGGGACTCGCGCACGCAGCGCTCCCAGCTGAAACTGCCGGCCCAGGCGCGGGCGGCCGCGCTCATCGCCTGCCAGCGCGCATCGTCGCGCAGCAGGCCGACGGCGGCGGCGGCCATGGCCCGCTCGTCGCCGTAGGGCACCAGCAGGCCCGTCTCGCCGTCGCGCACCGAATCGCGCAGTCCCGGCCGGTCGCTCGCGACGGTCGGCAGGCCGCAGGCGGCGGCTTCGATGACGGTCAACCCCCATCCCTCCTTGGGGCTGGGGTTCAGGAACAGGCGGGCCCGGTGCAGGGTCGCCGCCAGTTCGGCGCCCGGCAGGAAGCCGGCGAACACGACGTCCCGGCCGAGGCCCAGGCGGGAGGCGATGCGGCGCAGCCGGGCCTCGTCCGGCCCCCGGCCCATCACGACGAGCCGCGAACCCGGCACCTCGCGGCGCACGTGCGCGAAGGCGCGCAGCGCCACGTCCACGCTCTTGTAGCGGCGCAGGCGGCTCCACGAAACGAGCAGCGGGGGATCGTCGCGCGGCGGCGGCGCGGGCAGGGCCAGGCGCCGCGCGTCGTTGCCGCAGTACACGGTGCGGATCCGCGCGGCGTCCAGACCGCGGGCCGCGAGGTCGTCGCGGGTCGAGGGGCTGATGACCTCGAAATCCCGGCCGCGGTAGGCCAGCGGCAGCAGGCGTTCCGCCGCCCAGACGTAGGACGCCACCAGGGGGTTGGCCTCGCGGAAGACCGTGGCGCCGAACAGGTGCGGCACGACCGCGAGCACGGGCACGCGGCCGGCGAACAGCGGCGAGTAGAACGGGACCTTGTTGATGTCCTCGACCAGCAGGTCGTAGCGGCCCTCGCGCAGCAGGCGGCGGCAGACTCCCGGCAGCACGAAGTTGGCCACGGCCCAGTGGCCGCGCCGGTGGACGCGCACGCCGTCGAGCGTCTCCTGCGGCGGCGCGCCGCGGTAGCCGGACACCACCAGGTCCACCTCGTGACCCGCGGCCACGGCCCCCTTGAGGATCTCGTGCAGGTGCAGTTCTGCGCCGCCGCCCAGGGGGTCGCCGACGTCGCGCCAGTTCAGCGCCAGGATCCTCACGCGCCGCCTCCCGCGTCGTCGCGACGGGCGATCACCCCGATGGTCATCGCGGTGTGCAGGGCCCAGCGACGCCCGTGGTGCCGCTCGCGCCAGCGCGCCAGCAGCCTCCCGAGCGGCGGCACCGGGTCGGGGTACATCGGCAGCCGCAGGCCCAGGCGGGACAGCAGGGTCTTGCGCAGCGCGCGGTACCAGAGCCCGGGCACCATCCAATCGCCGTAGGTGCGCACCACCACGCCGCCGGCGCGCCGCACGGCGTCCTCGAGCCCGGCCGGCGTGTACTGCGTCTCCCAGCCCGCGAACCAGCGGTCCAGCGCGATCAGCAGCTGTTTGCCCGCGGTGTAGTAGTGCCAGGTCTGCGGCACGTCGACCAGCAGGCGGCCGCCCGGCTTCAGCACGCGCAGGTCCTCGCGCAGCAGCGGCAGCGGATCGCGGAAGTGCTCGAGCAGGCCCTGGTGGTAGACGAGGTCGAAGGTCCCGTCGGCGAAGGGCTTGCACAGGGCGTCGCCGTTCACCGCCTGCACCTGGACGCCGGCCTGCGCGGCGGCCCGGGCGGTCAGCGCCAGTGAACCGGGCACGTAGTCCAGCGTCCAGACCTCCGCGCCGGCGCGGGCCAGCGCCACGGCGTCGCGGCCGCTGCCGGCCCCCACCTCCAGGACACGTTTGCCCGCGGGGTCGCCCAGGGCGAACAGCTCGCGCACGATGCGGCCGTCGTTGCCGTAGACGTCGTCCAGGCTGAGGCGGTCGGCCTCGTCCCAGAAATCCTGCCAGTGGCGACGCGTCGAGACCCTCACCGCGGTCCTCCCCCGCCGGGCGCGTCGCCGCCGCGCCCGGTGGCCGCGAGGTCCCGAGCCGCGCGGTCCAGCAGGCCGTTGACGAAGCCCACGGCCTCGTCGCCGCAGTACAGCCGCGCCAGTTCGCAGGCCTCGTTGATCGCCACCCGGACCGGCACGTCGGGGCAGTAGCGCAGCTCGGCCAGCGCCAGCCGGAAGATCGCGCGCTCCACCTGGCCGACGCGCTCGGGGTCCCAGTTCTGCAGCAGGCCGTCCAGGGTGGCGTCGAGGCTCTCGCGGTGCTGCGCGATCAGCGCCGCGAGCGGCCGGGCGAACTCGGCCGTGTCGCCGGGCGCGTCGCGCCGCTCCAGCTGGTCGTCCACGCAGACCAGCAGGTCCTGGCCGCTGAGGGCGGCCGCGTAGAGGGATTGCACGAGCAGTTCCCTTCCCTTGCGTCGCTTGCCCACGTCCCTACCCCTCGTCGATCGCGCGCCAGAGGTCGATCATCTCGAGCGCGGACAGCGCCGCGTCGAAGCCCTTGTTGCCGGCCTTGGTGCCGGCCCGCTCGATGGCCTGGTCGAGGGTGTCGGCCGTGATGACGCCGAAGGACACCGGGATGCCGGTGTCGAGCGCCACCTGGGCGATCCCCTTGGTGACCTCGGCCGCGATGTAGGAGAAGTGCGGCGTGTCGCCCTGGATCAGGCAGCCCAGGCAGATGATCGCGGCGTAGCGGCCGCTGTCGGCGAGCTTGGCGGCGGCCAGCGGGATCTCGAAGCTGCCGGGCACCCAGGCCACGTCGACGCGTTCGGGATCGACCCCGTGGCGGGTCAGGCAGTCCTGGGCGCCGTCGAGCAGCTCCCGGACCAGGAAGTCGTTGAAGCGGCTGGCGACGATGGCCACCCGCTGTTCGCCGGCGCGGAAGTTCCCCGCGTACGTCTTGCCCATGATCTCCTCCTTCAGTCGTTGGCCTCGGCGGTCCCCGCGTCGTCCAGGCGCAGCAGGTGCCCGAGCTTGTCCCTCTTGGTCTGCAGATAGTGCCGGTTGCTCCGGTTCGGCCGCATCTCCAGCGGCACGCGGCCCGTCAGCTCGAGCCCGTGGCCCTCGAGCCCCACGAGCTTGCGCGGGTTGTTGGTCATCAGCCGCAGGCGCCGCACCCCGAGGTCGCGCAGGATCTGCGCGCCGATGCCGTACTCGCGCAGGTCGGCGCCGAAGCCGAGGCGGTGGTTGGCCTCGACGGTGTCCGCACCCTCGTCCTGCAGGCGGTAGGCGCGCAGCTTGTTGATGAGCCCGATGCCGCGCCCCTCCTGCCGCATGTAGAGCAGCACGCCCTCGCCGTGGGCTTCGATGGCCGCCAGCGCGGCCTCGAGCTGCTCGCCGCAGTCGCAGCGCAGGGAATGGAAGAGGTCGCCGGTCATGCACTCGCTGTGGACGCGCACCAGGGTCGGCCGGTCCGGGTGCGGCGCGCCCTTGACCAGGGCCACGTGCTGGGAGTCGTCGACGCTGGTGGTGTAGGCGACGAGGCGGAAGTCGCCGTAGCGGGTCGGCATGGCGACCTCGGCCTCGCGGCGCACGAGGTTCTCGTGCAGGCGGCGGTAGGCGATGAGGTCGGCGATCGAGACCAGCTTCAGCCCGTGCGCGTCGGCGATCTCCCGCAGGCGCGGCAGGCGGGCCATGCTGCCGTCCTCGTCCATGATCTCGCAGAGGATGCCGCTGGGGTGCAGCCCCGCGGTGACCGCGAGGTCGATGGCCGCCTCGGTGTGGCCGGCGCGCTTGAGCACGCCGCCCGGCTGGGCCTCGAGGGGAAAAATGTGCCCCGGGCGCACGAGGTCCGCCGGTCCGGCGGCGGGGTCGGTGAACACGGCCACGGTCCGGGCGCGGTCCTGCGCCGAGATGCCCGTGGTGGTGCCGGCGGCGGCGTCGACCGAGACGGTGAAGTGGGTGCGCAGGCGCGCCTCGTTGCGCGAGACCATCTGGGGCAGGTCCAGCTGGCGGGCCCGCTCGCTCGTGATGGCCACGCAGATCAGGCCGCGCGCGTGCTTGGCCATGAAGTTCACCGCGGCCGGCGTCACCTTCTCGGCGGCGAGGATGAGGTCGCCCTCGTTCTCGCGGTCCCTGTCGTCCACGACGATCACCATCTCGCCGGCCGCGATGGCGGCCACCGCATCGGCGATGCTGTCCAGCCGCACGGCGGCGGCGGCGGCGGCGGCGGTGCGCTCGTTGTCGGTCATCGCTGTCCTCCTCGACTGCGGCGGAAACCGCTGGCCAGGATGCGTTCGAAGGTCAGCCGGCCCGGCGCCGCGGGCTGCGCCGCCGCGCCCTTGGCCAGCACGTCGGCCTCGAGATTGACTCCGTCGCCCGGGGCGAGGTCGCCCAGGCGCGTCGAGCCCAGGGTCTGCGGGATCAGGCTGACCGTGAAGGCCGCCGCGTCCTGCGCCGCGTCCAGGGTCAGGCTCACGCCGTCGATGGCGATCGAACCCTTGGGCAGCAGCCAGCGCGCGAATCCCGGCGGCGGCCGGACCGTCAGGCGCGCGGCGTCCCCTGCGCGCGCCAGGCGCAGCACCCTGCCGACGCCGTCGACGTGGCCGAGCACGAGGTGGCCGCCCAGGCGGTCGCCGGCCCGCAGGGCAAGCTCCAGGTGGACCCGTCGGCCGGGACGCCAGGCGTCGAGGGTCGTGGTGCGGCGCGTCTCGGCGACCGCCTCGACCGTGACCAGCGGCCCCCGCCCGTCCGCGCCGCCGGACGTGACGGTCAGACAGATGCCGTCGACCGCCAGGCTGTCGCCGACGGCGAGTTCGGGGGCGCAGGCGGGCGCGCGCAGGGTCAGGACGGCCACGCCGCCGCGGGCGCCCACCGCCGTGACGGTCCCGATCTCGCGCACCAGCCCGGTGAACACGTCAGTCACCGTCCTTGTCGCCGCAGAGGGCCGCGCGCCGCTGCGCGAAGTCCGTCCGGTCCCAGGTCAGGCACGCGTCGCTGCCGGAGCGCACCGCGCGGGTGAGGCTGAAGTCGCGCACCTCCGGCGCCAGTTCCCGGTCGGCCCAGCGGGGCCCGCCGCCGGCCAGCGTCGGCGCCACGAACTGCACCCAGCGGTCGACGAGACCCGCGGCCAGGAACGACGCCGCGAGGACGGGGCCGCCCTCGAGCATGACCGTCCAGTGCCCGCGCGCCGCGGCCTGCGCGAGCAGGTCGGCGGGGTCGAGCCGGCCGTCGTCGTCCCGGCAGCGCACGACCTCGGCGCCGGCCTCGCGCAGCGCGTGTTCCCGCCCGGCGTCGGCCGCGCCGGACGTGAAGACCAGGTGGGGACCCGTGCGCCAGCCCGTCGCCTCGGCGAGGTCGCCGTCGGCGCAGGCCGCCACGGGATCGCACGCGGGGCACAGGGCCGCCGCGCCCGCGCGGCGGCCGTCCAGGCGCGGACGGTCGCGGCGGACCGTGTTCGCGCCCACCAGCACCAGGTCGTGCCAGCGGCGCAGGCGGGCCGTCTCCTGCAGCGACTCCGGGCCCGTGAAGTAGTGCGGCGCGCCCTCGGGCGCGGCCGGCGGCGCGAAGCGGCCGTCCAGCGTGGTCGCGGTCTTGAGCGTGACGAAGGGCCGGCCGAAGGCTTCCGTCACGACGTAGGGCCAGATCAGTTCCAGGCAACCGCGCCCGAGCACGCCGAGGGTCACGTCGATCCCCGCCGCGCGCAGCAGGTCGAGACCGCCGCCCGCCACGCGCGGGTTCGGATCGCGCGCGCCGACGACGACCCGCGCGACGCCGCTGCCGGCCACGCGCGGCGCGCACGGCGGCGTCCGCCCCTGGTGGTTGCACGGCTCGAGGGTCACGTAGAGCGTCGCGCCCCGCGCCGCGTCGCCGGCCTCGCGCAGCGCGACGATCTCGGCGTGGTCGGCGCCGGGACCGTGGTGCGTGCCGCGGCCCACGATCTCGCCGTCGCGCGCCACGACCGCGCCCACCGGCGGGTTGGGCCAGGGACGACGGGGCAGGCGCTGCGCGATGCGGTGCGCCTCGGCCATGAATTCGGTGTCGCTGCGGTTGTGCGCCATGATCCTGAACACGGCTGTTCGGGATGCGGGAGGCAGGCAGGAGGCGGCCGCCCGCATCGACGGGCGCGCCGGACCCAACTTCTCCCATCCAGACTGTGACTGTCGGCCCCGGAGTTCCACCGGATCAGCCGGCCGCGCAGGGTGCGCCGCCGGGTCGCGGGCTGTGACCGCCGGTGGGGATTTCCACCCCGCCCCGAAGTTGAGATTCGCTGTGAATTTCTGGGCCCAAGGGCCTCACGGATAAGCTAATGCGGGATCCGGACCCCTGTCAAGGCCCGCCGGCGCCCTCGTCCCCGTCCCCGGCCCCGGAGAGGGTGAACAGGGCCTCGGCGAACGTCTCGGGGTCGAAAACCTCCAGATCGCCCGCCTTCTCCCCCAGTCCGACGTACTTGACCGGCAGTCCCAGGGTCTCGGCGATGGCGACCACGATGCCGCCCTTGGCCGTGCCGTCGAGCTTGGTCAGGATCAGCCCGTCGACGGGCACCGTCTCGGCGAAGATCTTCGCCTGCTGCAGCCCGTTCTGGCCGGTGTTGGCGTCGACCACCAGCAGGGTCTCGGGATCGCGGCCGCTCTTGCGGCGGATGACCCGGGCGACCTTGCCCAGCTCGTCCATGAGGTTGGACTTCGTGTGCAGGCGGCCGGCGGTGTCGACGATGACGATGTCGTGGCCGCGGGCCTCGGCCGCCGAGAGCGCGTCGTGGACCACGGCCGCGGCGTCGGCGCCCTGGCCCTGCGTCACGAAATCGACGCCGATGCGGTCGGCCCAGATGCGCAGCTGCTCCACGGCCGCGGCGCGGAAGGTGTCGCCCGCGGCGAGCAGCACGCGGTGCCCCTGCTGCTGGTAGGCGTAGGCCAGCTTGGCGATGCTGGTGGTCTTGCC
>JAUSBL010000127.1 GCA_030658975.1 Candidatus Latescibacterota bacterium
CGGCGAGCTGGCGGCGTCGACCTACACGGTGGAGTGGAACGGGCGCGACGATGCGGGCCGCCAGGCGGCCAGCGGCACGTACTACTACCGCCTGCGCAGCGAGGGCCAGGAACTGACCCGCAAGATGACGCTCCTGAAGTAAGCGGATACCTGTCGGACGCAAAAGGGGTGGGACAGCATCGTCCCACCCCTCTGCTTATCCCCGCACACCGCCGGGCGGCGCCTGAAGGCTATCCCAGGTCCAACTCGATCTCGTCCGCGTCGATCAGCGGGTGGGCGGACAGGCGCCGCCGGGCTTCCGCCACGAGGTCGAAGCGCCCCACGATGGTGCCGCCGCCCTCGATCTCGTAGTCGTGGGCGGGAGCGTAGGCCTCCACGCCCCTGGCGCGGGGGTCGTGCTTTTCGGCGACGCGACGGTCCGCGATCTTCAGCCCGGCCGGTAGCGAAGCCAGGAGGTCCTGGATCTCGACCCCGTACCGTACGGCGTAGGCCTGGAAGCGGTAGCCGAAGGAGGCGCGGCGGATCCGGCTGTCCGACAGGACGACCAGGCCGGTCTCGGCCGTCATGCGCTTGGTCGCGCCCTTCAGCAGGCCGCGCAGCTCGCCGTCCAGGATCACGCGGCAGGCCTGGTGTTGTGCGCCGATCATCCCCTTGAGTTTGGCGGCCAGGCCCGGCCCGGCGACGCCTGCCTCGTTGGCGAAGACCGCGACGGCGGCGCTGCCGGCGCCGGCGGCGAGCCCGGCGAGGAAACCATGGACCAGATCGCGCGGGCCCTGGATGGCCAGTTCGTGGTAGGTCGGCGTCGCGGCAGCCGGCTTGGTCGCCATGGTTCCCCTCCTAGGTGAAGAAGATGAAGGTGATCACCACGAAGGTCGTCACCAGGATCGGCAGCGAGTACTTCAGCATGTAACCGAAGAAGCTGGGCATCGGCACGCCGGCCTCCTCGGCGATGGACTTGACCATGAAGTTGGGCGCGTTGCCGATGTAGGTGTTGGCGCCCATGAAGACCGCACCGGCGGAGATCGCCGTCAGGTCCCGGATGAATTCCGGATTGCGCAGGCTCGCGTCCAGGTAGCCCAGCATGCCGGGCACGGCGCTCTCGGGCATGCCGAAGCTGCCCAGCGCCGTGTTGAAGAAGGTCAGGTAGGTGGGCGCGTTGTCCAGGAAGCTGGACAGGCCGCCGCTGACCCAGAAGTAGTGCGCGGGCGACTTCACGAAGGCGACCACGCCGGCCAGGGCGCCCGCGGATCCGACCTGCAGGATCGCCAGGGCGGGGATGATGGTCATGAAGATCCCGGCGAAGAGGTAGGCCACCTCCTGGATCGGGCCCCAGGAGAACTCGTTCTTGCGGCGGATCGCCTTGGCGGTGAAGCGCAGCGAGAGCGCGCCCATCAGGATCAGGATCGCGTCGCGCAGCCAGTTCTGCAGCTCGACCTCGACGTGGCCGTAGATGGGGACCTTGCCCAGCTTGAGCGAGCCCGAGAGCAGCACGCCGCCCATGATGCCCAGCAGGAACAGCAGGTTGTGCAGGCCCTCGAGGCGGATGCCCTTGCTCTGGCCGTCGTGGCCGTCCTCGGGCGCCGCGACGGGCTCCTTGCGGTACCAGTAGCTGTCCAGGATGAAGAAGACCACCAGCAGGATCGCCACGGCCGTCAGGGCGTGCGGCAGCAGCGCCCTGGTGACCCAGAAGAACGGCACCCCGTGCAGGAAGCCCAGGAACAGCGGCGGGTCGCCCAGAGGGGTGAGGGAACCGCCGATGTTGGCCACCAGGAAGATGAAGAACACCACGGTGTGGACGCGGTAGCGGCGCCAGGCGTTGGCCCGCAGCAGGGGGCGGATCAGGACCATCGCCGCGCCGGTGGTGCCGATCCAGGAAGCCAGCAGGGTGCCGATCAGCAGCAGCAGCGTGTTGACCTTCGGGGAGCCGCGCAGGCTGCCGCCGACGTAGATCCCGCCGGCGACGGTGAACAGCGCCCAGAGCAGGATGATGAAGGGGATGTAGTCGATGACGTAGATGTGGATGATGGACTGCAGAGCCTCGCCCCGGAACGCGATCAGGAACGGCACGGCGAACACCAGCGACCAGAACGCCGCGACCTTCGGGAAGTGTCGGTGCCAGAAATGCGGCGCCACCAGGGGGAACACCGCGATCGAGAGCAGGATCCCCACGAACGGCAGGGTGCTCCACAGGGGCAGCCGCGTGCCCAGGCTGGGAGCCCCGTGCTGTGCAGCGGCGTGGGCGGCGGCGGCGCCGTGAGCGTCGAGGGCCGCGGCGACGCCGGGCAGCAGCACCAGGGCGAAGATCGCCGCCGGGACCACCCACGACGTGCGGCTGCGGGATCGCGGGGAGAAGCCGATGCGCATAGCGACTCCTGTTCGGGGTAGGGTCGTGCGTCCCGCGGGTCGTGCCGATCCCGCCGACCGCAGCACGCGAAGGGGAAGCTAGGAAAGTGGAAGGTCGGTGTCAATCATAGCGGTCGGGGCCTGATGCGAATGATAATCAAATATCAATATTTCATTATTTACCTTGCTAGTACGAAATCTCGGTGGCAACATTCCGCAGGTTTGAGCCGCCGGACTGAACGGATCCACCGGTCGGCATCATGGTTTTGCCGGAAGGAGACCGCCTTGAAGACGTTGAAGTTGACCACCCTGTTCGTGATCCTGGCGATGCTGATGAGCGTTGCCGCATATGCCGAGTCCTGCGCCGAGACCTGCGCACAGGCCTGCACCGAGATGGGCTCGGGCGACATCAAGGTGATGGGCGAGTCCCGTTACCGCATCCAGATGGACGGGGCCGGCCCCTACTTCTACGATTTCGACTCCGACACCAACCCCACCTGGTTCAGCCAGCTCCGCACCCGTGTCGGCATCAAAGCCGCGGTTGCGGACAACATGGGCGTGTTCGCCCAGTTCCAGGACAGCCGCTTCATCGGCGCCGTGAACGACTTCGGCATCGACCCCGTTCTGGACATGCACCAGGGCTACATGTGGTACAAGCCCTGCGAGAAGAGCTGGCTCAAACTGGGCCGCTTCGAGATGAGCCTGCACAACGAACGCCTGGTGGGCGTCTCCAACTGGAGCATGTACGGCCGGTCGTTCGACGGCGCCATGTTCGGCCGACAGTTCGGTGAGAACATGAAGGCCACGTTCTGGGCCACCAAGGATTACGAGAGCTTCAACCAGTACACGGTCATCGACGACACCGACGGCACCGACACCGCCGGCGACGACATGTTCTACGGCATCAACTTCTCGTTCCTGAACAAGGGCGTGGACGTGTTCGCCATGATGAACAAGTCCTACGGCAACATCTTCACTCCTGGCGTCTTCTACGATGAGAACTACATGACCTTCGGCGCCTACAGCGAGCGGACCTTCGCCGAGAGCTTCGACTACAACGCCATGTTCGCGATGCAGACCGGTACGGTCGACTTCGGCGCCACCGAGGTCGACATCAGCGGCATGCTGCTCAACGCCGAGATCGGCTACACGATGGGCAACGGCTTCCGCCTGGCCGGCCTGGTGGACTACACCACCGGCGACGACGGCACCACCAACGACAAGTGGGAAGGGTTCCACAACCTGTACTACACGTCCCACAGTTTCAACGGCGCCATGGACCTCGTCAACGCCGACGACTTGGATGAGGGTCTGATGGACATCGGTCTGAAGGCCCACTACCCGGTCAACGACAGCTGGTCGGTCATGGGCGAATTCCACAGCTTCGCGACGGTCGAGGAGTACGCGGCGGACAAGACCGCGCTGGGCACCGAGATCGATCTGTCCGGCAAGTACGTCGACGGCGGCTTCGCCTGGCGGACCGGCCTGAGCATGTTCTCGCCCAGCGAGGACCGGGTCGGCCCGAACGCCGACAGCCAGAACTGGCTGTACACGCAGGCCACGATGAGCTTCTAGTCCTCTCCCGAGGGCAAGACCACGCGCCCCCGGCGGCACCGGCCGCCGGGGGCGTGTCTGTTCGAGCGCAAAGGGATGACTGGACTCAGGGGGATCAGCGGACCGCGGCGGCGGTCATCAGGTCCCGCAGGAACGGGGCGGCCCCGTTCAGGACCAGTTGCACGGCGATGACGGTCACCAGCAGGCCCATCAGCTTCTCCACGATGCGCATGCCCGTGGGGCCGAGGCGCCGCAGCACGGTGTCGGCGGTCAGCAGGATCACCCCGGTCAGCAGCAGGATGAGGGCGGCCGCGGCGCTGACGATCAGCGCCCCGGTCATCCCGGGCGTCTCGGCCCGCAGCACCATGACCGTGGTGATCGAGGCCGGGCCGGCGATCATCGGGATCGCCAGCGGCGTCACCGAGGGGTCGTGGTCGGGATCGACGGGCGTTGCGGCGCCTTCGCCCGCGGCGGCGGCCTGTTCCAGCCCGGTGTGCCAGCGGCGCGGCCGGCTCTGCAGCATGTCCAGGCCCACGCCGAAGAAGATGATGCCGCCGGCGATCCGGAAGGCGTCCACCGTGATCCCGAAGGTGTGCAGCACGGCGCTGCCCGCGTAGGTGAACAGCAGCAGGACCAGCAGGGACACCAGCAGGGCCTTGACCAGGATGCGCCGCTTGCGCGCGCGTGACAGGCCCGCGGTCTGGCCGCTGAAGAACGGGATGCAGCCCAGCGGGTCGATGACCGCGAACAGGGAAGATAGCGAAAGCAGGGCAAAACCGTACAGGTCCACGGCGGGGCTCCTTTCGAGGCGGCCGGAGAGGGGGGGCGCGCGGCAAGGTCGCCGTTCTGAACAGCTTAGTCAAGACCCTGACAAACCGATGACAACTAATTCTTGTTTGCCCGCTCCCTGTCTCTTATCCTCGCTTCGATGATCAACGTTCGTTGACCTCTTCCTGCGCGGAGGAACCCCCATGTTGCGTCTGCTCATCCTCATCGCCGGGCTGCTCATCCTGCTGGCCGTGGTCGCGGCCGCGGGCGGCGGTTTCGCCGAGCGCGTGGGCGTGCCGTCCGGCGCGGCCTACGTCGGTTCCCAGGCCTGTCTGGACTGCCACGACGAGGCCGGGGCATTCTACCAGCACACTCCCCACTCCGTGGAACGGGCCCTGACCGCGCCCGGCACCGGCGCCGGCGCCTGCGAGGCCTGCCACGGGCCTGGCAGCCTCCACGTCGAGGCCGGCGGCGAAGGCCCCATCTTCGGCCGGGCCGTCCTTTCCGCCCTGGACGCCGAGGATCGGGCCGAGATGTGCCTGCAGTGCCACCAGGACAAGCGCGCCGCCTGGCCGGGTTCGCCGCACGCCGGCAGCACGGCCGACTGCGCCTCGTGCCACACCGACGTCGTCCACGGGGGCGGCGCGACGCAGGCGCCGTCCGCTTTCCGGGTCGCCGGCGAGTTCTGCCTGCAGTGCCACGCGGCCCAGGCCGCCGACTTCCGTCTGCCGTTCCGCCACCGGGTGCTCGAGGGCGAGGTCTCCTGCCAGGACTGCCACGCGGTCCACGGCGCGGCGCCCGCCGCCGACCCCCTGGGCGATCTGAACGCGGCCTGCCTGAACTGCCACACCGAGATGGCCGGCCCCTTCCTCTTCGAGCACGAAGCCGTCTCGGCCGAGGACTGCACGGCCTGCCACCGGCCGCACGGCTCGATCAACGACAAGCTGCTGACCCAGGACGGCAACTCGCTGTGCCTGCAGTGCCACTTCGAGCCGGGCTACCCGATCATCGGGGACGTCAACCACGGCGGCTTCCTGGGCAGCGAGGCGCGTTGCTACGACTGCCACCACGAAATCCACGGTTCGAACCTCAACCCCACCTTCCTGGACTAGAAAGGAGCGCGTCATGAAGAACCTGCGTCTGACGATGATGACCGCCGTCGCGGTGGCGCTCCTGGCCGCCGGCGCGGCCATAGCCGGCGATCTGCCGGCCCAGGCCGGCCGGATCTGGGCCGCCCCCGGGGACCATGTGGGCCTGTTCGACCACGCCACCCTGACGCTCGACGTCCTGGACGATTACGGCAACGCCGCGAAGGCGGCCGAGGACTGGCAGCTGACCGACCAGTACCGCTTCTCCTCGGTCTTCGCCTGGAACCGGACCTGGGACAGCGGCCGCTGGCTGACCCTGCGCGGCGCCGGCGAGAACGGCGGCCGGCCCGGCGGCGCCGGCGCGCTCGGCCTGTGGGCCGGCTCGACCGGGCATTACCGGACCACGGTGACCTACCGCAGCTTCGACCACTACTACGACGGCACCAGCGAGATGCGCTCGGCGGTCTTCGCCGCGCCGCCGCCGCCGCCGGCTTTGGATCCCGCGCCGGTGATGAACTGGAACCGCTTCGAGGCGGCCAGTTCCCACCGCGTCTGGAACGGGTTCGGCCTGGAGGCGGGCGTCGCCTTCACGCGGCGCGACGGCAGCAAGGGCAGCCTGCTGCGCAGCGGCGCCGGCAGCGCCGTCCCCGGCCTGAAACACTTCGGCACCCTCGACCGCAAGGTCTGGGCCGGCGGCGACTACGCCTACGGCAAGCTGGCCACGGACTGGGAGGTGTCCTACCGCAAGAGCGAGGGCGACCGCGCGCTCGGCACGCGCCACCTCTACACCGACGACCGCACCCTGTGGAGCGGCCGGGTCGGCGGCGCCCTGGAGGTGTCGCCGACGCTGCGCCTGGTGGGCCAGGCGGTCGGCAGCTACCTCGAGAGCAACCCGCACGAGACCCAGGGCCTCGCCGACCGCGACGTCTCGTCCGACGCCGTGGCGGGCACGGGCCGCGTCGGCGCGCTGTGGACCCTGGCTCGCGGCACGCGGCTGGACCTGTCGGCGGCCGTCCGCAATCAGAACGTCGACGGCCAGGTCGGACCCGACGCCGCCGTCGTCCACGCCACCGACCGCGACCGCACGAGCCAGGATTACCGCGCGGCGTTCTCGACCACCCGGCTGCCCTCGACCCGGCTGCAACTGAGCTACCGCTACCGCAACAGCGATCTGCAGGAGACGACCGCCCAGGACGGCGTGCCCGACAGCGGCGCCGAGGGGGACTTCCAGTCCACCGACCAGCAGCGCACGAGCCAGGAGATCGCGCTGCGCGCGCGCACCCGGCTCGCACGCAACGTGACGCTGAAGGCCAAGGCCCAGTGGCTGCAGGAGCAGATCGATTCGGTCGACACCTGGGACACCGCCGACAGCGACGCCTGGTTCTACTGGATGGGCGACCGCAAGCGCGACAAGCTGGTCTGGGAGGTCAGCCTGAACACGCGGCCGGCGACGGGGATCAGCCTCGACTTCGGCCACCAGGCGATCGCGCAGACCTTCGAGCGCGAGGACATCGCCGGCGTCGAGACCACCTGGGACGCCGTGCGCGGCTTCGCCGTGGCCACCTGGGCCGCGGCGCCGCGCCTGACGCTGCTGGGCTCGGTTTCGATGGGGCAGGAGGAGTACGGCATCACCGGCGCCCCCGTCGTCGCGTCCGACGTCAGCCCCCTGACCTACGACGCCACGACCGTGCGCTACGCTCCCGGCGCGGTGCTGGATCTCGGCCGCGGCTGGAGCTGCGAGGGCCACTACGAGGCGGTCCGCACCACCGACTCGGTCGAGAACGACCTGGACCGCTGGTCGGCCCGCACGAGCTGGCGCTTCGCCGAGAAGCTGACCGCGACCGCGAGCTACCGCCGATGCGAGTTCGACGAGAACCGCTGGGACGACTACATCCTCGACCTGTACTCGCTGTCGGTGGGGGGCGTCTTCTAGCCGCCCACCCCCAGGCAAAGCCGGACCGGGAGCCCCGCCCCAGGCGGGGCTCCTTTTTTTTCTCGGGCAGTTTCGGCGCGGCATTTCGATGAGTGAACGACCGTTTTCGTATCCCCATATTATTGCTAATCTTATAACACCTAGTAAGTAGATATGAAATAAGTCGTTGATGGTAAAGGATTTCAGCGGGTTTAAATCATAACATCAGGGATTGACGGGCCGATCCGTAAGGCTAGCTTGGGACAGAGTCAACGTTCGCTCACCTCGTTCGAGGGATCGCCGTGGCAGCCGAGGTCCGACATACCAACCGCCGCGGCGAGATCCTCGACCACGCGTCGCGGCTCTTCTCGGCCCACGGCTACGACGGCACCGCCATTCGGCTCATCGCCCGCGCCAGCGGCGTGACCGAGGCCGCCATCTACCGTCATTTCGACGGCAAGGCCCAGCTCTACGACGAGGTCATCCGCGCCAAGGCCCGCGAGCACGACATCGCGGGCGACCTCGCGGCCAGCCGCGGTTGCGGCGATGTCGAGGACGTCCTGCGCGTGGTCGCCAACCACGTCCTGTCCCTCGCGCACCGCGACCCCGAACTCGTGCGGCTGATGTCCAACAGCAGCCTCGAGAACGACCAGGGCCGCGCGACGATCTTCCGCGAGGTGCGCAGCCCCTACATCGAATTCCTGGTCGAGGAGATCACGCGGCGCATGGCGGCGGGGGAGGTCCGACGGATCGATCCCGTCATCACGAGCCGCTGCTTCGTGGGCATGGTCATGGACTGTGCCCTCAATGCCGGCATGTGGAGCCGGTTCGCGGGAGCGGAGGTCGACGCGCAGACCGTGGTCTGCAACAACGTGCCGATCTTCGCCCGCGGGCTTACCAACGACGGCGCCACAGCGCCGTTCAACGACGGAGTGTGACCATGCACAAGCACGCAGCGGTCGCGGTCCTGGCGTTCCTGGTCCTGGGCAGCCTGTGGGGGTGCGAGAACGACACCTCCAACGGCACCGGGGACCCGAACGTCGTGCTGACCGACAAGACCTGCCTCGGCTGCCACAGCAGCCGGGACATGCTCATCGCCAGCCTGGGCGAGGAGGCGATGTCCAAGGCCGAGCCCGCCGCCAAGGACGACGGCTGAGGCGGCTCCGTACCCGCGCTGGAGGCGTGGGAAAAGGTCATCATCACCGGCACCAACGGCCAGCGGTTCCTCGACAGCGTGCACGGCCAGCGCAGCTGCCAGAGCTGCCATGGCGGCATGGCCGACCGCACGTTCGAGACGATGGAGGAGGCGCACACGGGCATGGTCGGCGATCCCAGCGCGCACGGCGCCTGCGACGGCTGCCACGCCGACGAGGCGGCGGCCCACGCCAACAGCCTGCACGCCAACCAGTGGGGCTACATCACGGCCATCGAACTGCGCGGGCGCTGCACCTTCGAGGGCTCCGGCTTCGAGGGCTTCTTCGACCAGAAGTGCGGCGGCTGCCACACCACCTGCGGGCAGTGCCACGTCAGCCGTCCGGCCAGCGTCGGCGGCGGCTTCCCGCTGATCGGCACCTACTACTCGCACCGTTTCCGGGCCTCGCCGGACATGACCGAGCAGTGCGTGGCCTGCCACGGCTCGCGCGTGGGCAACGACTTCCTGGGACAGAGCGAAGGCAACGTGCCCGACGTCCACCGCCAGCCCTACGGCTGGCAGTGCAAGGACTGCCACACCAAGGAAGAGATCCACGGCGACGACCAGCACGACGGCGAGCACTACGAGCACCGCTACGAGGTCAAGACGATGCCCCGCTGCGAAAACTGCCACGGGGAAGACCACGACGACGGCTGGGACAACGCCTACCACGCGATGCACGTGGGCAACGACGGCCTGAACCTGCAGTGCCAGGTCTGCCACTCGCAGCCCTACAAGAACTGCACGAACTGCCACAACCTGGTGGCGGACGACGAACAGCAGAAGTACGACATCGACCCCAGCCGACTGCAGCTCAAGATCGGCCGCAACCCGAGCCCGTACCGCACCGAGTACGACTACTCGGTGGTGCGCCACCTGCCGATCGATCCCGGCACCTACGCCGACTGGGGCCTGGAGCTGCCCGGCTACCTGGACGCGCCGACCTGGGTCTACGCCTCCCCGCACAACATCGTGCGGCGCACGGCTCAGACGACGGTCGTCGACGGTCAGACCTGCAGCACGGCCTGCCACCAGTCGCCGGACGGGCCCGACGGCTTCCTGCTGCGCGAGTCCGACCTGTACGAGGACGACGGCGTCACCCGGCTGCCCGACTACGAAGCCAACCTCGGGGTGGTGATCCCGTCGTCGTTCCCGGACGCGAAGTGACCTGAAGTGAAAGACCGCCCGGCGGCATACGCCGCCGGGCGGCAGACCCGCGGCGCCCGGCGCCGCACACCGGGGGCCGCAAGGCCCGAACAAGGAGAGAAGACATGACGAAACGCTGGACCCTGATGGCGTTGCTGCTGATCGCCCTGGCCGCCCTGGTGGGCTGCTCGAGCGACGATGGCCCTGCGGATCCGCCGGTCGCGACCACGTTCGAGACGATGGCCGCCGCGGTCGAAGCCTACCTCAACGACAACACGGACTGCCCGGGCGTCGTGACGGCGCAGACGCTCCACGACAACCTCGACGACTACACCGTCGTGGATATCCGTACGGCTGACGCCTTCATGGCCGGCCACATTCCCGGCGCCTATCATTCCTCGCTCGCGACCATCCTGACGGACGTGGGCACGACGATCCCCACCGACAAGACCATCGTCATCGCCTGCTACAGCGGCCAGAGCGCCGGCCACGCGAAGATCGCGCTGGAGCTCATGGGCCACGAGGACGTCAAGACCCTCGGCTTCGGCATGTCGTCGTGGAACAGCAGCCTGGCCACCGGCTGGAACAACAACATCGGCGACAATCTGGCCTCGCCGGAGACGACCAACAACAACGCCGGCATGACCGAGCACGCCTTCCCGACGCTGACCGGCACCAACGCGACGATCGTGGCCACCCGCGTCGCCGCCATGCTGGCGGGCGGCTTCCAGAGCATCAGCTGGGCGACGCTGCAGCCGAACCTGGACGACTACTTCGTCGTGAACTACTTCGGCCAGGCGGACTACGAGGGCACCGGCGGCTCCGGCGTGCCCGGCCACATCCCCGGCGCCTACCAGTTCACCCCCTATACCAGCCTTGGCATCGAGCAGATGCTGAAGAACCTGCCCAGCGACGGCACGCCCATCGTGGTGTACTGCTGGACCGGCCAGCACAGCAGCCAGGTCGTCGCCGCCCTGAACATGCTGGGCTACAACGCCAAGTCGCTGAGCTACGGCTCGAACCACCTGTTCCACACCGCGCTGACGGCCAACCGCTGGACCGCGGGCTCGGCCAACGACTTCGAGCTAGAGGTCGGCGGCGCGCAGACGCCGGAGTTCGCGGCCATGTACGCGGCCGTCGACGCCTACCTGAACGACAACACCGACAGCCCGGGCGTCATCACCGCCCAGGTGCTCTACGACAACCTCGACGACTACACGGTCATCGACATCCGTTCGGCGGCCGACTACGGCGCCGGGCACATCGCGGGGGCCTACTACTCGAGCCTGGCCACGCTGCTGAACGACCTGGATATGACGATCCCCGACGACAAGCCCTACGTGGTCACCTGCTACACGGGCCAGAGCGCCGGCCATGCCAAGATCGCGATGGAGCTGATGGGCTACGAGGAAGTCAAGTCCCTGAAGTGGGGCATGTCCTCCTGGAACTCGACCCTCGCCGGCCGCATGTACGACAATATCGGCGACTACCTGCCCGCTCCCGAGACGACGAACAACAACGGCTCGCTCGTCGCCCACGCCTACCCGACGCTGGCGGACGAGGACCCGGCGACCGTGGTCGAGGACCGCGTCTCCGCCATGCTGGCGGCCGGGTTCCAGAGCTTCACCTGGACGGCGCCGACGCCGCCGGACATGACCCCCTATTTCGTCGTGAACTACTTCGGCGTGGCGGACTACGAGGGCACCGGCACCAACGGCGTGCCCGGCCACATCCCCGGCGCCTACCAGTTCACTCCCTACACCAGCCTGAAGATCGGCGAGATGCTGCCCTACCTGCCCAGCGACGGCACGCCCATCGTGGTCTACTGCTGGACCGGCCAGACCAGCAGCCAGGTCGCCGCCGCCCTGAACATGCTGGGCTACAACGCCAAGACGCTGAGCTTCGGCTCCAACCGGCTGTTCCACTCCTCGCTGCTGGCGAACAAGTGGACGGCCGCCGAGACGCACGATTTCCCGCTCTCGACGGCGGTTCCGGCCGCGATCTGAGCCAGCCCGGACGACGGGCGGTAATGGCGGGGGGCCGAGGGGCCCCCCGCTTCCTGTAAGGGCTGTTGACCGCAATGACGCAACAGGGCAATCCCATGACGGGATCGAAGTTGACAAATTAATATCAACCGTTTACTTTCGATAGTTAGTAAGGGGTCGTTGACCGAAAAGGGAGGGCGGCCATGTCCAGAGCGCGCAACCTGGAACGACGCGACGAGATCCTCGAGAACGCCTCCAGGCTCTTCGCCCAGCTCGGCTTCGAGGGGGCTTCCATCCGCGTGATCGCCCGCGAGTGCGGGATCACCGAGGCGGCCATCTACCGCTACTTCGAGAGCAAGGAACACCTGTTCGAGTCGGTGGTGAGGGCCAAGGCCCGCGCGCACGACATCGAGGGGTACCTGGTCGACCAGCGCAAGCTCGGCGACGTGCAGCAGGTGCTGACCACGGTGGCCCACCACATCCACCAGCTGTCGCGCGAGGACCCGCTGCTGCTGCCGCTGATGGTGATGAGTTCGCTGGGTACGCACCGCGGCAACGACGTGCTGTTCTGCGAGCTGCGTCTGCCGTACATCAGGTTCCTGGCGCGGGAGCTGTCCGAGCGCAGGGACTCCGGCGAGGTCAAGAACATCGACCCCTACATCACGGCCCGCTGCTTCGTGGGGATGGTCATGGCCTGCGCGCTGAACGCGGACCAGTGGCGCGATTTCGAGCGGCTGGACCTGTCGGCCGTGACGGTGATCGACAACAACATCCCGATCTACGCCGACGGCCTGCGGGCCGTGCCGGTCTAGCTCCTCGCGGACGGTCCGCCGAAGCGCGACCGCGCCGTCGCCAGCACGATCCCCTTGATCCCCGCCCAGGTCGGACGCGCGGCGTTGCACAGCGCGTAGACGCGGCGCGCCTCGTCGTGGCGGCCGTCGCGGTCCAGCCCCCAGGCGTACGCCAGCTTCGCCTTCAGGATGATGTCCTCCAGCACCCGCCGCCGCGCGGGGTCGGTCACGTGCGGCCGCTGGCGCTCGCGCACCGCGATGACGGCCGGCAGGCGGCGCCAGCCGCGCGCGGTGACGCCGCCGTCGACCTTGCGGTAGGCGTGCCCGACGCGGTCCAGGAAGGCGAAGACCGCGCCCTCGCGGGCCAGGCGCAGCCAGAGGTCGAGGTCGTCGCCGTTGTGCAGCGTCTCGTCGAAGCCGCCGGCGGCCCGCAGTCGCGGCGCGCGCGCCACGACGCTCGAGGTGCCGACGAAGTTGGCCCGGATCAGCGCGAAGTGCAGGTCGGGCCCCGACAGCAGGCCGACGTCCGGCAGGGAACTGGGGCGCAGCAGGCGGCGGAACTCGCGGTACTCGTCGAGGAAGCGCTCCTGCAGGACGGCGCCGTCGGCGCCGATCACCCGGAAGTCCGTGAAGCAGAGGTCGACCTCGGGGCAGGCGGCGAAGACCGCGGCCTGCGCCGCGAGCTTGCCCGGCAGCATGAGGTCGTCGGCGTCGAAGAGCGCGACCAGCCCGTCGCCGCAGCCCGCCAGCCCGATGTTGCGCGGCCGCGAGGGGCCCCCGCTGTTCTCGATGCGCAGCGCGGTCACGCGGCCGGCGCGCCCGGCCAGCACCGCGGCCGTGTCGTCGGTGGAGCCGTCGTCCACGACCACGACCGCGGCGGGCGGCGGCGTCTGCGCGAGCACCGAATCGAGGGTCTGCGGCAGGGTGGCCGCCGCCTGGTAGGCGGGCAGCACCACGCTGACGGGCGGCAGTCCGGTCATGGGGCATCTCCTCCGCGGGCACCCTAGCACAGGGGTCGCGCCGGGTCAGCAGGCACTTGTCCCCGCGGGCGCTTGCTTCGCGCCCGCCCGCCCCCCACAATGGTGGACCGGAGCCCACCCCCCGAACCAGGAGTCGAGATGGAAGCGCGGGACAAGCTCGATCGCATCGCCGCCGGCTACCAGGACGCCTTCATCATGCTGACGAGCCTGCGGCTGGGCGTCTTCGACGCGTTGGCCGGCGGGACGCGCACGCCGGCGGCCCTGGCCGCCGAGCTCGGCCTCGACGCCCGGGCCCTGGACACCGTGCTGCACGCGCTGGCCGCGGTCGGGATCCTGGTCAAGGACGGGGAGGGCTTCCGCCTGGACCCGGACTGCGGCCCGCTGCTGGCGAGCGACTCGCCCACCACCATGGCCAGCATCTACCGCCACCACGACCGCCTGAGCCGGCGCTGGATGCGGCTGGAGGAGACGCTGCGCACGGGCGAGCCGGTGCCGCGCGAGGCCGCCGTACGCGAGCCGCGCGAGCACCGCGACTACATCTGCGGCATGGAGAACATCTCGCGCAGCAGCAGCCGCGACGTGGCCGCGGCCATCGACTTCTCCGCGGCCCGGCGCCTGCTGGACGTGGGCGGCGGGCCGGGAACCGCATCGCTCGTCTTCGCGGCGGCGAACCCCGCCCTGCGCTGCGTCGTTTTCGACCTGCCCGAGACCACGGCCATCGCGCGCGGACAGATCGCCGCCTCGGGGCTCGCCGACCGGGTCACGGCCGTCGACGGCGATTTCCACGTCGACGGGTTCGGCGACGGCTTCGACGTGGTCTACGTCTCGAACATCATCCACATGCTGACGCCCGACGACACGGCGATGATCGCCCGCAAGGCCCACGCCGCGCTGGTCCCGGGCGGGCGGCTGATGTTCAAGGACTTCTACCTCGACGACACGCGCACCGCGCCGGCCCACGCGGCCCGCTTCAGCGTCAACATGCTGGTCGGGACCGCGGGCGGGCAGTCCTACACGCTGACCGAAGCGAAGGCCATCATGGCCGCGGCCGGGTTCGGCGGCTTCACGGAGGCGCCCGTGGGCGGCCGCAGCCTCGTGGTCGTCGGCACGCGGTCCTGACCCGCGCGGCCGGGGAATTTAAGTGGGCGCCGCCGCGGCCGAAGGTCTATCCTGGTAGCCATGAGCGATACGGCCGACGCGGGACGGGCCCGCCCCAGCGACACGCGATCCAACCGCCTCGGCGGCGAGGCGTCCGTCTACCTGCGTCAGCACGCCGGCAATCCCATCCACTGGCAGCCCTGGGACCGCGACGCCCTGGCCCGCGCCCGAGACCATGACCTGCCCATCTTCCTGTCGATCGGCTACTCCTCCTGCCACTGGTGCCACGTCATGGCGCACGAGGTCTTCGAGGACGCCGAAGTGGCCGCCCTGCTGAACGAGCGCTTCGTCTGCATCAAGGTCGACCGCGAGGAGCGCCCCGACCTCGACGAGGCCTACATGGCCGCCGTGACGGCGCAGACCGGCCGCGGCGGCTGGCCGCTGTCGGTGTTCCTGACTTCGGACCTGCAGCCCTTCCACGGCGCCACCTACGTGCCCCGCGCGCGCTTCCTGGAGCTCTGCCACCGGGTCGACGAAGCCTACCGCTCCCACCGCGGCGAACTGCAGGTCCAGGCCGGGCAGCTGGCCGCTGCGGTCGCCGCCGCCCCCGTCGACGGCGAGGGGCCGCCCGTCGCGGCCGAGACGGTGGAATTCATCGCGCGGCAGGGGCTCGCCCACCACGACCCCGAGTGGGGCGGATTCCTGCAGCACCAGAAGTTCCCGACGCCGCTGCGGTGGCAGTTCCTGCTGCACCACCACCGCCGCACCGGCGACCCGCAGGCCGCCGCGGCCCTGCGGCGCACGCTGGAGGCGATGGCCACGGGTGGGATCCGCGACCACCTCGGCGGCGGCTTCCACCGCTACACGGTCGAGGAGACCTGGCTGGTGCCCCACTTCGAGATCATGCTCTACGACAACGCCCAGCTCGCGAGCCTCTACCTGGAGGCGGGCGCCGCGCTGGAGCAGCCGTGGTACCTCGGGGTGGCCCGGGACGTCCTGGATTTCCTGCTGGCCGAGATGCGCGACGGCGAGGGCGGCTTCTGCGCCAGCTTCGATGCCGACAGCGGCGGGCAGGAGGGCAGCTACTACGTCTGGACACCGCAGGAGATCCTCGCGGCCGCGGGCGAGCGCGACGGCCCTCTGCTGGCGACCCTGCTCGGCGTGGCGCCGGGCGGCAACTTCGACGGCCGCAGCATCCTGACCCGCCGCGTGGACGCGCCCCACGCCGCCATGCGGCACGGGCGCGAGCCGGCCGAGGCGGCGGCGCTGTTCGACCGCCTGCGCCCGCGGCTGCGCGAGATCCGCGCGGCGCGCACCGCGCCGGCGCTGGACCGCAAGATCGTGACCGCCTGGAACGGGCTGGCGCTGTCGGCGCTGGCGAGGGCCTCGGCGCAACTCGACGAACCCGCCTACGCTGCGGCGGCGCTGCAGGTCGCCGACCGGCTCTGGTCGTCGCACCGCGACGCCCGCGGTCACCTGGTGCGCGCGACGACCGACGGCCGGGCCGCGGGCGAGGGCGTGCTGGACGACTACGCCTGCCTGGCCGAAGGGCTGCTGGA
Source organism: Candidatus Latescibacterota bacterium (assembly GCA_030658975.1). Lineage (GTDB taxonomy): Bacteria > Krumholzibacteriota > Krumholzibacteriia > LZORAL124-64-63 > LZORAL124-64-63 > PNOJ01. The sequence goes on from JAUSBL010000127.1 coordinate 16,417, forward strand.
CCTATACCAGGCGACCGGCGACGCCGCGCAGCTGCAACGCGCCGGCGAGCTGCTGGACCTCGCGGTGGAACTCTTCGCCGACGACACCCTGGGTTTCGCCCTGACGGCCCGCGGCGCCGACGCGCCGCTGGGCCGGCGCGCCGAATATTTCGACAGCGTCGAACCTTCGGGCGCGGCCGCCCTGCTGCACGGCCTCTGGCGCGCGGCGCTTCTGTCGGGCGACGAGGCGCGCCGCGCGCTCGTGGTCGAACAGCTGCGCGGCCGCGGCGCGATGCTGGAGCGCGCCGGCCTGGAGATGGCCTGGTGGGCCGATACGGCGCTGCTGGCCGCATCTCCCGCCTACGCGGCGGTCATCGCCGGCGAGCCCGGCGCCAGGGACACCCGCGCCCTGCGGGCCGCCTTCTGGAACCTGGCGCCGCCCTGGGCGGTGCTGGCGACCGTGCCCGCGGCGGGCACCGGCGAGACCCTGCGTGCCCTGGTGCCGGTGGCCGCCGGACTGACGGCGCGCAACGACCGTGCGGTCGCTCACGTCTGCCTTCCCGGCGCCTGCGGCGCCCCGACGTCGGATCCCGACGAGTTCGTGCGGCAGCTGCTCCAGGGCTGGCAACGCTGATAACGGCGGATCCTGATTTCATGAGGCCTTGACGGCGCCCCGAAATAAGAGTAAGCTCATCCACTGATCACGGCCCAGCCGGTCAACGAAGTCCGCAGCTCAGGATCGGGAGTCCAGCACAGATGCGCAGCCTCACCGCACGTACCGTCTCCGCAGCCAACCGCCGATGGTGGTCTTGGCGGGGCGTGACGCGTGCGGAAGGTCGGCTGTGCGGAGGAACGGACCGGTAGACCCGGACCAACCCCGATCCCTTACGGCCCACCATCCGCCGATGGTGGGTTTTTTCATGTCCGCACGACGGAGGCACGATGCACACCAAGACGACACCCGACCCGGCCCTGCTGCGCACGCCCCGAAGGCGCCGCATCCCCGCCGACCTCGACACGCCGGTCTCGGCGTACCTGAAGCTGGCGCCCCTGGGCGCGTGCTTTCTGCTCGAGAGCGTGGAGAAGGGCATCCAGCTGGGCCGGCACTCCTTCGTCGGCGTCGGCCCCTGCACCACGATCACGCTGCGCGACGGCACGGCCACCGTGGCGCGCGACGGCGTCGCGCGCCGCGAGCCGATCGATCCGGGCGACATCTTCGCCCCGGTCCGCCGCGAGCTCGCGGCCCTGGAACTGCCGCCGGACCTGGACCTGCCGGCCCCCTTCGGCGGCGCGGTGGGCGCCATCGCCTACGACTGCGTGCGCCACTTCGAGCAGGTGCCGCTGCCCGCGGGCGGGTGGCTGGACGCGCCC
>JAUSBL010000133.1 GCA_030658975.1 Candidatus Latescibacterota bacterium
ACCCGCAGACGAAGATCGTGTTCAGCCTGCCGGAGAGCGAGACGGTGCGGATGACGGTCTACACGCTGGACGGTCGGCGGGTGAGGGTCCTGCTGGACGAGCCGCGGGCGGCCGGAGCGCATGAGGTGATCTGGGACGGCCGGGACGACGCCGGCCGCCAGGTGGCCTCGGGGACGTACGTGTACCGGCTGACGGCCGGACTGTACAGCGAGACGCGCAAGATGAGTCTGATGAAGTGAGCGCGCCCGGTGAAGCGAGCCGCGGCGCGCGGCGACGGCCCAGCGGTCGGCGTCCCGTCCCACTATCCGGACCCGGAAGAGTGACGACCATGAAGCACCGCGACCGCGCCATCCGTCGGATGACCCTCGGCTGCCTGCTGGCCCTGTGCCTCCAGGGCGCAGCCCTGCCGGCCTGCGCGCAGACAGTCCTGCGATTCTCTCCCCAGGATTCGATTTTCGATCTGGGGAGCACGTCGAGCCTCTCGATCCGGCTCGATGAGGCGCTGGCCGTGCGCACCATCGAGTTGTACGTCCATTACGACCCCGCGATCCTGACCAGCACCGGCGGCAACCACGGCCAGCTTTTCAGCAACACCGGGGCCTTCATCTTCGAGGACTGGGAGGAGATCACGCCCGGCTACTGGCACGGTTACGCCATCGTCATGGACGCCTACCACTGGGTCACGGGTCCGGGCGAGCTCTACGTCTGGACCTTCACGGCCGATGTGGGCGGGCTCAGCCCGATCACGGTCGACAGTGTGGTCCTGTACGCGCCGGACGCCAGTCGGATCCCCGACGTCGTGCTGTCGCCGACCACGGTGCGGGTCTTTGATCCGGCGTCGACGGGGGTTGCAACGCCGCGGTCGGGGCCCGTGCCGCTCACGCTGTCGCCCAACCCGTTCAATCCCCGCACCGTGCTGACCTTCACCGCCACGGTCGAGGGCGCCGCCCGGATCGAGGTCTACGACTGCCGCGGCGGCAACGTGGCCACGGCGTGGTCCGGCTGGTCGAACGGACAGCCGTTGCGCGTGCCCTGGGACGCCCGTGGTCGCGACGGCAGTCCCCTGGCCAGCGGCGTCTACCTGTTCCGTCTGGAGGGGCCGCACGGCGTCGCCGGCACGGCCAGGGGCGTCCTGCTGAAATAGACGGCAAGGGCGCCGGCCATGAAGCCGGCGCCCTCGCCGTCCGGATCCGTTCATCCTCGATCCCGGTTAAGCCATCACGTCCAGCAGCAGCCCGGTCAGCCGGTCCGCCGCGCGCCGCACCGCGGCGTTGACCTCGAAAGTCCGCAGGGCCAGCTGAGCCTCGATGACGTCGCGCACCAGATCCTGCGGCGCGGGACCCCGGGCGGAGTCGGTTGCCCGCCAGCGCGCCACGCGCTCGGCGACGCCGTCCAGCCGGTTCTGCTGGGCCATCATGGCGGACATGGCGTTGTTGACGGCCTGGATGCTCAAGGCAGAACCTCCCGCCTACGCCATCGGCAGTCCGGGCTGAAGCTTGAGCGGTTTTCTGCCGACCCTCCAACTCATTGCCCCACAAGAAGAAGGCCCCGCCGTCAGCGACGGCGGGGCCCTGCCGCAGGGCGGCGATCTACTTCACGAGCATGAGCTTGACGGTCTGGTCGACGCCGGGGCCGGTCAGCCGCACGAAGTAGAGCCCGGCGCCGACCCGCTCACCGCGCCCGTCCCGGCCGTCCCAGACAGCCGTGTGGCGGCCGGGTTCGGCGACGCCGTGATGCAGCCGCCGCAACAATCGGCCGCCGGCGTCGTAGATGGCCAGGTCGATTTCACCCGCGCGGGGCACGTCGTAGGCGATCGACGTGGAGGGGTTGAACGGATTGGGGTAGGCGTGATGGAGCGAGTAGAGTTCGGGAATCACGTCCCCGCCCACGGCGGTCACCGTGTTGTCCAGGATGCCGATGACCTGATTGGCGGCTATCGGTAACAGCAGTTTCTGGACGTTGCCGTTCGGCCAGTCCACGCGCAGCGAGTCGATCCCGGCGTCGCCGCCCAGGCCGAACTCGACCAGCAGGTCGCCCTGGCCGGGGCCGGCCGTCATGTCCGACACTTCCCGCATCTGCATCCCGAGCACGGGCGACCAGACCGTCACGCGCGCGCCGACGGCCGACGCGTTGTTGCTCGTTCCCTCCAGTTTCACGTGCAGCCAGGAATTCCCGTTGTTGATGTCGTTGCGCAAGAGCGTGTTCGACGCCCCGTAGTTGCCGAGGTACAGGTCGAGGTCGCCGTCGCGGTCGTAGTCGGCGAAGGCGGCCGCGTGGCCGTAACCGCCGGCGTAGAGCGGGTTGCTGGTGTCGTCGGTGAAGACGCCGCCGCCGTCGTTGCGCAGCAGGCGGTTGATGCCGCTGCCGATCGTGCCGGAGCTGTAGTTGACCACGTAGAGGTCGAGGTCGCCGTCGTTGTCGTAGTCGCCCCAGCAGGCGCCCATGCCGCCGCCGGTGTTGGCGAGCGGGCCGGCGGTGACGTCGGTGAAGTTGCCGTTGCCGTCGTTGCGAAGCAGGCGGTTGGGCAGCCCGGATGGTTTCACGAGGTAGAGGTCGAGGTCGCCGTCGTTGTCGTAGTCGCCCCAGCAGGCGCCGGTCGAGGGACCGTTGTCCTGCAGGGGAGGCGTCGCCGCGTCGACGAAGGTGCCGGCGTCGTTGCGCAGCATCCGGCTGGGCTGCCCCGAAGTCGTCTTGGTCAGGTAGAGGTCCTGGTCGCCGTCGTTGTCGTAGTCGGCCCAGGCGCCGTCGCGGGAGTCGTCGATGTCCTCGAGCATCGGATCCGTGATCTGAGCGAAGCCGCCGGGACCCGGCAGGCCGTTCAGGTTGCGGAACAGCCGGTCGGGCAGGCCGTTGACCGTCGTGACGTGGAGGTCGAGCCAGCCGTCGTTGTCGTAGTCGACCCAGCTCACGCCGGCGGCGTCGGCCGCGTCGCTCTCGGGCATGGCGAAGGCGTCGAAGAAGGACAGCAGGTCGTTGCGCAGGAGCCGGTTCGGCAGGGAGTAGTTGCCGACGTAGAGGTCGGGATCGCCGTCGTTGTCGTAGTCGCCCCAGGCGGCCGCGCCGCCCGCCGCCTGGTTGGCCTCGGGCATGACGGTGGTGTCCATGAAGAAGCCGCCGCCGAGGTTCTCCAGGAAGCGGCAGAGGCTCTGGAAGTTGACGATGTAGAGGTCGGGGTCGCCGTCGTCGTCGCGGTCGCCCCAGGCGACCGAGTTCGTCAGGCCGGTGTCGCCGAGTGGACCCGAAGTCGCGTTCACCCACTGCGCGGTCGGCGTCAGCGCGGCGATGGCCGCCGCCAGGTTCGGGCGCGGGCCGATCTGCTTGGTCGCGACCGAATCCTGGGGCGTGCCGGTGGCCTTCAGGGTCGAACGCATCAGCGCGGGCGCGATCGGCGTGGACTGGCCGCTGCCGGCCCACCAGCCCTGCAGGCAGACCACGGCGCCGGCCACGATGGGCGAGGCGCTCGAGGTGCCGCTGAACAGCCGCGTGTAGTGGAGGTTCAGACCCTCGACGCTGTACAGATCGAAGTTGTGGCCGGTGGTGGTCACGTTCTCGCCCCAGCCCTGCAGGTCGAAACGGGGGCCGTAGCTGGAGAAGCCCATCCGCACGCGGTCGCCGCGGCCCGTCTGGCCCGTGCCGCCGGCGCCGACGACGATCGCGCCCGAGTCGCCGATCCAGTTCAGGGCGCCGGTGTCGCGGTTACCGTTGCCGCCGGCCTCGACCACGTGGATGCCGTTGGCCACGGCCGTCTGGATCGCGGCGTAGACGACGTTGAAGCTCTGGTTCTGGTAGGGGGGGGCCGAGGTGGAGCCCCACCATTCTATCGGGACGAAGTGGCCCAGGTTCGCCGCGCCGCTGTAGTCCCACTGCTGTTCGAGCAGGATGACGTCCCCGGCCTGCAGGGCGGCGGTCGCCGCGGTGATGGCGCCGGCGACGTTCCACAGCGGGTTGAGGCCGTAGTACGTGCCGCAGGTCAGCAGGGAGGCGCCGGGGCAGACGCCGGTCGTGCCCCAGCCGTTGGCGTTGCTGACCAGTTCGCCGATCACGGCGGTGCCGTGCCGCTGGCTGGGGTAGGGCTGGGCGGCGTGGGGGTCGACGGCGTTGGCGATGATCTGCGAGCCGACGGCCTTGGTCACGTCCTGGTGGTTGTAGTTCCAGTCATACTCGAGATCGCAGACCGTCACGCCCGAACCGTTGCCGCCGGGGTACGTCCAGGCGGCGTAGGCGTCCACGCCGGCCGACGGCAGCGACGAGGCGGGGTTCAGGTAGCCCTGCAGGAACATGTAGGGCGGCGGCAGGGGCAGTTCCTGGGGCAGGGGCACGGGCTGCGCCAGATGGATGCCCGGCAGCGCCTCGAGATCGGCGGCGATCAGCCAGAGATCGGGCTGCGGCGCCAGGAAGCGCAGGATGTAGGCGTTGTTCAGATTGTAGAGATCCAGGCCCGAGGCGAGCTCGCCCTCGATCTCGAGCTGGTCCAGGACGGGCTCCGCGACGGGGGACAGACGCTCCCACTCGTGGGGGCGCGGGAACAGGCGCTCCTCCACGCCGGCGGTCGCGTCCAGGCCGCTGTGGTCGACGAGCACGCCGCCGACGAGGCGCACGGCGCTCTCCTGGATGAACATGATCTCGACGAGATCGGGTTCCGCGGGGTAGCGCTCCTGGGCGCCGACGGCGGCGGGCATCAGCAGTACGAACGGCAGGACAAAGGCCAGCGACACGCTCCTGGTCGTCATGACTTCCCCTCCCTATGGGATCCCCCTCCGACTCCGGGATTCTAACACAACCGATATTGCCCATTCATGATCAAAATACGGGCGGGGGCGGCCCCGGGTGGACACCCGGCCGAAGTCCGTTTATATTCCGCCCGTTATGACGTCCATCATCATCGGAATCGGCGACTGGAGCCTGGCCGCCCTGGCCAGCGCGGGCCGGGGCAGCATGCTTCTGCTGGAGATCATCCGGCAGTTCCCCCACATCCCGAAGATGCGCCGGCAGGTGCTCGAGCAGATGCACATCGTCGCCGTCGGGTCGCTCCCGCTGGTCCTGACGACCTCGGTCTTCGTTGGCGCGGTGACGGCGGTGCAGGCCGTCTACCAGATGCAGGCCTACGTCCCGATGAAGTTCCTGGGCACGGTGATCTCGAAGTCCGTCTTCATCGAGCTGGGGCCGGTGCTGGTGGCCCTGGTCGTCGGCGGCCGGCTGTGCGCCAACTACGCCGCCGAACTGGGCACCATGAAGGTGACCGAGCAGATCGACGCGCTGGAGATGCTGGCCATCGACCCGATGCGGTACCTGGCGATGCCGCGCTTCGTGGCGTCGTTCCTGATGCTGCCGGTGATCACCGTCTTCGCCGACGCGATCGCCATCGTCAGCGGCTACTTCGTCTCGGTGGCGACCATGGACGTCACCATCAGCACCTTCAAGGAAGGCCTGCTGATGTACTTCGACCTGGCCGACCTGTTCAGCGGCCTGCTGAAGTCCTTCTTTTTCGGCGGGATCATCGCCTTGTCCGGGCTCTACTTCGGCCTGAACACCCGCGGCGGCGCCGAGGGCGTGGGCAACGCGACGATGATGGCCGTGGTCGGCAGCTGCCTGAGCGTGCTGGTGGCGGACTACTTGCTGGCCACCTTCCTGTTCCAGATCGTCTTCGGAAAGTGACGCCATGACCGCACCTGCCGCCATGCCCGCTCCGCCCGATTTCCACGTCGCGGATCCCGCCGCGCGCCAGGGCATCACCCTGCAGGGGGTGACCAAGACCTTCCAGGGCCGCAAGGTGCTCGACGGGCTGGACCTCACGATCGCGCGCGGCGAGACGGTGGTGATCATCGGGCGCAGCGGCGAGGGCAAGTCCGTGCTGCTGAAGCACATCGTCCGGCTGCTGGAACCCGACGCGGGCTCGATCTGGATCGACGGCGCCGAGGTCACGACCCTGCCCCGCGAGGGATTGTTCGAGATGCGCAAGCGCTTCGGCATGCTGTTCCAGGGCGCCGCCCTGTTCGATTCGATGACCATCTGCGAGAATGTGGGACTCGGCCTGTCCGAGCACTCGGGGCTGCCGCCGCAGGAGGTCCGCGAGCGCGCCTGCAACTGCCTGGCGATGGTGGGCCTCGCGCAGGTCGAGGACAAGCTGCCGTCGGAGCTGTCCGGAGGCATGAAGAAGCGCGCCGGCCTGGCGCGCGCCATCGCCATGGAGCCCGACTACATCCTGTACGACGAGCCGACCACGGGGCTGGACCCGATCACCGGCGACGCGATCAACGACCTGATCCTGAAGCTCCAGCAGGAGCTGCACGTGACGTCGGTCGTGGTGACCCACGACATGGCCAGCGCGTTCAAGATCGCCGACCGCGTCGCCATGCTGAACCGCGGCCGCATCATCTACGCCGGTTCGGTCGACGAGATCCGCAACACGGACCACCCGATGGTCCGGCAGTTCATCGAAGGCAGCGCGCACGGGCCGCTGGGCCTGTTCTGAGGCCGGCGGCGATGAGGCGCGGGAGGTGCCATGAAGAAGAAGCGTGAGATCCAGGTCGGCGTCACGGTGATCCTGTCGCTCGTGGTGCTGATCTGGGGGATGCTCTGGTTCAAGCAGGTGCGCTTCGCCGGCGGCGTCTCGCACTACGCCGTGGAGTTCTCGTCCGTGGGCGGGTTGCAGACCCACGACCGCGTCCAGGTGCGCGGGATCCGGTACGGCGCGGTCGAGGACTTCGCGATGGTCGGCGACAAGGTCCGGGTCGACTTTTACGTGGAGCCCGAGGCCCGGCTCACCCAGGACTCGCGCATCGCGCTGACCAGCATGGGCATCGTGGGGGAGATGCTCGTCGAGATCACACCCGGCAGCGGCCCCGCAGCACCGGAGGGCCACGTCTTCCGGGGCGAGGTGCTCAAGGACATGGGCGCCATGATGAACGAGGGGGCCGCCACGTTGGAGGAGGCGCGGACGCTGACCCGCGAACTGACCGCCTTCATGCAGGAGGTGCGCGAGGGCGACCGCGTCGGCGCGATCATGGACGACACCCGGATCACCATGGCGTCCCTGCGCGCCACGAACGAGGAGCTGACGCCCGAGGTGAAGCACCTGGTCGCGGACTTGCGGGCCACCACCGCGGCCGTGCGCACGGCCGTCGCGGGTCCCGACAGCCTGCTCGCCGGGACGTTGCGGGGCGCCGGTGCGACGCTGGCCCGCGCGGATTCGCTGACCATCCTGCTCGCGCGCACCACCACCTCGCTGGCGGCCCTGGTCGAGCGGCTCGAGGCGGGCGAGGGCACGGCGGGCCGCATGCTGAAGGATGATTCCTTGTACGCGCAGGCGGAATCGACCATCGTTGCGGTGCAGGACCTGATCGCCGACGTGAAGGCGCGGCCCAAGCGGTACTTCCACATGAGCCTGTTCTAGCCCGGAACCGGATTCCGGCGGAGACCGAGGAGGAGACATGGACCCCAGACAGCAGCGGATGATCGAGGCCGTCAAGAACGCCATCATGACCGAGATCAAGGGGCAGCAGCTCTACTCCCACGCCGCCGCCACGACGCAGGACCCCTCGGCCAGGACGATGTTCACGATGCTGGCCCGCGACGAGGACGAGCACGTGGCGCTGCTGCAGGCGCAGCACAAGAGCCTGGTCGAGGCGGGCCGCATCGACCTGTCGCAGGTCCACCCCGCCGAGCTGGACCACGGCGCCGGCCATGTCATCGACGACTCCTTCCGCAAGTCGATCAAGCGGGGGACCTTCGAGATGGCCGTGATCGGCATCGGCTGCGACCTCGAGAACAAGGCCATCAATTACTACCGCGACCAGGCCGCCAAGACCGACGACCCGGACCTCAGGCAGCTGTTCACCTGGCTGGGGGAGTGGGAGGTCGGTCACCTCGCGCAGCTGGTCGAGCTGGAGAAGATGATGCAGGACGAGTACTGGGCGGACCAGGGGTTCGCGCCCATGTAGTCCGGATCGCCGCCGATCGCCCCGGAATCGTGAGGGCCGGCCCACGGGGGCCGGCCCTCACGCATCCGGGACTCGGGTTCACCAGGCAAGTGTCACGCCGGCCATCACCGACGCGAGCGTGGGGTCGGCCTCGGCCAGGCGCTGGATGTTGCCGTGGCGCCGGTACTCGAGCCGGCCCGCGACGTTGGGGCCGAAGTCCGCTTCGACGCCGCCGCCGAGGCCGCCGCCCAGGAAATCCTCGCGCCACCAGTAGCCGCCCAGGGAGCCGACGACGTACGGCCGGACGGCGCCGGTCGTGAGGTTGGCCTGCAGCAGCGCCCCCAGCAGATGGCACGCCGCGTCGCTCGTGTACCAGTACCCGCCGTCGGGGCCGGGCAGCGCTGGCTCGCGGGCGTCGCAATACGCGTACTCCAACGCGGCCGTCCAGCGCGGCGACAGCTCGGACCGCCAGCGCAACCCGACCCCCAGGCCGTCCCTGCCCGGCCACCCGTCGCCGTCGCCGGTCCCGGAGCCCAGCAGCAGTTCCACGCCGCCGGTGCGCAGCGGCCGGCTCGCGGCGGATCCGCCGCCATCCGCCGGCCAGTCCGGCCGCGCCCAGAGCAATTCCCATTTCGGCAGCGACGAGCCGGTCACGCCGCCCACCAGCGCGCCGATGCCCGCGCCGGTTCCCGTCAACCCCAGCATCATCGTGACGGCCGCTCTGTCGTCGATCCCATCGTCGTCCATGGCGTTGAACAGGATGACGAGTCCGGCCATGCCGAGGATGCCGGCGATGCCGCCGGTCAGGGCGCCGGCTTTGACGCCGCCGGCGGTGCGGCGTTCCCGGAGCCAAAGCGCGGACGCGTCGCCTTCGACGCAGGACGCCGCGGTGCCGTCCTGCTGGATCAGCTTCAGGCGATCGCCGTCCCAGCCGGCGACGCGGCCTTCCCGGGTGGTCCCGTCCAGCAGCGCCACCCGGACCGCGGCGCCGTCGGACAGGGCGCCGCAGACCTCGGTGAAATTCGCGGCGGCGGACGCGGAAGCCAGCAATACGGAGAGCGACAGCGCGCAGAGGATGCGGTTCAAGCTGCGCCCCTTCGCCGGCGCGCGCGGACGAGGCCCCACAGGCTCAGCACGAGCCAGGCGGACTCGATCGCCGCGCTCGACAGGTTGAAGTCGTAGAACAGTGAGACCAGGATCAGCCCGGAGCCGATGGCGTTCGCCAGCGAGTAGCGGGGATCTTCCTGGCGCAGGCGGCCGGACTGCAGCAGCGCATAAGCGGCGAGCGTCAGCGCGACGCCCACCAGGCCGGCCAGGTCCGGCGGCCCGGGGATCACGCCGGCGCCTTCGCGAAGAGGTTGCGCACGCGGGCGAGCCAGTTGCCGCGCTCGTCGATCAGGCGGCGCAGCGCCGGCAGGGCTTCGCTGGCCGCATCGTAGCCGCAGCGGCGGCAAGCCTCGGCGTCGCGGAAGTCGGACCAGTGGTACGCGCACACGTCCGGCGTGATCACGAGGTCGGCGGTGCGGATCACCAGAGCATCCAGGCGCTGCCGGGCGACGGCGTCGCTGCGCAGGATCACGTCCATGCCGGTGCGGTACTCGGTCTTGCCGGGCTCGAACGACGGGATGTCCACGGCGATCACGAGGTCCGCGCCCAGGTCGCGGCAGGTCCCGATCGGCACGCGGAACGGGGCGCCGCCGTCGACGATCAGCCGGCCGTCGCGGGCCAGCGGCGGGAACACGCCGGGCACCGCGGCGCTGGCGTAGACGGCGTCGAGCAGGTTGCCCGTGCGGAACTCGACGCGTTCGCCCGCCACCAGGTCCAGTCCCACGGCCGCGAACGGCAGCCGGAGCTGGGCGAAGTCGCGGGCGACGAAGATCTGCGCGAGGGGGTGGCGCAGGCGCGCCTCGTCGACCAGGCAGGGGCGCGTCACGGTCTTGACGGCCAGGTACTTCTTGTGGAGCGCGTCGACGAGCTCGCGGAAGCGACCGGCGTCCTCCTCGGCGCCGGAGCCCTTGGGAACGAAGGGCGCCCAGGTCTCCAGGAACTCGGGATCCTCGGCGAAACGTGCCAGACGCCGCCAGGTTTGGGCCGCGTCCAGGGTCTCGGCGTACAGCCCGCCGACGATGGCGCCCATGCTGGTGCCGGCGATGCAGGCCGGCGCGAGGCCGGCCTCTTCGAGCGCCTGCAGGACGCCGGCGTGCGCCAGTCCGCGGGCGCCGCCGCTGCCCAGGGCGAGGCCGATCACCGGCGTTGCGCTCATGCGCGGTGGCCTTTCGTTCATCGACGCGGGGAAGCCAGGCCGAGCGCCAGCTGCTTGTTCAGGACGAACCCGAGCACCCCGAGCGAATCGTAGCCGCCGACCATGAGGCGGGGCAAGGCCATCCTCGGCGTGACGGACGTGAACAGCCCAGGGCTCGAGGTCCAGGCGCGCAGGTAGCCGGCCTCCCGCGTGGCCGCGGCCACGCGCGCGTCCCAGGTTCCGTTGGGGTAGGCGAGGTCGGTGGGTGGGGAACCCGTGAGCCCGGCCAGGATGCGCCGCGACTCGGCCAGGTTCATCGCCAGCGCCGCGTCGTCGAGGTAGGTCAGCAGGACGTGGTCGTGGGAGTGGGAGCCGACCCGCGCCCAGGGGCTGCGGGCCAGTTCCCGCACCTCGCCCTCGGAGAGGGGGCGGAAGCGCTGCAGGTGCTCGGCGGCGGCGGCGCCGTGCAAGTCCGTGATGTGCGCGAGCGCCCCGGCCACCCTGGGATGGTCCTGGTTGCCGACCCGCTTGAGGTCCACCAGCAACCGTTCGAGGTCCTCCCAGCGGTCGCCGTCGTCGGCCGCGCGGAAACGGTAATCGGCGAACCCGAAGGCCGTCAGGTCGAGACGCTCCAGTCGCAGGGCCTGCACCGGGGTCAGCACGAGGTCCGGCCAGAAGGGTTGCTGCTCCTGCACCGGGTGCGTGGAGACGAAGAAGAGCGCCGGCGCCCGGTGCGCTGCGAGCAGGGGCAGCGCCAGCTTGAGGTTGTTCACGTAGCCGTCGTCGAAGGTCAGCATCACGTTCAGGCGGTCGCGAGCCAAACGCTCCGGCGCGTCCAGATCCTCGGGCGCGATGAAGCGCGCGACGCGGCCCAGCCAGGTCAGATGGCGGTCGAAGTCGGTCACGGACAGGCGCAGCCAGTTGCGGAAGTCCCCGTCCTCGCGCAGGTCGTGGTAGCAGAGGACCGCCACCACGGGGCCGCCGCGGCCGCCGGCGCGGGTCAGACCGCGGGTTAGGACCGGCTGGCCGATCATGGATTTCACGGCTTCCAGCATGGACTCTCGTTTCGAATAGTGGGGGGCGATCCCCGCCAGTGTAGCTCACCCGGCACGTGATGCCAACCCGGGCCGGCCGGGCGACGGGCGCCTGTCCGGAGCCCCGGATTGTGGTACAATGACGGGACTACGTGGCGTGCCGCCGGGCGCGGCCGCGATGCAACCTTCGACTCCGCAGCCAGCCTGGAGGCTCCATGAGATCCCGTTCGATCACCCTCGCGGCCGCGCTGGCCGCGATTTGCCTCGTCGTGTCAGCCGCCGCCGCCGCCGTCCCCGCGCCTTCCGCCGCGGTGAGCCGCGCGCTCGCGGACCCCGATTTCGCAGGCCGCACTGCCGACGGGTCCATCGCCGTCTGGGTCTGGTTCCAGGACAAGGGTCTGCAGGGGGACGCCCTCGGGCGCGCCCTGGAAGACGTCGAGCGCGGTCTGGGCGAACGCGCCGCCGCCCGCCGCGCCAAGACGGCGGACGGCAGGGGCGGCCGCCTGGCCGACATCACCGACCTGCCGCTGCACCGCCCCTACCTCGACTCGGCTCTGGAGACCGGTGCCCGCCTGCGCCGCGAATCCCGCTGGCTCAACGCCGCCAGCTTCGACGCGCGCCCGGAGCAGGTGCGGGCCCTGGCGGCGCTGCCCTGCGTGCGCGAGGTGACCCTGGTGCGCCGCGCCCAGCCGCGCCCCGCGCCGGCCACTCCCGGGATCGGGATGGCGGCTCCGGCGGACAAGGATCTCGCCTGGTCGATCGACTACGGCGGCACGCTCGAGGATCTCGAGCAGATCAACGTACCCGCCCTGCACGAGGAAGGCATCCACGGCCAGGGCGTGCTGGTCGGCATGATGGATTCGGGCTTCCGCACCAGCCACGTGTCGCTGTCCGGCCTGCCGGTGCTCGACCGCTGGGATTTCGTCAACGGCGACGGCGTCGTGGAGAACGAGGCGGGCGATCCGAGCAACCAGGACGACCACGGCACCAAGACGATGTCGACCGTCGGCGGCTACGATCCCGGCAACCTCGTCGGACCGGCCTGGGGGGCCTCGTTCGTGCTGGCCAAGACCGAGGATGTCTCGCAGGAGGTGCCCGCCGAGGAGGACAACTGGGTCGCGGGCATCGAGTGGCTCGACACCTTCGGCGTCGACGTGGTCAGCAGCTCGCTGGGCTACATCGACTGGTACGACGTCGCGGACCTGGACGGCGACACGGCCGCCTGCACCGTCGCGGCCGACCTGGCCGTGGGCAAGGGCATCGTGGTCTGCAACTCCGCGGGCAACGAGCGCGGCACGAGCTGGAACTCCCTGGTCACGCCCGCCGACGGCGACAGCGTGATCACCGCCGGCGCGGTCACGAGCAGCGGCACCATCGCCTACTTCTCCTCGCCCGGCCCGACGGCCGACGGGCGCATCAAGCCCGACGTCTGCGCCCTGGGTTCGGGCAACCACGTCGCCAACCCCTCCGGCGGCTACACCAGCGCCTCGGGCACGTCGTTCTCCTGTCCGCTGACCGCCGGCGTGGCGGCCCTGGTGCTGTCGCGCGTGCCCTCGCTCACGCCGATGCAGGTGCGCGAGGCCATGTGCATGACGGCCGACCGCGCCGCCTCCCCGAACAACGACTTCGGCTGGGGCATCCTGGACGCCCACGCCGCGGCCCACTACTTCGGCGCCTCGATCCTGCACGCGCCGCTCGGGGACACCGAACAGACGATCGGCTCCTACGCCGTGGACTGCACGATCACCGACCGGGTCGCCCTGACGCCGTCGCAGCTGCAGCTGCACTGGCGGGCCGGCGCCGGCGCCTGGCAGCAGGTCCAGCTCGCCGCCGCAGGTGGCGACGCCTACGCGGCGGCGATCCCCGCGCAGGCCGACGGCACCGTCGTGAGCTACTACCTGACCGCCGGCGACGTGCTGGGCATCGCCACGGCGCTGCCCGCCACGGCCCCGGCGACGGTCTTCTCCTTCCGCGTGGGCGCGGACGTCACGCCGCCGCAGATCGTCCACACGCCGCTGGGCGACCAGCCGCGGCTGACCTGGCCGCCGCTGGTCCGCGCCACGGTGACGGACAACCTCGGCCTGGGCGGCGTCGCGGTGACGTACGTCTGGAACGGCGTCCCGCAGCCGGAATTCCCCCTGGTCGACCAGGGCGCCGGCGTCTACCAGGCTGCGTTCCCGGTCGCCCCGGGATCGGTCCAGGTGGGCGACACGTTCGTCTACACCGTCGTGGCCGCCGATGCTGCGGCGATCCCCAACACGGCGAGCGACGGCCCGCACGCCTTCGCGGTCATCGACGCCCTGGGCGTGGCCCTGGTCATCGACGACACCGCGACCGAGCCGGGCGACCTCAAATACGACCAGGACAAGCGGGCCCTCGCCGCGCCGGCTCCGGCCAGGGCCGCCGCCGCGGACCTGGACCGCTGGCTGCGCGAGGCCGGCTACGTCACCGACGTCGTCGACGCCGGCGCCGTGAGCGCGGACGACTTCACGGGTAAGCAGTTCGTGGTGCTGACCTGCGGCGCCAACACGGGACCCGTCGCCGACGCCGGCCTGCGCTCCCTGTTGCAGGGGTGGGCCGCGGCCGGCGGCAAGCTGCTGGTCGAAGGCGGCGAGGTGGCCTACGACGCCGTTTCCTCGCCCGGCTATCCCGACTTCGCCGCCCAGGTGCTGCACGCCGGCTCCTGGCGCAGCGACAACGCCGGCGCCCTGAACCTGGCGCCGGGCATGGCCACGCATCCGCTGGCGACGACGCCGCACGCGCTGCCCGCGTCGCTGAGCCTGAACTACAGCGGCTACGGCGACGAGGACGCCGTCGATCCCGCCGCCGACGCCACGGTGATCTACGGCACCGCCAGCTACGCCGCGTCGGCGGGCGTGATGGTCCACGACGACAACCCGGCCCCGCAGGCCGGCCAGATCGTGGTGCTGGCCCTGAACGTCGGCGCCCTGGCCGACACCACGGCCGCCAGGCATCTCATCGAGAACGCCGCGGCGTACCTGATGGCCGATGAAGGCCCGGCGAACGCTGCGATCTCCGGCTTCGTGTGGACCGTGTCCGGTGGCGCGTACGTGCCCCTGGCGGGCGCCGCCGTCGACGCCGGCGCCGGCCACACGGCGGTCACCGACGGCTCCGGCCGCTACCTCATCGAGGACCTGTACGCCGGCACCTACAACCTGGCGGCCACCAGCGCGGGCCTGAGCACGGACGTCGCGACGGTGACGGTCGGGGAGGGCCAGACCGCGGAGGCCCACTTCCGGCTCGTGCCGGTCGCGCAGCTGGCCTACGACAACACCACGCCGGTGGCGATTCCCGACAACAACACCACGGGCATCGTCTCGATCATCCACGTCGGGGCCGCCGGCACGGTCGCGGGCGTGGACGTCGACCTCGACGTGGCCCACACCTGGCGGGGCGACCTGATCGTCGAACTGCAGTCGCCCGAGGGCACCGTGGTCCGCCTGCACAACCGCAGCGGAAGCTCCGCCGACAACATCCTGGGCAACTACCCCGGAACGCTCGCAGTGGAAGGCCCGGGCGCGCTCGCTGACTTCGTCGGCGAAGCGGTCACCGGGGACTGGAAGCTGCGGATCTCCGACGTGATCAGCACCGACACCGGCACGCTGAACGGCTGGGGCCTGAACCTGACCCTGCCGACGGACCTCACCGCGGCTCCGGCGACGCCGCCCGCGGCCGTCCGGCTGCTGCCCAACCGCCCCAACCCGTTCAACCCGCACACCGAGATCCGCTTCGAGCTCGCGCACAACGACGCGCCGCGTCTGGCCGTCTACGACGTGCGCGGCCAGCTCGTACGGGAGCTGCTGGCGGGCGAACCCCTGGCCGCAGGCCCGCACGCCGTGGTCTGGGACGGGCGCGACGGCGCCGGTCGCGAGGCCCCGAGCGGCCTCTACCTGGCGAGGCTGCTCGCCGAGGGCGTCCGCCTGGAGCGGAAGTTGCTGCTGGCCCGCTGACCGCGCGCGCCGCGGCTGCGGCGCGGCGGACGATCGACCCCTTGGGGGGGGGCGCCTTTGACCGGGCGCCCCCTTTGACCGAGTGCCTTCGATCCGCTATCCTCCCGGCGCACACCCTCCCGGAGAGCGAGTCCCGATGTCCGCTGCCCAAGCCCGGTCCCGCGCCAACACCCGCTACGTCTGCGGCAACTGCGGCCACGAGGAGCTGCGCTGGCTGGGCCAGTGCCCGCAGTGCCGCGAGTGGAACTCCTTCGCCGCGATCGCGACGACGGCCCCCGCCGGCAAGGGCAAGGGCGGCGGGTTCACCCGCGTGCGGCCCGAAGCCGCGGCGACGCGGGCGGAACTGGCGCCGGTCGCCCTGTCCCGCGTCGCCACCGCCGCGAACGAGCGCATCCCCGTGGAGCCGCAGGAAGTGGCGCGCATCCTCGGCGGCGGCCTGGTCGCCGGTTCGGTCGTGCTGCTGGGCGGCGAGCCCGGCGTGGGCAAGTCCACGCTGCTGACCGGGCTCGCGCTGAACTGGGTGCGCGCCGGAGTGCGCGTGCTGTACATCGCCGGCGAGGAGTCACCGTCGCAGATCCGCATGCGCGGCGAACGGATGGGCTTCGACCCGCGCGCCGGCGAGGGCTTCCACATCCTGGACGACGTGGACCTGGAGCGTCTGCTGGGCGCGATGTACGCCGACCGCGAAGCCCACCCGGGCCCCTGCGTCGTGATCGCCGACTCGATCCAGACGCTGCACTCTGGCGACATCGACGCCTTCCCGGGCAGCGTCGGCCAGATCCGCTACTGCGGCGGCGTGCTCGCCGACTTCGCGCGCACGACCCTCTGCCCGGTCTTCCTCGTGGGCCACGTCACCAAGACCGGCGACCTCGCCGGCCCCAAGCTGCTCGAGCACATGGTCGACACCGTCCTGTACTTCGAGGGCAGCGGCGGCGGCGCGCTGCGCATGGTGCGCGCGGTGAAGAACCGCTTCGGCGCGACCGGCGAGCTGGCCCTGCTGGAGATGCGCGGCGACGGGCTCGTGCCGGTCACCGACGCCGGGGCGCTGTTCCTGGGCGACCGCCGCGGCGGCGAACCCGGCACCTGCGTCGGCGTGGTGCGCAACGGCTCGCGGATGTTCCTGACCGAGGTGCAGGCCCTGGTGTCGCCGGCGCGTTACGGCACGCCCCAGCGCGTGGTGCAGGGCGTGGACAGCAAGCGCGTGGCCCTGCTGGCCGCGATCCTCGAAAAGCGGGCCGGGCTGGACCTGGCGGGCTGCGACATCTTCGTCAAGGTCGCCGGCGGCGCGCGGCTGGAGGACCCGGCCGCGGACCTGGCCGTGATCACGGCCCTGGCCTCGTCGCTGCGCGAGATCCCCGTGCCGCTGGACACCCTGGTGCTGGGGGAGGTGGGCCTCACCGGCGAGGTGCGCGACGTCATCGACCGCAAGAACCGGCTGCGCGAGGCCGCCCACCACGGCTTCAAGCGCGTGGTCGCGGCGCGCAACCCGCGCACGCCGCGCACCGAGCAGGGCATGGCCGTGCTGGCGGCCGCCACCGTCGACGAGGCGGTGGCGCTGGCCCTGCAGCCGCCCGACCGCAGCCGCGCCGCCGCGGCGAAGGAGTGAGCGTGGGCGACCTGCACCGACCGCCGGCGGTCCCCTTGCACGTGATCGTGGTCGCCGGCGGCGAAGGGCACCGCGCCCGCACCGGCGGCGACGAGGCTCCCAAGCAGTTCCAGCTCGTCGGCGGACGGCTGCTGCTGCTGCGGGGACTGGACGCCTTCCTGTCGTCGCCCGGCACCGCTTCGGTGACCGTGGCCGCGACGCCCGCCTGGCAGGTCGTCGTGCGCGAAGCCCTGACCGCTGCGACGACGCTCCCGACGGCGGTGTGCGACGGCGGCGCGACGCGCACCGCCTCGACCGGCAACGCGGCCGAGGCGCTGCAGCACGCGATCGCGCCGCACGACGGCGACCTCGTGGCGGTCCACGACGCCGCCCGCCCCTGGGTGACCGCGGAACTGGTCGGGCGGCTCGCCGCCGCGGCCGCGGCCCACGGCGGCGCGGTGCCGGGCGTCGAGGTGACCGACACGATCGTCGCGCTCGGGGATGCGGACGCCGTGCTCTACCTGCCTCGCGACGGCCTGCGCGCGCTGCAGACCCCGCAGATCTTCCGCTGGCGGCCCTTCCTGGAGGCGCACCGCTGGGCCCGTGCGACCGGCGCCTCGTTCACCGACGACGGCGGGCTGCTCGCGGCCCGCGGCCTGCCGCCCGCGCTGGTGCCCGGAGATCCCGGCAACCGCAAGATCACCACGGCCGAGGACCTCGCGGCCGCCCGCGCCCGCGCCGGGGAGCGGACGTGAACGGAGCCTGCGCGTCCTGCGGCGCCGACGGCGGCCACCGGCTGCACGCGGCCCGCGAGATGATGTTCGGCCTGGGCGGCGCGTTCACCTACCGCGAGTGCGGCGGCTGCGGCTGCCTGGAGCTGCTGGACCCGCCCGCCGATCCGGCCCTGTACTACCCGGCGGACTACTACTCCTACCGGCGCGGCGCAGGCCGCCGCCTGGAGCGGCTGGGCGCGTGGCTGAAGCGCCGCCGCGCCCGCTCCTGCCTCGAGGGCGGCGATCCGCTCGGCGCGTTGCTGAAGCGCGCCTTCGGCGAGCCGGCGCAACTGCGCTGGATGCGGCGGCTGGGGATCGGGCGCGGCGATGCGGTGCTGGACGTGGGCTGCGGCGCGGGCGAACTGCTGCGCGAACTGCAGCGAGACGGTTTCCGCCGGTTGGCCGGCATCGATCCCTACCTGCCCGCAGACCGCGACTTCGGACAGGGGCTGGTCGTGCGCCGCGAACACCTCGCCGACGTGACCGAGCGCCACGATCTGGTCATGCTGCACCACGTGCTCGAACACCTGCCCGACCAGCGTGGGGTCTTCGCGCAGCTGCGGCGCGTGGTGAAGCCGGGCGGCGGCCTGCTCGTGCGCGTGCCGTTGGCCGACTCGCTGGCCTGGCGGCGCTACGGCGCCGACTGGGTGCAGCTCGACGCGCCGCGCCACCTCGTGCTGCACACGCGGCGCAGCCTCGAGACCCTGGCCGCCGGTGCGGGCTTCACCCTCGAGGGGCGCGAAAACGACGGCACCGCCTTCCAGTTCTGGGGCAGCGAGCAGTACCGCCGCGGCATCCCGCTGCGCGATCCCCGCTCCCACGCGACCGATCCGCGGCGTTCGCCGTTCACCCGCGCCGAACTCGAGGGCTTCGCCCGGGAGGCGGCGCAGGCCAACCGTGACGGCGACTCGGACCAGGCGGCCTTCTTCTTCCGGCGAGACAGGAACCCCTGATCGGCCGCCCCGGACACGACAGGGTTGCCGTTACGGCGCCACTTCCCGTATAATGAGAGTATTATAGTCTGCGATCGGCCCGTCCACGCCGGCCACCGCCGTGAGGGAGTATCATGTCGTTGAAATACAACAAGATAAAGGTCGAGGGGCCGCTGCTGGCTCTGGCAGTGCTGCTGGCGGGCTCCACCACCGCCCAGGCCGACTACTCCGTCCTGTGCCTGTCGGCCGCTCCCGAAGCCTACGTCGAGGAACTGATCGTTCCCTACGGCCAGGACTTCGATCTCTACGTCATCCTGGCCGGCCCCGTCGTCGGCGAGCCGCTGCCCTGGCGGCTCGACACCGTCGACTGGGCCGTGCTGGGGAGCTGCTGCGGCGGTTCGCCCGCCTTCCTGATCGGATCGGAGCTCGGGGGCGCTCCCCTCACCCACGACGGGGATCCCGTCATCGGTGTTCGCACCACGTCGGCCGGCTGCGTCCAGCAGGACGTGATCACCCTGGCGCGACTGAGCTTCACCTGGGTCTACGAGCCGACCGGCCCGTTCTTCCTCGGCGCGGCCGCACTCGCGCCGGCCTTCTCCTGCGACGACACGGCGCAGTTCCTCGGCGGACGATCGCTGCGGATCGTGCCGACCGGCATCACCCCGGCGGTTTCGTCGAGCTGGGGAGAGGTCAAGGCGCTCTTCCATGACTGACACGCACGTCCGCGTCAGTCGTCGCCGAGCCCCGAACGGTAGCGTCCACTGACCGGGTCCTTGTAGACCTTCACCTGCCGGTACAACTTGATGCCGACCCGCCCCGCCCCGACCTCGCGGAAGAGGTGGTCGAGGCAGCCGGCGAGGTCGTCCATCTGCTCGCCTATGCTCTCGAGGCGGGCGTGCAGGGCGGATTCGTCCGTGGTGCCGCCGGCGGTGGAGAGTTCCTCGCGGATGTGGTAGAGCTTGAGGGCGAGGACCGTGATGCGGTCGATGATGCTGCCCGGGGACTCGGAGTTCAGGGGCGCTCCGGCGCGGGGCAGACCGGCGCGCGCGAGCTCGCCCATGATCTCCACGTCCAGTGCCTCGATGGCCTGCACGCGGCGGGCGTTGGAGGCGTCGATCGAGCGCTTGGCGGCGGCCAGCACCTCGTCGCCGGCGCCGTGGGCGCGGCTGCGGTCCTCCTCGTGCCACTGGTAGGTGTTCACGAGCTGCAGCAGCTCGGAGATGCCGGCCCAGCCGTGGTGTTCGGGCGCCAGGAGGTCGAGCGCGTCCTGCCACGAGGCCAGTCGAGGCTCGTGCAGGTGCCAGCGGTCGATGACGCGCCACAGGATGGGCAGCAGCGCGCCGGATTCGGGCTGGTCACCGGGCTGCGGGACGATGTCGGTGTCGGGTCGGGTCATCTTGCGTGCTCCCCTCGGGACCGGTCGCGGCCGTGGGCGCGGCTACTGTAGGTTATGGGAGCGGATGCGGCAAGAGTGTCCGCCGGCGAACGGGAGCGACGATGACGCGAACGTTGACGCGAACGTTGACGCGAACGACGACCATGGCTCTGCTGCTGCTCGTTTCGGCTGCCCTCGCGGCCGCGGCGCCGGCGGACGTCGTGCCGTTGCACCCGGCGGTCGGGGACACCGTCGACGCCCGTGAGGCGGCCCGCTGGGGGCTGTTCCCCGACGTGCCGGGCCTGACCGGCGCCGTGTTCGCGCCCGGGCCGCGCGGCGGCTTCCTGGCGCGACTGACGGTCGCCGGCGATCCGCCCGGCACGACCCGCGAGCGCAACGTGCCGCGGGCGCAGTGGGAGCGGTGGCGCCGCAGTCTCGACGCCGGCGAGGCCGTGGCGGGATACGCGCCGGCGGTGGACCGCGAGTCGGCCGTCTGGCCCGAGGTGCCCCTGCCGCCGGTCGCCGACCGCCCCGCCGGACCGCGGCCCGGACTGCCGCCGCCCGGCGACGGACCGCCCGGCCGCTGGCTCCTGCTGACCGATCTCGGCTGGAAGCACGCCACCACCGCCTTCGGCGACTACTTCACCGACATGTTGCGGGTCTCGGTCGCGCTCGGCCTGCCGCTGGGCGAGAACTTCCTGGCCACCGCCGGCCTGCAGCTGGGTCTCGGCGACCTGCAGGACGACTTCGAGGACCTGACGGGCAACGGCCGCGCGGCCCACTACGGGATCGAGCTCGGCGCCCGGGCGCTGCTGCCGGTCGGCGAGCGCACGGACGCGGTGCTGGGCGTGCGCGGCGGATACTACCTGCGCTCCCTGCGCTGGGGCGGCGCGCTGTTCTGGGGGTACGGGACGGTCTACCAGAGCGGTTCGCTGGTGCGCGAGCTGTCCGACTGGGGCGGCGGTCTCGACGTAGGGCTGCGCCGGCAGCTCGGCGACGCGGGCTCCCGCCGCTGGCTCGCGGTGACCCTGCACGCCGAGACCTGCGCCGCCGACCCGGTGCTCCTGCAGGACTCGACCAGCGGCGACCGGCTGCTCGCCGACGATCACGACGACTGGATCGGCGTGTCCGTCGGCCTGATCATGGGTATCTGATTCCGCGCGAGGTTTTCGTGGCGCCCCGGTGGGCCGCTCGTTACGATGGACGGAAGCTGACGGCCGCATCGCCCGCCCGCGCTCCCGAGGAGGTCCCATGTCCCCCTGGATGTCCGAACTGATCGCGATCGTGATCCTGCTGGTCGTGGTGGGGTTCGTCATCGCCCGCCTGCCGAAGATCGACCTGGGCCATGATCCGGGCTTCCGGCAACGCCGCATCTGGAACTGGCTGCCGCTGGGCCTCACCTACGCGCTGCTCTACATGGGCCGCTACAACCTGACCGTCAGCAAGGGCGCCTTCGAGGAGATCGCGGGCGGCGCCGGCGGCTCGCTGATGGGCAACACGGACTTCGGTGTGATCTTCGGCGTGGGCACCGTGGTCTACGGCTTCTCGTTCCTGCTCAACGGCCCCCTGACGGACCGCTTCGGCGGCCGCAAGGCGATGCTCACCGGCACCGGCGGCGCCTTGGTGATGAACGTGCTGATGGGTCTGGCGACGTGGTCCCTGCTGCACCAGGGGCCCCTGTCGGGCTTCCTGGCCGGGAACTTCGTGCCGGTCTTCGCGGTGCTGTACGCCCTGAACATGTACTTCCAGAGCTTCGGCGCGGTGGCCATCGTCAAGGTCAACGCCGCCTGGTTCCACGTGCGCGAGCGGGGAGTGTTCGGCGCGATCTTCGGCATCCTGATCTCGCTGGGACTGTACTTCGCCTACGACGTGGGCAAGCTGATCCTCAGGGGGATGGGGCTGGTCTGGGTCTTCATGATGCCGGCCCTGTTGCTGGCGATCTTCTGGCTCATCGACGTGTTCGTCGTGCGCGACAAGCCCTCGCAGACGGGCCACCTGGACTTCGACACCGCCGACGCCACCTCGGGCGAATCGGGCCCGCAGATGGGGCCGGCCAAGGTGTTCAAGATGATGCTGAGCAACCCGGTCATCATGACCATCGCGCTGATCGAATTCTGCAGCGGCTTCCTGCGCCAGGCCATCATGCAGTGGTACCGCACCTTCGCCAAGCAGACCGACGCCGCCCTGAACCTCGGATCCGGCTTCGTCAACGAGCACTGGGGCATGCTGCTCTGCTGCGCCGGCATCCTGGGCGGCGTGGTGGCCGGCACGGTCAGCGACCACGCCTTCCAGTCGCGCCGCGGCCCGGTGGCCGCCGTCCTCTACGGCGTGCTGCTGCTGGGCGCGATCACCCTGGTCTTCACCTACCAGACGCCGTTCGTGGGCTGGCTGGTGATCGTGATGTCGATGGCCGTCATCGGGGTGCACGGCATGCTGTCGGGCACCGCGAGCATGGACTTCGGGGGCAGCCGCAACGCCGGCATGGCGGTCGGCATCATCGACGGCTTCGTCTACCTCGGCACCGCCACGATGTCCTTCACCTACGCGCTGGTCCTGCCCAAGGAGCAGCTCGACGCCGCCGGCAAGATCGTCGGGCCGGCCACCAGCCCCGACAACTGGCTGGCGTGGCCCCTGGCCATGGTGCCGCTGGCGGCCATCGGCCTCGTCCTGTCGGCCCGGGTCTGGAACGCCAAGCCGCGCCGGGGAGGCGCGGCCCATTGACCGACATCGCAGCGAGGTGCATCGCGTGAACCGGATCCTGCTGATCGTGCTGGTCGCGCTTTCGATCGTTGCGGCCGCCGTGCCCGCCGCGGCCGCCGCGGTCCAGGCCGACGCCGGCTTCGTGATCGTCGCCGGCGACACCATCTGGCTGACCGATCCCGTGCTGGTGTTCGGCACGCGCGTGCCGGCGGCGTTGCCCGCCGGCGAGCGCGAGGTCACGGTCCTGGACGCGGGAGAAGCCGCGCTGCTGCCCGTGCGCGCGCCGGCGGAGTTGCTGGCGGCGGCGCCCGGGGTGGCCGCCGGGCAGCGCCAGCTCTACGGGACTCAGGCGGACCTCTCGATCCGCGGCTCCACGTTCGAGCAGGTCCGCGTGCTGCTCTCCGGCATGGACGTGGGCGATCCCCAGACCGGACACCACGCGCTCGACCTGCCGCTCTCCCTGTCCGACCTGGCGCGGCTGGAGGTGCTGTCCGGGCAGGGTTCGGTCTTGGCCGGCGCGGGC
>JAUSBL010000001.1 GCA_030658975.1 Candidatus Latescibacterota bacterium
ATCAAAGCCGCCTACCGCTGACCGGCGGTCCCCACCAGCAGGTTCACGGACGCCGGCCCGTCGTGGCCGGGACCCTCGCGCTGGACGACCTCCAGCCGCTCGGCCCGCTCCCAGACCACGCCGGGGAATTCCCCACGCACCTCGTCGAGGTCCTGCAGCAATTCGGCATCCCGGGGCCCTCCGGTGCCGCGGCCCAACTGCTCTTTGGCGAAGGCCACCACGACCAGGCGGCCGCCCGGCCGCAACGCCGCGGCGGTGCGGGCGTGCAGGCGCGCGCGCCCGGCCGGCGATTCGTGGTAGAAGCAGAGCACGGCCAGATCGTAGGGCGCGTCGTCCCAGACCGTCGATGCGATGTCGCCCAGGAGGTAGGTCAGCGTCACGCCGCGCTCGGCGGCCAGGGCCAGCGCCTTGCGGCGGCCCTCGGCCGACGAGTCCACCGCGACGACCTCGTGGCCCAGGGTTGCGGCGTGGACGGCGTTGCGGCCCTCCCCCTCGGCCAGGAACAGGGCCCGGCCTGGCGGCAGGCCGGCGAGCGCAGCCCGCACCAGCTCGTTGGGCTCGGTGCCGTAGTAGTAGCGTTCGGCGGCGTATTTGTCGTCCCAGCTTTTCATGCCGACCATGGTAGACTGTCCGGTGACCCCCGGCCAGCCGCACCCTGTGAGATTTTCACGTTGAAAGCGGGTTCTCGCCCCGTGTAGATTACCGCACTGCAGACCCAACCGTCGTCCGACCCCGAGGAGAACGAGCATGGCCATCAAGAGGAAACTGGGCATCATCGGCGCCGGCAACATCGGCGGCATCCTGCTGCTGGAGATCGCCGCCCGCAAGCTGGCCCGCACCATCGGCATCGTGGACATCAAGCCGCCCGCGGTCGCGGCCGGCAAGGCCCTGGACGTGGCCGAGGGCACGCCCATCATCAACGCCGACATCAACTTCGTCGCCTCGCGCGACTTCAGCGCGCTCGAGGGCTGCGAGTGCGTCATCAACACCGCCGGCGTGCCGCGCGCCATGCGCCCCGACGGCACCTTCCCGTCCCGCGAGGAGCTGCTGGCCACGAACCTGTCGATCTCCGACGCGGTCGCCGAGGGCATCAACACCTACTGCCCCGACGCCTGTCTGGTGAACATCGCCAACCCCCTGGACGCCATCGTCTACCGCCTGCACCAGAAGCTGAAGAAGCCCAAGCACAAGATCTCGGGCATGGCCGGCGTGCTGGACACCGCCCGCTACCGCCTGTTCATCGCCCAGGAGGCGGGCGTGTCGGTGGAGAACGTCGAAGCGCTGGTCCTGGGCGGCCACGGCGACACGATGGTGCCGATCCGCAGCTGCACCCGCATCGCGGGCATGCCCGTCGAGCAGTTCATCACCAGCAAGAAGCTCGACGAGATCGAGGACCGCGTGCGCAAGGCCGGCGGCGAGGTCGTCAGCCTGCTGGGCTCCGGCTCGGCCTTCGTCAGCCCCTGCTGGGCGGCCCTGGAGATGATGGAAGCCCTGGTCCACGACAAGAAGAAGATCCTGCCGGTGGCCGCCCTGCTCGAGGGCGAGTACGGCGTCCACGGCCTGTTCGTCGGCGTGCCGGCGATCCTGGGTCGCGGCGGCGTCGAGAAGATCGTCGAGGTCAGGATGACCCCCTCCGAGAAGGAGCAGTTCAAGGCCTCGGTCGAAGCCGTGCGCCAGACCGCCCGGGAAGTCGACCGCATGGGCGCGGAGATGGACAAGGCGAAGAAGGCGGCCGGGAAGTCGGCGGCGAAGAAGCCGGCTGCGAAGAAGGCACCGGTGAAGAAGCCGGCGGGCGGCAAGAAGAAGTAGCTGCACAGCAACGTGTTACGGGAACGCCCCCGCCGGCCGGCGGGGGTTTTCCCATGCTGGGACCGGCCTTGGCTCTGTTCCCGGATCTGATTTCATGTTAAGATTTCGTACCCGCCACACTCATCCTTGGCGCTCGCGACCCTCACGAGGCTGGAGGCCCCGATGTCCATTCGCCTACATCTCCCGAGCCGCGCCCTGATCGCGGCGGCCCTGCTGCTCGTCCTGTGCCTGGCGGCCGCCGCCTCGGCCGAGAATCCCAAGTACGCGCTGGTGCGCGTCGCGCTGGACACCCAGGGCGTCGAGGCGACCCTGAGCGCCAACCCCGGCCTGGACATCGTGGCCCGCAAGCCCGGCCACCACGTCGAGATCGTGGCCCTGCCGAAGGACCTGGACTGGCTCGACCAGTCCGGCGTCCGCTACGAAGTCGTGGAGCCCGACATGGCGGCCAAGTACGCCTCGCGCAACAAGGGCCTGAACTTCGGCCTCTTCCATACCTACTCCGAGACCGTCGCCTGGCTCGACCAGTTGCACGCCCTGTACCCCGAGGTCGTCAGCGCCAAGTGGAGCCTGGGCAATTCGCACCTGGGCAACCCGATCTGGTGCGTGCGCGTCTCGGACAATCCCGAGATCGACGAGGCCGGCGAGCCCGAGATCCTGTTCGACGCCCTGCACCACGCCCGCGAGGTCATGGCC
Source organism: Candidatus Latescibacterota bacterium (assembly GCA_030658975.1). Taxonomy (GTDB): domain Bacteria; phylum Krumholzibacteriota; class Krumholzibacteriia; order LZORAL124-64-63; family LZORAL124-64-63; genus PNOJ01. The sequence continues at coordinate 2,503 of JAUSBL010000001.1, forward strand.
TCGGAGACCGCCTCGATGCTCATCGAGTACTTCGGTTCGAACTACGGCGTCGACCCCGAGATCACCTGGCTGCTCGACAACCGCGAGATCTACATCGTGCCGATGGTGAACCCGGACGGGTTCATCTACAACGAGACGACCAACCCGACCGGCGGCGGCATGTGGCGCAAGAACCGCCGCAACAACGGCGACGGCTCGTACGGCGTCGACCCCAACCGCAACTACCCCTTCCAGTGGGTCGGCGGCGGCAGCAGCACTTACCCGGGCGACGACACCTACCGCGGCCCCTCGGCCGGCAGCGAGCCCGAGGTCCAGGCGATGATGAATCTCGTCAACTCGCACCACTTCATCACCTCGCAGAGCTTCCATTCCTATGCCGGCCTGACGCTGTATCCCTGGGGATATACCGCGAACAACTCGCCCGACGAAGCGATCTTCCAGCACATGGGCGCGATCATGTGCCAGTACAACGGCTACGAGCCCGGCCAGGCCCCCGACCTGCTCTACGCGGTCAACGGCGGCTCCTTCGACTGGGTTTACGGCGCCACCGCGGAACACCCCGAGTGCCTCGCCTTCTCGAACGAGATCGGCGGCAGCAGCGACGGGTTCTGGCCCGACGAGTCGCGCATCGACGCGCTCTTCCAGGAGAACCTCTGGCCCTCGCTCTACCAGGTCAAGGCGGCCGGGCTCTACGTCCAGGCCCGCACCCCGGCGGTCGTCGGCGGCGACGGCGACGCCCTGCTGGATCCCGGCGAGACGGCGGGCCTCTCCTTCACGCTGGAGAATCTGGGCGTGACCGTCGGCGCCTCGTCGGTCACCGTGACGCTGTCCTGCGACGACCCCTACCTCCAGCTGCACGAAGCGCAGCGCACCGTGGGCGCGATCGGCGCCCGCTCGTCGGTGTCCCTGGCGGCGGCTCCCTTCTCCGTGACCCTGGACGCCTCGGTCCCGCCGGCCTACAGCGTGCCCGTGCACGTGACCGTGGTCGCCGACGGCCAGACCAGCGAGTTCACGCTGAACTACCCCGCGGGCCTGCCGGTCTCGGTCTACAGCAACAACTTCGAGGGCGGTTTCGCCGGCTGGACGACGACGGGCACCTGGGCCCTGGTCACCACCTCCAGCCACTCGGCCACGCACTCGCTGCACGACTCGCCCGCCGGCAACTACGTCAATAGCAGCGCGACCTACGCGTCGCTGAACACGCCCATCGCGCTGCCGGCCGGCGCCAAGCTGGCGTTCTGGCACAAGTACACGCTCGAGTCGGGCTACGACTACGCCTACGTTCAGGTCTCCACCAACAACACCAGCTGGACGACGGTGGCGACGTACAACGGGACGCTCACGGCCTGGAGCCAGGCCGAGGTCGACCTGGGCGCCTATGCCGGCCAGTCGGTCTACCTGCGTTTCCGGCTCGAAACCGACATCTCGGTCGTCTACGACGGCTGGTACATCGACGACCTGGTCGTGACCGGCCTGGGCTCGCAGAACCAGACCCCGCCCCCGCCGGCGCTCGTCTCGCCGTACGACGGCGGCGGCCTGGGGCCGGTCACCGAACTCGTCGCCGCGACGTCGAACGATCCCGACAGCTCCGACGAGGTCACCTACGGCTTCCGGGTCTACCGCGACGCCCTGGGCACCGACCTGGCCGCCGGCGCCGACGACCTCACCTCGCCTTCCTTCTTCCCCGGCCTCACCGTGGACGGCACCTACTGGTGGCGGGCCTACGCCGCCGACAGCGAGGCGCGCGGACTGTTGGGCGAGACCTGGAGCTTCGACTACGAATCGTACATCGTGGGCGCCGGCGACGCGCTGCGCAGCCTCGGGCTGGCGGTCCTGGGCGGAGTGACCGGCGAACGGGCCGGCATCCGGCTGGACCTGCCGCGGGCCGGGTCGCTGTCCGTGGACGTCTACAACGCCCGCGGCCAGATCGTGCGCCGCCTCCACGCCGGCGACAGCGCGGCCGGCACCGTCCTGCTGACCTGGGACGGCCGCGACGAGGGCGGCCGCACGGCCCCCTCGGGCGTGTACTTCGTCCGGGCCCGCGCCGGCGGCGAATCGCGCGTCGGCCGCATCGTGATGGTGCGCTAGCCCGCATCCACATCCATCCACGAGAAAGGGGCGGCCCATCCGGGCCGCCCCTCTTCATGATCCCTTCGCCGGCAGATCCCGCCGCGAACTACTTATTGGCGATCGCTTCGATTTCCAGCATCAGCTCGACCTCGTTGCCCACCGCAACCCCGCCCTTGTCCAGCACGGTGTTGTAGGTGATCCCGAAATCGCGGCGGTCCAGGACGCCCGTGGCCGAGAAGCCGATGCGGTCGTTGCCCCAGGGATCGGTGATGGCGCCGTTGAACTCCACCACCAGCTCGACCGGTTTGGTCACACCGTGCATGGTCAGGTCGCCGGCCAGCACCCAGTCGTCGCCCTTCCGGCTCACACCCGTGGAGGTGAAGGTGATCTCTGGGTGCTTCTCGGCGTCGAAGAAATCGGCGTTGCGCAGATGGTCGTCGCGCTTGGCGTCGTTGGTGTTGACCGAGGCGGTCTTGATCGCCGCGGCGGCGGCCCACTGGTCGGGCTGGCCCTCGACGTAGTCGACGGTGCCGGAGAATTCCCCGAACGACCCGGTCACCTTGCTGACCATCAGGTGGCGCACCTTGAATCCCACCGACGAGTGCGTCGCATCGATGGTGTAGGTGGCGGCGGTGGCGGCAGCGGCCGTCAGGAGGCTCGCGGCCAGCAGGGCCGTCATCGTCTTGCGGAACGTCATCGATTTTCTCCTTGCGTGTAGAGTTTGTGGCTGCCGTCGCAGTGCGGCTCTTCGCGGGAGCGCTTGCACTGGCAGAAGGCGGCCCGGGTGGTCTCGGCGATCTCGAACTTCAGCGGCGTGAACGCCGTGCCGGAGTGCGAGCCGTCGCAGAAGGGCTGGTTCCGCGATTCGCCGCACGCGCAGTAGTGGTAGACGCCGGGCTGCAGTTCGAGCACCTTGGGCCGGGTTTCGGCGATCCTGGGCTTGTCCACGCGACTCCTTCATGATGTTTGTTGCAACAGACATCACAGGGATAAGCAGGATTTCCGTGGACGGCAAGTCCCGGACCCGACCACCGCCCGTGAATCGTTCACGCCGCGCCCGCCCCGCGGCACCTGTTTTTCTTTGGACGACCTGCCCCCGGAGCCTAGATTTGGACTGCGGCGGCGGCGCAACCGCTCCCGCGACGCGCTCCCGAGCCATCCCGGCCCGGGAGGCCGGTGCCGGGCCCCGCACCGAGCCAAGCGCGGACTAGAGACGTTTCTCATCGAGGAGCGAGGACATGGCCGACAAGTCGTTCAACGCTTTCGCGATGGCTCAGCAGCAGTTCGACCGTGTGGCCGAAATGCTGGGCCTCGACCAGGCGACGCGGGATCTGCTGCGCAACCCCGACCGCGAGTTCCAGTTCAGCATCCCGGTCCGCATGGACGACGGGAGCATGAAGATCTTCCGCGGCTTCCGCGTGCAGCACAACGATGCGCGCGGCCCCTGCAAGGGCGGCATCCGCTTCCACCCCCAGGAGACCGTCGACACGGTGCGCGCCCTGGCCACCTGGATGACCTGGAAGTGCGCCGTGGTCAACATCCCGCTGGGCGGCGGCAAGGGCGGCGTCATCTGCGATCCGCACCACCTGTCCCAGCGCGAGCAGGAAGCGCTGTGCCGCGGCTGGGTGCAGCAGGTCGCCGGCAACATCGGCCCGGTCCAGGACGTGCCCGCTCCCGACGTGATGACCAACGGCCAGCACATGCTGTGGATGATGGACGAGTACGAGAAGATCCACCGCGGCCACTTCCCCGGCATGATCACCGGCAAGCCCCTGGGCATGGGCGGCAGCGAGGGCCGCACCGAGGCGACCGGCTACGGCGTCGTCTACACGCTGCGCGAGGCGCTGAAGCGCAAGGGCGTCGACATCGCCAAGACCACGGCCTCCTTCCAGGGCTTCGGCAACGTCTCCCAGTACGGCGTCGAGCTGTACACGAAGCTGGGCGGCCGCGCGATCTGCGTCTCGAGCTGGGACCAGGGCGACCAGACCAGCTACACCTTCAAGAAGACGTCCGGCATCGACCTGCACGAGCTGCAGGGCATGGCGGACCGCTTCGGCGGCATCGACAAGGCCAAGGCCAAGGCCGCCGGCTACGAGGTGCTGCCGGGCGACGCCTGGGTCGAGCAGGACGTCGACATCCTGCTGCCCTGCGCCCTGGAGAACCAGGTCAACGCCGAGACGGTCAAGAAGATCGGCAAGCGCGTGAAGTTCATAGCCGAGGGCGCCAACGGCCCGACCACGCCCGAGGCGGACGAGATCCTGTTCGCCAATGGCGTCTACACGATCCCCGACTTCCTGTGCAACGCCGGCGGCGTGACCTGCTCGTACTTCGAGCAGGTCCAGTGCAACATGAACTACTTCTGGCCCAAGGACGAGGTCCTGGAGCGCCTCGACGCCATCATGACCAAGGCCTTCCACGGCGTGGCCGACCTGGCCGAGACCCAGAACGTTCCGATGCGCGACGCGGCGTACATGATCGCCATCCAGCGCGTGGCCGAGGCCTGCCGCCTGCGCGGCCGGGTCTAGCCCCTGCCGGCGACGACAGTGCGACAACGGTGCGGCGGCGGTCCCCCGGGGGGCCGCCGCCGCCGTTTCCGCGCTTGACGCCGACCCGCCCCGCCCGCTTCCTCATGGCTAGCCTCCCCCCGTGTAAACGGATCGCCCGCCACGGACGTCCTGGTGGGTGAACGGAGGTGGACACCATGAACGCGGAACCCTCAGGACGACACGCCTTGACCGTCGAGCGCGACACGGCACGGGACCACGAGAAGACCTGGCGGACCCTCTACGAAGAGACCAGCCGGCCGCTCTTCAATTTCCTGTGCTACCAGACCGGTGATCGCGACACCGCGCTGGACCTGCTGCAGGAGACCTACGTCACGGCGATGCGCAGCATGTCGACGTACCGGGGCGAGGCCCCGGTGCTCGGCTGGCTGCGCGCCATCGCCCTGCGCAAGACCCTGGACTGGCGGCGCGGGCTGCGCCGCCGGCTCGGGCACCTGCGCACGTTCGCCCTCGACACCGCCTCCGACCTGAAGGTCACGCCCCCCGAACCCGTGGACACCGTCGTGGATCCCGCCTTCCGGGCGGCCCTGATGCGGCTGCCCGCGCAGCAGCGGGCGGCCCTGCTGCTGCGGGAACTCGAGGAACTCCCGTTCCGCGAGGTCGCCGCGTGCCTCGGCTGCGCCGAGGCCACCGCGCGGGTCCACCACCACCGGGCGTGCCAGAGCATGCGGGCATCGCTCCAGGCCGCCAGCGGCGACCTGGACGTCATCCGAGGAGGCCGGTCATGAAGAGCCATCTCGATAAGAACGCGCACCAGCTCACCGATCACGAGCGTGAGGACCTGTGGCGGCGGATCGCCGACGCCGCCCCCCCCCGGCGCCGCCGTCGCCCCCTGCTGTTGCCGGCGACCGGAGCGGTGGGGACCCTGGCGGTCGCGGCGCTGGTGCTGCTCGTGGTGCGGAACGACCCGCCGACGCCGTTGAAGCACTACACAGCGAACCCGACCGTACCCGCCGTACGGGAGATCGTGACGGCGCCCGCCACCAGCCGGATCGAGACCGTCCCCGCGTCGGCGGTTGGCGATGCTCGCACGAACGAGCGCAAGACGGCGGACGCGGCTTCCGTGCTCCCCGCGAGCCGCGACAAGGACACCTCCGGTCCGGTCGCCGCGGCGACCGGCCCGGCCGCACCCTCCGGAGCCGTCGACGTCCTACAAATCGACGACAGGACGCTGCCACCCGACGAGATGGTCATGACACGGGAGTTCCGGGAGTTCGTGGGCGAGGCGGAGACGGACAATTTCGGGTCCGGGAACGCCGCGACGACGCAGTCCTTCTCAGGCGGCACGCTCCACGACTACGCCATCGACTCGGTGGAGCAGGCCCGCGGCGGCCGCTCCGGCGAAGCCAAGCTGCGCATCGAGCGCCCTGCCGAGGCGGCCGCCCGCTCCGGCTCGGTCACCGGCGGCACCACCCCGCCCAACGGCGAAGCCTACGAGCTGATGTACTTCGAGCACGCGGGCGTGAACCCCTTCATCGCCGTCGAGGACGACCGGTTGTCGACCTTCGCGGTGGACGTGGACGAGGCGTCGTGGACCGTCACGCGCAACTACTTGTCCCGCAACCAGTTGCCGCCAGCGGCGGCGGTGCGGGTCGAGGAGTTCGTCAACGCCTTCGACGCCGGCTTCGCGCCCCAGCGCGACGACGTCTTCGCGATCCACGCCGACGGCTCGCCGGCCCCGTTCCGCGACGGCTACCACCTGCTGCGGCTGACCGTGCAGGGCCGCGACGTGAGCCCGCAGCGGCGTCGCCCGTCGCAGCTGGTGTTCGTGATCGACGTGTCCGGCTCGATGGACCAGGAGAACCGCCTGGAGCTGGTGAAGCGCTCCCTGCGCATCCTGGTGGACGAGCTGGGCGAGGGCGACCGGGTGGGCATCGTGGTCTACGGTTCGGACGCGCGCACGGTCCTCGAGCCGGTGGACGCCTCCCGCCGCGGCACGATCCTCGACGCCGTCGAGCGCCTGCGGCCCGAGGGCAGCACCAACGCCGCGGCCGGCCTCGGGCAGGCCTACGACATGGCGCGCCGCCACTACGACGACCGCGCCAACAACCGCCTGGTCCTGTGCTCGGACGGCGTGGCCAACATGGACGAGACCGCGGCCGACGACATCCTGGCGCGCGTCCGCCGCGAGTCGGACCGCGGCATCTACCTGTCGACGGTGGGCTTCGGGATGGGCAACTACAACGACGTGCTGATGGAGCGGCTGGCCGACACCGGCGACGGCAACTACGCCTACGTGGACCGCCTCGAGGAGGCCGAGCGCGTCTTCCGCGAGAACCTGACCGCCACCCTGCAGGTCATCGCCCGCGACGCGAAGATCCAGGTGGAGTTCGACCCCGCGACGGTCGACCGCTACCGCCTGCTGGGCTACGAGAACCGCGACGTCGCCGACCGCGACTTCCGCAACGACGACGTGGACGCGGGCGAGGTCGGCGCCGGCCACACCGTGACCGCGCTCTACGAGCTGAAGCTCGTGCGCGACGACGACCGGCCCGACCCGCTCGCGCGGCGCCGCGCCCCCCGCCTCGCGACCGTGCGCGTCCGCTACGAGGAGCCCGCCGGCCGCGGCCGCGGCGTGGTCCGCGAGATCGAGCAGCGGGTCGGCCTGGAAGACCTCTCGCGCAGCTTCGCCGCCGCGCCGGAGCGGTTCCGCCTGCAGGCCGCCGTGGCGGAGTTCGCCGAGATCCTGCGGCACAGCTTCTGGGCGAAGGACCACCGGATCGCCGACCTGGTCCCTTTGGCCGACGACCTGGCCCGGGACCTGCGCGGCGACGAGCGCGTCCGCGACTTCCGCGACGCCGTGCGGCGGGCCGCGGCCCTGGAAGGGGACGGCGAGTGGGACGACGACCGGCCGCGCGACCCCCGCGAGTGACCCCTCGACTCCCTTCACAAGAGCGGCCCCTGCTCCGGCGAGCAGGGGCCGCTTCCGTGTCGGCGAGAGCCGCCCGCTCTAGAGCTCGCTCATCACCCCGGTGAACAGCTGCCAGACCTTCGCGACCGAAGCCACGCTCACCTTCTCGTCGGGCGAGTGGGCGCCGTGGATGTCCGGACCGAAGGAGACGATGTCCAGGTCCGGGTACTTCTCGGTGAGCAGTCCGCACTCGAGCCCGGCGTGGATCGCCTTGAGTTCCGGCACGACCTTGAAGATCCGCTCGTAGGAGCGCGCCGTGGCCTGCACCAGGGGCGAGGTCGGGTTCGGCTGCCAGCCGGGGTAGCCTTCGGGCTGCACGATCTCGGCGCGGTCGTCCAGCAGGCCGACGAGGGACCGGTGCCGCTGCACGAGGCCGTCCAGGGCCGACATGTTCGAGGAGCGGCTGCAGCAGACGATCTCCACCGTGCCGCCCTTGGTCCTGACGACGCCCACGTTGGAGCTGGTCTCGACCAGGCCGGGGATCGCGCGGCTCATGGCCAGCACGCCGTTGGGCAGGGCTTCGAGCAGGCGCAGGACGCGCAGCGTGCAGTTGCCGCCCAGGTTGTTGTCCACCTTGGACTTGGAGACTTTCACGACCGCCTGGTCGTCGATGCCGGCGAGTTCCTCGGCCACGATGCGCGCCGCCGCCTTGTCGATGAGCTTCTTGAAGGCGCCGGTCTGCGCCTCGGGCACCGCCACGCGGGCGGTGGCCTCGCGCGGGATGGCGTTGCGCATGCTGCCGCCCTCGATGTCGACGAGCTTGAAGGGCACCGTGTCGCGCGCGGCCAGCAGCAGGCGCGCGAGGATCACGATCGCGTTGCCGCGGTTCTTGTCGATGTCCAGGCCGGAGTGGCCGCCCTTGAGACCGGAAACCGCAACCTTGTAGCCGGCGAGCCCCTTGCCCAGGGCGCTCTTCTTGTTCTTCACGGTGATGATCGAGTCGCGGCCGCCGGCGCAGCCGATGAACAGGGAGCGGTCCTCCTCGGAGTCGAGGTTGATCATGCGGCGGGCGGTGAAGAAGCCCGGCTCGACGCCGGCCGCGCCGGTCAGGCCGCGCTCCTCGTCGACGGTCAGCAGCACCTCCACCGGCGGGTGCGACAGGCCCTTCTCCTCGGCCAGGGCCAGGCCCATGGCCACTCCGATGCCGTTGTCCGCGCCCAGGGTCGTGCCGTCGGCCGTCACCCAGCCGTCGGCGACCAGCAGCTTGATCGGGTCCCTGGTGAAGTCGTGCTTCGTGGCGCCGTTCTTCTCGCAGACCATGTCGACGTGGCCCTGCACGAGCACCGGCGCCGCCTTCTCGCGGCCGTGCGTGGCCGGGATGCGCACCAGGAGGTTGCCGACCTTGTCCTGGGTCCACTTCAGGCCGCGGGCGTCGGCCCAGGCCTTGAGCATGTCCAGGACCGCAGTCTCGTTGCCGGAGCCGCGGGGGATGCGGGACAGTTCGGCAAAGATGCTCCAGACGGACCTGGGCTGCAGGCTCTCGTACGTGTTCACGGTTCGCTCCCTGGTTGTGCGGTCGAGGGTGGCGGCGGGCGGCGTCGACGCCGCCCGCCTCGTATCGGTTGCGGATCAGCCCTGCTCGGCGGCGCGCTGACGGAATTCCTCGTTGACCTGGACGTTAAGCTCCACGCGGCGGTTCTGCGCGCGGCCGGACTCGGAGCCGTTGTCGGCGACCGGGGCGGTCTCGCCGTAGCCGCGGGCGGTGATGCGGCTCGAGGCCACGCCGGCGCCCATCAGGAAGCCGCGGACCGCGGAAGCGCGGCGTTCGCTGAGCGCCTGGTTGTAGTCGTCCGAACCCGAACTGTCGGTGTGCCCGAGGACCATGATGTCGGTGTCCGGGTAGCGCGAGAGCACGTCGGCGACTTCGGTCAACTGGTCCTGGGATGCGGTCTTCAGGGCCGACGAGTCGTAGTCGAACAGGATCGCGTTGTCGAAGGTGACCCTCAGCTCGTCGCCCTGGCGCTGGACCTCGGCGCCCTCGATCTCCTCCATCTCGCGCGCCTGGTTGTCGAGGTAGGAGCCGATGAGGCCGCCCACGACGGCGCCCGCCGCGCCGCCGATCACGGCGCCCTTCTGGGTCCGGCTCATGCCGCAACCGCCCAGGACCATGGCCAGGACCGCCGTGGTCAGCATCGCGAACATCATCTTCTTATGCATGTCATCTCTCCTTCGACTTGCCGGGCAGATCCGCGCGCAGGGGCGAGGCCGCAGCCTCCCAGTTGCCCTTGAGCGCGGCTCCCCGGACGGGGAACACGAGGTGCGAATACTTGCCGTAATGGCTCAGTCGTCCGGCCAGCGCCGCCAGGCGGTCGCCGGAGCGGCAGAAGACCAGCAGGTCGGCGGCTCCCGGCCGGCCGGGAGCAGGCACGGCCAGAACCGCGTCGTTGGTCGCGAGATCGATGCGCTGCCCGTTCAGGTACAGCAGCCCGCCCGCGAGTTGCGCCGGCGCCGGCAGCAGCGACTGCGCCGTGGCGCCGTCCGGGTTCACCAGGATCCGGCTGTGGCCCTCGGGGTCCGCAGCGGCGTCCACGACGACGGCCTCGCCCGCCTCGACCCAGTCCGCGGCGAACGCCGCCGCCGCCCCGGCCAGCGGTCCCGCCGGCAGGACGAAGCGGGGCGCGGGATCGCCGAGGATCTGGCTGAGGGTCGGCTCGATCTCCTCGGGATGCAAACGCCTGAAGACATGATAATCGGGATCCACCTGGACCGCAGTCGCGCCGGGCGCCGTCCAGGCGTGGACGGCGCGGGGACCGTCCATTTCCAAGATCGCGGTGACCGGGCCCGCGGGAGTCGCGGCCGTGACCGGCACCCGCAGCGGCCACGCGGAGCCGTCCGCCGCCGCGTCCTGGGTCAGCGTCACCGTGACGCGGTCGCCGTCGCGGGCGGCCGCTTCCAGGCGCAGCAGCGGCGCGCCGGCGCGGCCCAGCCAGGTCTCGCCGAAGGCCGTCAGGTCGCGGGCGCCGTGCGACGCGAAGGCCGCCAGGAAGTCGTCCCAGGACGCCTCGCGGAACAGGTGCGTGCGGGCGACCTCGCGCAGCGCGGCCAGGAAGGCCTCGCGGCCGATCGCCTCGTCGATCATGTGGAAGACCATCATCGACTTGCCGTAGCCCACGGCCCGCGTGGCGCCGCTGTGGCGCTCGCGAAAGTCCCGCAGCGGCAGGTCGCGCCCGTCGCGGACGTAGGCGGCGTAGTCCTTCAGCAGGGTGCGGCGGTATTCGCGCGCCGCCGCGGGCGACTCCAGCTCCTTGTAGTGGTAGTCGGCGCAGTAGACGGTCAGCCCCTCGCACCAGTTGCCGCGTTCGGCGTCGACGAAGATCGAGTTGCCCCACCAGTTGTGGGCGATCTCGTGGCCGAAGCTCGTGGTGGGGATGAACGGCAGGCGCAGCACCTGGCCGCCGAGCAGGGTCCAGCCGGGCATGCCGTAGCCCGTGGGGAACCAGTTCTCGACCGTGGTGAAGCGCGTGAAGGGATACGGGCCGATCATCGCGCGGTACATCTCGAGGTAGGCGCCGGTGCGCTCCAGGTAGGTCTCGACCAGCGCCGGTTCGTCCGCGAGGAAGTAGGTGGCGCCCAGGACGCCGCCGAAGTCGCGCTCGGTCACCAGGTAGCGGTTGGCGATCAGGGTGAGACCGTCGCTGGGCGCATCGGACTCCCAGACGGTCGTCAGCTGGCCGTCCTTCTCCAGGCGCTGCGTGCGCTCGCCCTGGGTCAGCGGCTCCCAGCCGGCGGGCGTGACGATCTTCAGGCGGTAGGTGTGCAGCGCCTTGTCGGCCAGCGGCAGCCAGTAGCTGGACGCGGCCAGGTAGATCCCCTCGTCGGCGATCGTGGCCTGGATCTCGCGGCCGACGTTCTCGCGGGAGAAGGCGACGCCGGCGGTGGACTCGGCCCAGCGGGCGGCGTACGCGAGCGTGACCAGCATCTCTTCGCCCGCGGTGAGCGGGTTGCCGCCGGGGTTGACCGGCAGGCGGAAGATCGCCGTGTCGGGCGGCGCGGTCTCCCCGATCGCGGCGGCGGGCTCCTGCTGCTCGCCCGAGCCGTCGGGATGGCGGCGCGACAGACTCTGCAGCGCCACGCCCGCGTTCAGCAGCAGGGTGTCGACGCCGGCGGGCACGGTCAGGCGGTCCGTCACGTCGACGCGGTTGGCCGGCAGGTCGAAGCGCACCTGCACGTCGTGGCGGATGACCGGCAGGTCGCCTGCCGCAGCGACGGCCGCGGCCAGCAGGCTCACGCCGAGGATCGTCGCTCTGCGGATCATGGTCCTCCCCGTCATCGGATCAGTTCGCGACCGCGGTCACCAGCGGCCGGTTCTTCAGGTACTTCCCGCCGACGCGCACGAGGTCGTCCAGCGTCACGGTGTCGTGTTCCGCGAGCGACGTCAGGTAGCCCTCGACCCGACCGTCGAGCTCGGCCGTCGCCAGGTAGTAGGCCTGGCTGATGCTCGCCAGGCGCCGCATCATCAGGCGGCCGGCCCGCGCCCCGCGCGCCTTGTCCAGTTCGGCCTGCGTGACCGTCGCGGCGTCGAAGCCGCGCAACGCTTCCAGCAGCGCCTGTTCGCCTTCCTCCAGCCGCGCCGCCGGCGGGTTGAGCCAGGCCTCCAGGGCCGCCTCGGCGCCGTGGATCTCCACGCCGGCGCCGGTGCTGTAGCTCAGGCCGCGCGTCTCGCGCAGGTCCATCGCGATGCGGTCCGACAGCACGTCCACCAGCATCTGCAGAGCGGGGGCGTCGGCGGGATCGACGGCGAAGAGCGAGCCCGTGCGGATCGCGGCCATGGGCCCGCCGGCCGTCGCGGTCACGCGGGCGTCCTGCGCCGTGGCCGGCAGGGCCGGCAGGGCGGGGGCCGGCCCGCCGCGGGCGGGCAGGTGCGCCTCCACCAGCGCGGCGACCTGCGCGTGGGCCAGCGGCGACACCACGGTCACCACCAGATTCGCCGGCGCGAAGGCGCGGCGGTGGAGGTCCTTCAGCGTGGCGAGGTCGAGGCCGTCCAGGGAGCCGGGCACGCCTTCGGGCGCGCGGGACAGCGGGTGGTTCCCGTAGAGGGTGTCGGCGAACAGCCGGCGCGCGCGCTGGCCGGCGCTGCCCGCCTGGCGCTGCAGGATCTCCTGCTGGGCCGCCTGTTCGGCGGCGACGTCGGCCGCCGCGAAGGACGGCTCGCGCAGCAGGCCGAGCAGCAGGGTCAGGGCCTCGGGCCCGACGTCGGCGCCGGTCTCCAGGCGGACCCAGGAGAAGCGGCCGCCGGTGTAGTAGTCGTCCATCGGGATGTTCGGATCGTCGACGAGCTTCAGTTCGGCGCCCAGCGCGCCGAGGCGGTGAGCGAGGCACTCCGCTCCGCAGTCCCGCGTGCCCCTGCGCAGCAGCCGGTGCAGGAGGTTCAGGGCGCCGGGCCGGTCCCCGTCCAGGCCCGCGCGGTTGCGCACCGCGACGTGCGCGGCGAACAGCGGCGAGACGGGATTGCGCAGCGTGACCAGCACCGTCCCGTTGGCCAGGACCGAACGCTCCAACGCCACGGCCTCCCCGGCCGCTCCGGCGTCGGCCGCCGCCGCGGGCAGCACGTGCACCGCGAGGTGCGGCCGCCCGACGAGGTGGCGCGCGAGGGCCTGCGCGATCTGCGCGGGCGTCACGGCGGCGAGCCGGTCGAGGTAGCCCAGGAAGTGGTCCGGGCCGCCCAGGGTCAGGGGCTCGGCGGCCGTGATCGCGAGCATCCGCAGCTGCTCGCGCTCGAGCAGCGTCGCGGTGGCGCGCCCGCGCACGATCTCGGTGACGTCGTCCGCCGCGAAGCCCTTCTTCGCGGCCGCGGCCAGGGCCTCCACGGTCAGCCTGCGGTAGAGGGCCGGGTCGGCTTCGGCCGGCAGGTCCAGGCGCAGCGTGAGGCGCGCGAAGCCGTCGGCCCGGTCCCACCACGTCGACACGCCGGGGCGGCGGTCCTCGGGCAGCTTCGCGTAGGCCTGCGCCAGCACGCCGGTCGCGGGCGCGTCCAGCAGACCGGTCAGGGCCTCGAAGGCGAAGTAGTCGTCGGCGCCGTAGCCGGGCGCCTCGTAGACCAGCGCCAGCACGTGCGTATCCCCGGCCCGCCGGGTGACCACGTTCCCGTCGCCCACCGGCGGCGCGGCGGTCAGCGGCGGCCGCTGCACGGTGCCGGGCGGCACGGCGCCGAAGTGCTCACGCAGCAGGGCCAGGACGGCGTCGCGGTCGAAGCCGCCGGCCACCGTGGTGATCATGTTGTTGGGCACGTAGTGGTTGTGGTAGAAGGCGTCGACGTCGTCGCGGTTCAGGTGCTCGATCGTGCTCAGGGTGCCGAGGGTCGGCAGCGCGAGGCTGCTGCCCGCGAAGGCGGCCTCGCGGATGATCCCGCCCGCGGGGTCGTCGTCGCGGTCGCGCGCCTGGACGAGCTCGCCCACGACGATGCCCCGCTCCTTCTCGAACTTGTCGGCCGGCAGCGTGGAGTGGAACAGCATCCCGGCCTGCAGGGCCACGCCCTCGGCCAGCTTCCCCGACGGCACGATCATGATGAAGTTCGTGAAGAAGTCGCTCGTGTGGGCGTTGTTCCAGGCGCCGGCGCGGTCGGCGGCGGCGTACAGCTCCTCCTGGGTCATCGTCGCGGTGCCGTTGAACAGCAGGTGCTCGAGCATGTGGCTCATGCCGCTGGTGCGGAAGTCCTCGTACGCCGAGCCGACCCGCACCTGGGTCAGCACCGCCGCCATGGGCTGCGCCGGGTTGGGCAGCAGCACCACCTGCAGGCCGTTCTCCAGACGCAGGACCTCGGCGCCGGGCGGCAGGTCGGGGAAAGCGGGATCGCCGGCGGCGGCGAGCGCCGCGGTCACGATCGCGATCAGCAAAGCGCACGCCGCGACGGCGGCCGGGCGCTGGAGGCGTCGGTACATGTCCGTCTCCCGTGTTCAGGACTTCAGAGGGCGCCGCGCACGATCGCCAGGAAATCGTCGGCCTTCAGGCTGGCGCCGCCGATCAGGCCGCCGTCGATGTCGGGCTGGCGCATCAGTTCGGCCGCGTTGTCGGGCTTCATGCTGCCGCCGTAGAGGATCCGCATCCGGGCGGCCGCGTCGTTGCCCAGCAGCTCGGCCACGATGCCGCGCGAGAAGGCGTGGATCTCCTGGGCCTGCTGCGGGGTCGCCGTCTCGCCGGTGCCGATGGCCCAGACGGGCTCGTAGGCGAGCACCAGGTTCGCCGGCGTGGGCGCCGCGAGGCGCGGCAGCACGCCCGCGAGCTGGGCGCGGACCACGTCGCGCTCGCGTCCGGCGCGCCGCTCCTCGATGCGCTCGCCGTAGCAGAAGATGGCCGTGAGGCCGGCCGCGTGGGCGCGGTCGATCTTGTGCACGAACTCGTCGTCGGTCTCGCGCTGGCGGGTCCGCCGCTCGGAGTGGGCGACGATGACGTGGGTCGCCCCGGCCTCGCTCAGCATGGGCGCCGCGACCTCGCCGGTATGGGCGCCCGCGTCCTCGACGGCGCAGTTCTGGGCGCCGAGCAGCACGGCGCTGCCCTTCAGGACGGCGGCCACGGCGGGGATCGAGACGAAGGGCGGGCAGACCAGCACCTCGGGCGGCCCGTCCAGGCCGGGCACGCCGAGGGCCACCTGGCGCGCCAGCTTCGTCGCGGCGGCGGGTCCCAGGTTCATCTTCCAGTTGCCGGCGACGAGCTTGCGGCGCATGCGGTCCTCCAGGTCGGGTCGCCGCGGGCGACCCCGGTTCGCGGTTCGGG
This sequence comes from Candidatus Latescibacterota bacterium, assembly GCA_030658975.1. Classification (GTDB taxonomy): domain Bacteria; phylum Krumholzibacteriota; class Krumholzibacteriia; order LZORAL124-64-63; family LZORAL124-64-63; genus PNOJ01. Next base: position 17,758 of record JAUSBL010000001.1, read on the forward strand.
CCCCGGGTTGCGGCCGCCGGTCAGCGGCGCCCGCGCAACAGCAGCAGCCGCACGAGCTGGGTCACGGCCATCAGGGCGGCCGCGACGTAGGTCAGCGCGGCGGCGTTGAGCACCGCGCTCACCTGCCCGCGCTCTTGCGTCGAGACGATACCGTGGGTCGTCAGCAGTTGCACGGCGCGGTGGCTGGCGTCGAATTCGACCGGCAGGGTCACCAGCGTGAACACCGCCGCCACGGCGTAGACCAGGATGCCCACGTCCATGAGCACCGGGAAGTGGAACAGGAACCCGATGAAGAACAGGGGCATGGCCAGGGTGCTGCCGAAGCCGGCCACCGGCCAGATGGCCTGGCGGATCTGCAACGGCACGTAGCCGCGGGCGTGCTGCAGGGCGTGACCCGCCTCGTGGCAGGCGACGCCCAGGGCGGCGACGCTGCGGCCCTCGAAGTTGGACGCGCTCAGGCGCAGCACGCGCTTGCGGGGGTCGTAGTGGTCGGTCAGCTCGCCGTCGATGCGTTCGATGCCCACCGACGAAAGCCCGCCGGCGTCCAGCAGGCGGCGGGCCGCCTCCTGCCCGGTCAGACCGCGCGCGGATGGCACGCGCAAGTATTTGGCGTAGGTGGACTTGACCCGGTACTGCGCCCAGAGCGCGAAGATGACCACCGGGATCAGCAGCATGAACGTGACGTCGAACATGGTCGCTCCCTCCTCGAGGAACGCGCCCGGGCTCAGCCCAGGCGCGGCAGGAAATCCAGCAGCAGGCGGGCCATGCGGTCCCGCACCATCGCGCCCGCTTCAACGACATCCTGGTGCGACAGTTCCGGCTGCCCCACCTCCCGGGCGGGGTTGGTGATGCAGGACAGTCCGACCACGCGCACGCCCAGAGCCGCCAGCAGGGACGTCTCCGGGGCCGTCGACATGCCCACGGCGTCGCAGCCGGCCCGGCGCAGCATGCCGATCTCCGCCTTGGTCTCGTAGGCGGGCCCCCACATGCTGCCGTAGACGCCCGCGTGCAGGGGTACGCCCGTGGCGGCGCCGGCCGCCAGCAGCTCGCGGGCCAGCCGCTCGTCGTAGAGGGCGTGCGGCCGCGCGCCCCGGCCCGGCGCCGCGGCCGGCGGCGCGGGGTCGGCCAGCAGGCCCCGCAGGGGGTCCTGCAGGTGCAGGTCGAGCTGGTCGCGGATCACCATGAGGTCGCCGGGGAGGTAGAAGCGGTTCAGGCCGCCCGCGGCGTTGGTCACCACGACGGTTTCCACGTCCAGGCAGGCCAGCACCGCCGTGGGCAGCAGCAGCGCGTCCCAGGGCAGGCCCTCGTAGGGGTGCAGGCGGCCCTGCATGACGACCACGTCCCGGCCGCCGGCCTGGCCGGCCACCAGGCGGCCGCGGTGCTCGGCCACGGTGGTCGTCGCCCAGCCGGGGATCGCGGCGTAGTCGATCGCGCGCGGCTCGCTCACCGCATCGACGAAGTTGCCCAGGCCGCTGCCCAGGATCAGCCCGGTCCCGCCGGTGAAGCCGCGCTCGCGCAGCCAGACGGCGGCCTCCTGCACGCGGTCGCGCCAGAGGTCGCTGAGAAGGGCGGCGCGCGCGGACGGGCGATCCCCGCTCATACGATCTCCAGCTCGTCGAGGCCGAACTTGTCGCGCAGGGACAGGAAGGCGCCGGCGGCCTCGCGGATCAGGTCGGCCTTGACCGCCTGCGGCAGGAACGCGCTCTTGAAACCGTTGAGCAGCAAGGTCTCGGTCTCCAGCAGGTTCAGGTCGAAGGCATCCACGGCCCGGCGCAGCTCCGACAGCAGCGACGTGCGGGCGAACAGCGTGTTGTCCGTGTTGAGCGTCACGCGCAGGCCCAGCTCCAGATAGCGGCGCAGCGGATGCTCCCCGACCGACGGGACCACCCCCGTCAGCACGTTGCTGGTCAGGCACAGTTCCAGCGGGATCCGCAGGTCGTTCACATAGGCTAGCAGATCCTGGTCCTCGTGCAAGCGCGTGCCGTGCCCGATGCGGTTGGCGCCGCAGTAGTGCAGGGCCTGGTGGATGGACTCGGGGCCGAACCCCTCCCCGGCGTGGATGGTCGCGGCGAGGTTGTGGTTCATGATGTGGTAGAACGCCTCGCGGTGGTCCTTGGCGGGGAAGTCCCGCTCCGTGCCGGCCAGGTCGAAGCCGACCACGCCCCGGCCCTTCCAGCGCACGGCCAGCTCGGCCAGCTGCATCGACGCGTCGGGGCTGATGGTGCGGATGCCCGTGATGATGATGCCGGCCTGCACGCCCGTGGCGGCGGTCGCCTCGTCCAGGCCACGGCGCACGGCGATCACGACGTCGTCCGGAGAGAGCCCCTCGTTCACGTGGCGCAGCGGGCAGAAGCGGACCTCCAGGTACCAGCAGCCGTCTGCGGCGGCGTCCTCGACCGTCTCGCGGGCGACGCGCGCCAGGTCGTCGGCCCGCTGCAGGACCTCGGTCGTGCGGTCGAAGAAGTTCACGAAGTGCCGCTGGCAGCTCTCGGGATCCACCGGGAAGTAGCGGGCGAGCAGGGCGCGGTCCCCGTCCGGCACCTCCCAGCCCCGGGCGCGGGCCAGTTCGCGGAAAGTGCCCGGCCGCAGGCTGCCGTCCAGGTGGCGCAGCAGGTCGGTCTTGGGCAGTTCGCGCAGCACGTCGTCGGGGATGCGGGAGCCCCGCAGCAGATCGCTTCGCCGTCCGACGCTCATCGTTTCGCCTCCCGGTCGGCGCGGCCGCGCTTGGCCGCGTGCAGGGCGCGGATGTCGTCCAGCAGCGCGCGCTGGGCGTCGCGGTCGTCGCGCAGGTTGATCCGCTCGGTGTCGATGACCCGCACCGGGCAGATCCCGCGGGCGCGGGGCACCCAGTCCTCGTAGGCCTCGTGCAGCTCGACGATGAAGTCGCGGGGGATCGTCTTCTCGCAGTCGCGGCCGCGGTCGCCGATGCGGGCCATGGCCACGTCGGGCGAGCAGCGCAGGTAGAGCACCAGGTCCGGCGGTTTCAGGAACGAGATCATGTTCTGGAAGACCTCGCGGTAGTTCTCGTAGTCGCGGGTGTCCATGGCGCCGCGCCGGTGCAGCACCGGCGCGAAGATCTCGACGTCCTCGTAGATGGTGCGGTCCTGCACCGCGGAGGTGCCCCGCTCGATGATGTCCTTCTGGACCTCGAACCGCTTGCTCAGGAAGTAGATCTGCAGGTGGAAGGCCCAGCGGGGCATGTCCCGGTAGTAGTCCTCGAGGTAGGGGTTGTCGGCGACCGGCTCGTAGTAGGCGGGCCACCCCAGCGCCTCGCCCATCATGGAGCAGACGGTCGACTTGCCCACGCCGATGTTGCCCGAGATGGAGAGGTAGAACGGCACGTCGTCGCGGCCGCCGGCGGTCTGCTGCTGTCCGGCCATGCGTCGTCCCCCCCGGGAGCCGCGTCGCTGGCCGCGGCCGGCCTAGTTCGGCGGCGGCGGCGGTTCGTCGTTCAGCGACATGTAGTGGTCGTAGGAGATGAAGCGGCGCACCGTGCCGTCGGCGCCCGAGAGCGTGAACACGTAGGCCCCGTAGTTGACGCCGCCGCCGGCGATCCGCACGTCGACCACGCCGATGGCGACCGGGTCCGAGGTCCGGCTGGTGTCCCGGAAGGTCATCTCGAATTCGCCGCGGTCCGAGAAGATCTGCACGCGGTCGTTGCCGGTGTCCGCCACGAAGATCCGGCCCTGGCCGTCGCTCGCCAGGGCCGTGGGCGCGTCGAACTCCCCCGGCTCGTCGCTGGGGCCGCCGACCCAGGTGGCGTCCTCGCAGCTCTGCGCGTCGCCGAGGGTGTAGGCGGACTGCGGCTGGGGCTCGCAGCCCTCCAGGGCGAAGACCACGGCCAGGCCGCGCCAGGGGTGCGGCCCTTCGGGAGTTGCGGCGACGTCCGTCAGGTCCGGCGTCGGATCGAAGCGGGTGACCCAGTTGCGCGCGGTGTCGGCGTCGCAGATCAGCAGCATGCCCGTCTCGTCGCTCAGCATGCCGGCGGGCACGTGGACGGCGCGCGTCGACAGGCCCTCGTCGCGACAGAGGATGCCCATCGGGGCCATGTCGCCGCCCGCATACCAGGCGAAGCGGTGGACCACGCCGGAATCGGGGTCGGCGAGGTAGAGGAAGGTCTCGGCGTCCGGCGCCAGCTCCGTCATGCCGGTCTTGCTGGCGTGGAGGTGGGTGACCCGCTGCACGGTCGTCAGCGTCGCTGACCCGACCGGCGACAGGTCGGAGGTCTGGAACGCGCTGAGCCGGTTCGCGCCCGCCTCCCAGACGAAGACCAGGCGGGCGTCCTCGTCGGTGCAGACGGCGACGGGGTTGGAGAACCCGTCGACGCGCGAATGCTCTTCGTAGTCCAGTGTGCGCTTGACCAGGCTGCCGTCGGCGCCCACGACGAAGAGGCGGCCGATGGCCACGACCAGCTGCCGCGCGTTCGCGTCGACGAACAGCGTATCGGTCGTGTAGGCGTTGGTCGAGAACAGGCCCACGGCCCGCGGCGCGGTGATCTTGACGCCGCAGCCCACGGCCGCAGCCGCCAGCAGCGCCGCCAGCAGCAGGCAGACCGCGCGGCCGTCCGTGCGCAGACGGGTCATCGCCGCCTCCTTCCGTCGGGCAGGGGCGACAGATCGATGGACAGATGGTGGATCGTGCCGAAGGCGCCCATGTCGCTGACGGCGTAGTCGAGCCGGATCCGCCACTGGTCGCGCGCCAGGTTCACGCCGAAGCCCGCCCCGAGGCCGCCCTCGACGCGGTTGGTCTCGAAGCCGCCGCGCAGCAGCAGGCGCTCGGCCAGCCCCAGCTCGGCGCCGGCGCGGAAGCTCTCGGAGGCGTCGGTGGGGTGGTGGAAGTCGGACGTCGTCAGCAGGGTCGTTGCGCTCCCCAGGCGCCAGGTGTAGGCCAGCCCGAAGCTGCCGGAGGTCGGCGCCTGGAAGCTCTGGAATTCCAGCGGCGTGGCGTAGCCGGGGCCCAGCGGCGGCGGCCGGCCGCCCGGGCGCAGGTCGGGTCCGAAATTGCGCACGGCGAAGCCGACGCGCATGTCCCCCAGGCCCGTGTAGTAGAGCACGCCGAGGTCCATGAGCAGGCCGCGCACCTCGAACTCGTCCAGGTTCTCCTGGTAGAGCTTGGCGGTGCCGCCCAGCGAGAAGCGGTCGGTCATCGCCTTGGCCACGCTCGCCGCCACCACGAACTGGTTGGCGTTGAAGGTGTCGCCGGTCCCTTCCTGGTGGAACTCGTCGGTGCGCGGGATCTCGCCCGAGCGCAGCATCGAGCCCGACAGCGCGAAGCCGAAGTTCTGGCGGCGCCAGCTGCAGGAGGCGTACTCCAGGTCGATGTCGGCGGCGTAGGCCACGTGGGAGAAGAACAGGTTGCTCAGGCCGGGGGTGCGCATGAGGCCCGCGGGGTTCCAGAAGGCGGCCGGACCGTCGACGGCGCAGGCGACGTAGGCGCGGCCCAGCCCGACGGCCCGCGCGCCCACCGGCAGGCGCAGGAACTGGGCGCCGGCGGTGCCCACGTTCTCGTCGCCGTAGAATTCGAGCACGTCCCCCGCCCGCGGGGAACCGGCCAGGGCCAGCAGCAGCAGCAGCGCCGCCGCCAGCGTCCGCGCTCCGGTGCTCCTCGTGCGGGTCACCATGAGAAGCTCACCCCCAGCAGGAGCATGCGGGGATCCTCGATGTAGCTGGGGTCGATCTGGCTCTTGACGTACTCGCGCGAGTAGGTGTTCAGGACCGGCCCCTCTTCGCCGTACCAGTCGGCGTAGTTGTCGACCCAGCCCGGGTTGAGATCGCCGACCTGGTAGCCCGTGCCCGTCCAGGGGTTGATGCGCCGGTAGTTCTTGTGGTTCAAGACGTTGCGGCCCTCGAAGAAGAACGTCAGGCGCTGGCGGCGGGACAGGTCCCACGACTTGTTGAAGCGCAGGTTGAGCGAGTGCTTCGTCGGCCCCAGCCCCGAGTAGGGATCGCCGTAGACGTACTCGCCGAACACCGGGTTCTCCGGGTCGGCGAAGGCGCGCGGGGTGTAGCGCTGGCCGGCCTCCGCCTGGAAGAGCAGGTTGAGGCTCCAGTCGGCGGGCACGGTCCACCCGAAAATGCGGGGGCGGTCCTTCCGCTCGACGGTGAAGTCGAGGTTGCAGGAGACCTTCCAGGGCTTGTCCCAGAGCAGGGGATTGCGCTTCAGCCCGCCGATGCTGGCGGTGGGCGTGTAGGCCTCGTCGTAGACGGCCAGCAGGTACGCCTCGTCGGCGTCGCTGTTGGTGCCGGTGCTGCGCGAGAGCTCGAGGCTGCCCGAGCCGCTCAGCCAGCGGGTGGTGCGCTTGATGACGCTCAGCTCCACGCCCAGGCTGCGCGCCGAATCGCCGTTGAAGTAGCGCACGGGCTCGATGGTGACCGTGCCGGTGTCGTTCGGGTCCGGGGTCTCGTCGGCGCCGATGTTCACCGGCTTCATCTGGACCGACTTGGCGTAGCCGTAGATGTCGCGGTTGAAGAAGGTCACGCCCAGGCTCCACAGCCCGGGGAACTCGTGCTGGACGCCCGTCTCGTACTCCACGGTGATCTTGGGGTCGAGGTTCGGGTTGCCGAGCAGCTGGATCTTGGTGGCCGTCTGCGACTGGAGCTGCGGGTAGACGTACGCGTAGCGCGGCCACTGCGAGAAGTGGCCGTAGTTGAAGAAGAACTTGTCCTTGTCCGTCACCGGGAAACTGACCCCCAGGCGCGGCGAGACGCGCATCTTCCAGCTGCGCAGGCAGAACTCGACGGTGTTGTCGTAGAACTCCTCGGCCATCTCGTCGTAGATGAACAGGTAGTCGTCCGAGTGGTCCATGACGTACTCGACTTCGCGGCCCGGCGCCCAGGCGTCGAGGCGGGCGCCGGCGTTGACGATCATGCCCTTGTAGTTGACCGTGTCCTGGAAATAGACGGCGCCCACGATGGGGTGCACCTTGAAGATGTCCTCCTTGATGCCGAGCTTCCCGGGCGGGGGCGAGCCCAGCGAGGACTGCAGGTCCACCAGCTGCATCTCGGTGAAGTTCAGCTCCAGGCCCGTCTTGAACTGGTTGGTCTCGTTGGCCACCCAGGCGTACGTCGTCTTGAAGTTCCAGGACTCGGCGTAGTGGTCGTGCCAGCGGTCGGCCGAGCCGAAGGCGAGGCCCGCGGGCGACGGCGGGGAGTTGATGAGCGGGTAGGTCGTGAAATCGTCGTTGCCGTTGATGTTGGCGTGCTGGCGCGAGAAGTTGCGGCCGAAGTTGACCTCGAAGTAGTCCTTGTCGCTGATCACCCAGCGGTAGTAGAGCTGGCTCAGGATGCTCTCGTTGGTGAAGACGAGGTAGCGGTCCAGGTTGTCCTGGAACGGCCGCGGGTAGCCCTCGCCCGCGAGCTCGAAACCCTGGCTGATCTCGAACTGCCGGTTCATGGTGAAGTTGAGCTTGTGCCGGGGATTGACGGCCCAGGTCCACTTCGCCATGCCGTTCCACTCGTTCTGCTGGCGCGGCGCCGCCCAGTCGAAGTCGTACATGGGCGAGGTGAGCCGCCGCGTGCGGGAATAGATCGGCAGGGGGCCGTCGCGCACGTCCATCGAGCCGGACAGCAGCATGTAGGTCTTGCCGGGCACGTCCAGCCCCAGCGCGCCGAGGGCGTCGCTCAGGGGGTCCGGTCCCGAGACGGAGGCCTTGACCACGTCGATGTTCTGGGACCGGTCCAGCTCGTAAGGCTGCCGCCAGTCGGGCTCGACGGCCGCGTCGGCGCCCCCCCAGTGGTCGCGCTTCCAGCTGGCCTTGCCGCTCCAGCGCTCGCTGCCCTCCTTGGTCGAGACGTTGACCACGCCCGACACGGCCTGCCCGTACTCGGCGTTGAAGCCGCCGGTGAGCACCTCGATCTCGTTGATGATCGAGGGGTCGATGGCGTAGCCGTAGCCGCCGCCGGCCAGCGGGTCGTTGACGCTGACGCCGTCGATGATGAACTGCGTGTCGTCGGCGCGGCCGCCGCGGATGTGGATCTCGTTGTCCTGCAGCGTCACGCCCGGCTTCTGCGCGATCATCTCGACCAGGTTGTCCAGCGGCAGGGCGTCCATCTGCTCCGACGTCAGCAGGTGCGAGGAGCCCGTGCGCTCGATCTCGATGAGCCGGCGCTCCGCCGAGACCTCGATGGCGTCGGTGTAGATCGCCTCCACCGCCAGGCGGAACTCGATCTCGGCCACCTCGCCCGGGGCCACCGTCACGGTCTCGGAGCCCAGCGCGTAGGAGATGTAGGACGCGCGCACGGTGTAGGTGCCCGGGCGCAACCCGGTCAGGTAGAACTGGCCGTCCTGCAGCGCGATGGTGCCGATGCTCGAGCTGGCGATGTAGACATTCGTGTAGGCCAGCGGCTGGCCGTCATCCGCGTCGCGTACGAAGCCCTTGATCATGGCCGGCCGCTGCGTATCGGAGCCGGGGCGCAGGCCCTGGGCGACGGCCGGGGCCGCGGCGGCGAGCAGCGCGCACGCCAGCGCGAACGACAGGAGCGGCGTCGCGCGCCGCGGCTGCAGCAGTGCGGTCACGGCAGGACCACCCCCAGCTCCTGCGAGAGCAGGGCGCGCACGACCGCCAGGCCGCTGGCCGGCGCGCAGTAGTCCATCTGCACCGTCACGGTCACCGTGTTGGCGAGGGTCCCGGACGACGTGGGCGGGTTGCGCACCGCCACGAAGGGGCGGCTGGCCGGGCGACTGGTGATGTACCGGTGGTACTCCATCCGGTAGAGGTACTTCGTCGTGCTGGAGTCCACGGCGGCCATGCCGACACCGGCGGAGATGTTGCCGGTGAAGACGAGTTCCGGCAGGCCGGCTTTCAGCGGCAGCCCCTTCTTCGTGGACGGGATGTAGAAGGTGGACTGGTCCGGGGTGGCCCGGAAGCCCAGCGTGTTGGTCACGAAGCTGGGCGGCGGCGCGCCCGTCACGCCGATCAGGGCCGGCGAGACCAGCAGCAGCTTGCCGGGCTCGTAGCCGGCGGGGGGCTGCACGTACTGGGCCACCAGCTCCGCCGACGCGGCCAGGCGCGGCGAGGCGCTGGCGCCGGTGTACCAGAACACCGCCGGGAACTGGCGCAGGGTCTCGAGCAGGACCCACATCCGGTCGGGCAGCCCCTCGGAGATCTCGTAGAGGGACCAGCCGCCCGGCCCGTAGATCGAGTCCATGACCGCGTGGTAGAACGCGCGGTCGAAGTTGCCGACGCTGTCGTCGACCAGCAGCACGTCGCTGAGCACCGGCCGGACCTCCCAGGTCCAGTCGAAGCGCGTCGTGGCGTCGGCCTCGTCGCTGACCCGGATGGTCAGCGTGCGCTCGCCCGGCGGGATCAGGCCGTGCAGGTCGATCGCGAACGTGCCGAGGGCGGGGTCGTCGAGGCGCTTGATCACCGGGCGCAGGGCGGGGTTCGCGCCGGGCTCGCCCTCCGGCAGGGGCGCCAGCAGGGTGTCCGCCGTGTCCAGGTGGTAGACGACCGAGTCGTCCATCGTCACGTTGCCGTCGAGGTCCAGGGCGAAGAGGCGGAAGTCGGCCGAGCTGTAGCTCCAGAAGAAGGTGTCGTAGTCGCTGACGAAGTTGATCACCGGCGGGAAGTTCCGCAGCGGGATGTACTGGCTGACCGTGTCGCTGGAGGCGCCGCGGTCGTCCCGGCAGGCCACGTGGATCATGGCCTGCGCCCGGCCGGTGTCGTCGGTCTCGAAGGTCATGGTCGTATCGGTGGCGGTGGTCGTGATCCAGGGGGCGACGATGCCTTCCGCCGTCTCGATCGACACGTAGTACGCCTCGACAAAGCCGTCCTCGTCGGTGCCCGACCAGTGGAAGGTGCGGCTGAAGTAGCTCGTGGGGTTCAGCGCGCCCCCCTCGGGCGGGGTCACGAAGATGCGCGCGACCGGGCGCCGGTTGGGCAGCGAGGCGGGATCGAAGGCTTCGTTGCCGCAGCCGGCCGCCAGCGCGCAGAGCACCGCGGCGAGGGACAGGGCGAGCGACAAGGCGCGCGGCGACGACCTCATTTGATGATCACCAGCTTCCCGCGTTCCACCCTGCCGGTGGCGAGATCCTCCACGGCGAAGATGTAGAGGCCCGAGGCGATGGCGCGCACCGGTTCGCTCAGGATGTCCCAGGGCTCGAGGCCCGAGGCCGGATCGTCGTGGTGCAGGGTCTTGACCAGATCGCCGTTGAGGGTGAAGACCTTGATGACGCAGCGCGCAGGCAGACCGGTGAACCAGAGCTTACGGCCCAGTTCCTGCTCGCCCTGCTGGTCGTCGAAACGCGAGGCGACCCGGTAGGGGTTCGGGAAGACGCCCGGGCCCCGGCCCTCGCCCAGCGGTTGCGGCGCCGGGCCCGGGTAGACCAGCGCCGCGTTCTCGTAGTAGCCGCTCTGGAACTCCGGCAGGCTCGACACCACGTCGGGAGCGGAGAAGGACACCACGGAATACCAGTAGCCGAAGCCGTCGAGCAGCGAGGTGTCGCGGAAGCGCCGCTTGCCGTCGGCGCCCAGCGGCGGCAGCCCGGTGTCGAAGCCGATGCCGTCGATCTTGTCGAACTGGGCCACCATGGTCGACTGCTCGTAGGGGTCGCCGCCGAAGGACTCGCCCTGGAAGCGGAAGATGCGGTAACCCTGGAAATCGGGCCGCTGGGTGATGATGCTGATGTGGTGCTCGGGGGAGCGGCGCGGGTCGTCGCTCTGCAGGGGCACGGGCTCGCCCTGGTCGTTCAGGGCGATGGAGTCGCCGGGAGCCCAGGCCAGCACGACCGTGTTGTCCTCGTATTCCAGAGACAGCCGCGGCGAGGGCGGGCCGGTCGGGATCGCGAAGCCCGAGTCGTAGGCCACCTGGGCCACCTTGGCGTTGGCCAGCAGGTTCAGCGAGTCGGCCCCGCAGACCACGGCGTAGGTCACCTGCAGGGTGTCTCCGGGCGCGAGGTTCGTGAACGGGCCGGTGGCGAGCAGGCCGTTCCAGTTGCCGGGGTAGGAAAAGTCGCCGCCGGCGTCGAAGTCGCCGTTGGAGAGCATCTGGTACTTGCCGGGCAGCGGCTGGCCGTCGACCTCGTAGGCGTCGTCCTGGGCGGGCACCGAGCGGAACCGCCAGCTGTTGTAGGAGACCGGCGGCAGGCCCGCGGCAGGCGACGGGGCCGGCGAGGATCCCAGCAGGCGCGCGCCGATCCAGGAGGTGGCCATCCCCTCCTCGCCGTCGTCGTCGTGCTCGTACATCATCCAGAGTTCGGGGTCGTCGGCGACGTCGCCAGGGCGCCAGGCGCCGTTGACGTCGTCGTAGAACTGCCAGGTGCGCGGCGCGCCGCTGCCGTAGCCGGAGGGCACGGTGATCGTCGTGTTGCCGACGGTGGTGTCGTTCCAGTAGCCGACGTACACGTCGCTCAGCTCGCTGTCCGAATCGTTGACGATGCGGTAGTCGAGGATGACGAAGTCGTCGGCGTACGAGCTGCTCCAGGACAGCACGCGCAGGATCACCTTGACGAACAGCGGCGTGTGGTTGCCGGTCTCGTCGAACTTGTCGTCGGTGAAGTAGCACTCGATGTGCTGCGTGGCCAGGGCGGCGGGGTTGTAGTCGTCGCTGTTCTGCGTGTTGGACCAGACCTGCACGTCTTCGGTCAGGGAATCGGTGAACTCGCGGATGTCCTCGCCGTCGGTCAGGCTCGAGGCGTCCTGCGCTCCGGTCGAGACACGGCGCTGTCCTTCCGGCGTCACGGCGCCGACCCACAGGCCGCCCAGGAACAGGTGCTCGACGTGGCTGTTGCCGGGGTATTCGCACGAGGGCTGGTAGGGGCTGGAGAGCCCGTTGCCGACATAGCCGAGATTCGTGATGGTCATGCGGATGAGACCCGCGTTGGTCACCAGCTCCGTGCGGGGGACGGCGCCGGCAGGCCGGACGCAACAGAGGCACAGGAAGCCGCACAGCGCGGCGACCAGGGCGGAGCGGGCGGTGCTGCCGGGGCGGAGCACGTGTCGGCCTCCGGGTACAAGGGGGGCGGTCCCCGGGTTGGCGACCGTGGGGGTACGGCCGGTGCGCGGTGGATCCGTGACGGACGAAACTAGCTCCCGGGAACCATTCCTGTCAATGATTTGCGGGATTTTCGCACTTTGACGGCAGGGCTAGGCCACCCCTATACTGGCGTTCGCCCGAGTGCGGATCCCGACGAAGGACGGTCGTGAGAAGACGCCTGCGCACCCTGTCCCTGGCCTTCGCCGCCGTGTTCGCCACCCTGGTGGCCTGCGAGCTGGCGGTGCGCTACCTGCAGGACACGATCCCCCCTCCCGACGGCACGCCCTACCGCAACGATCCGGACTGCGGTTACGTCCTGAATCCCGGCGATCCGGGCCTCTTCCCGCCCGATGACGACCGCCACGTCAATCCCCTGGGCTTCCGCGACCGCGATCGCGCGGTCCCGAAGCCGCCCGGGATGTGGCGCCTGGTCGGCATCGGGGATTCTTTCGTCTACGGGGACGTGCCGATCGCCTGCAATTTCCTGCGGGTTTTGGACGACTCCCTGCGGGCGACCCCGCCGGCCGGCCACGCCGCCGCCGAGGCCATGATCGCCGGTCTGCCCGGCTGGGACGTGCGCAACGCCGTGGGCCTGATGCGGGGCAAGGGCGACGCCTGGCGCCCGGACGTGGCCCTGCTCTGCTTCTCGATCGACAGCGACGTGACGGGCATCCCCATCCCCGGCGCCGTCTTCCAGGGCAACCTGCACTTCACCGGCTCGCGGGAGCCGCTGCTGAACCTGCTGCGCAAGAGCCGCCTGTTCGTGCTCGCCGAGCAGTTGTACGGCGTCCGCACGGTCAACGCCCTGCGCCGCTGGCGGGCCGCGGCCCGCTTCGGCGGCGCGGCGGCCGCGCCGGCCGTGCCGGCCGCACCGGACGCTCTGAACATACCGATCGCCGCCGACGCGCCCGAGGGCACGCTGCATCCCGGTGCGCCGGTCTTCGCGGGGATGTGGGGCGATCCGGCGGATCCCGCGCGGCGCCTCCCCCTGAAGCCGGAGTTCCTGCGCCGCCGGGTGGAGAACCTGCCCCTCTACCGCACCGAGACGCCGCCGGAGGTGGCCCGCTGGTGGGAGCAGGCCGAACGGCAGGTGCTGGAGTTCGACGCCGCCTGCCGTCGGGCCGGCGCGCGCTGCGTGCTGCTGATCGCCCCCTCGGAGATCCAGGTCGACCCGGTCGTGCAGGAGCTGACCCTGCGCCGGGCGCCGCTGCCGGCCGCGGCCTACGACTTCGCGGGCCCGTCGCGCCGGCTGCGCGCGTTCGCCGCGGCCCGCGGCATCGCCTGCGTCGACCCCCTCGAGGCCCTGCGCGCGGCGCAGCAGAGCAGCGGCCTGCGGCAGTACATCCCCAACAACGGCCACTGGAGCGTGCCCGGCAACGCGGTGGTCGCCCGCGAGGTCGCGGCGTCGCTCCGCTAGGCGGATCCTGACGCCCGTCCCGCGCTCTCCCCCTCCAGCCGCGGCAGCCACGGCAGCAACGCCAGTCCGGGCAACCCGCACACCAGCACCAGCAGGAAGTAGGCGCGGTAGCCCACCGCCGTCTGGATCGCCCCGCTGGCCATGCCCGGCAGCATCATGCCCAGCGCCATCAGGCCCGTCGCGATCGCGAAGTGGGAGGTCCGGTGCTCCCCGCGCGAGACGCGCATCAGCACGACCATGAACGCGGTCGTGCCCAGACCGTATCCCAGCTGCTCCAGCGCGACCAGGGGGTAGGCCACCGCCGGTCCGGGCTGGGCCCAGGCCAGGTAGAGATAGGCGAAGTGGGGCACGTTGAGCGCCAGCGCCAGCGGCCACAGCATGCGCCGCAGCCCGAAGCGCCCGATGAGCCAGCCGCCCAGGATGCCGCCCACGATCAGGCAACTCAAACCGACGGTGCCGTAGGCGAACCCGACCTGCTGGGTCGTCAGGGCGAGGCCGCCCTTTTCCTTGCCGTCGAGCAGGAACGGCGCGGCCAGCTTCAGCAGCATGGCCTCGCCCAGGCGGTACAGCAGGATGAAGGCGACGATCACGCCCGCGCGGGGCTGGCGCAGCCAGTCGGCCATGATGCGCAGCCAGCCGGCGCCGGCCGGTCCGCCGGCGAGGGCGCCGTCCGCGGCGACGCCGACGTCGGTGGGCGGGCGGGGCAGGACGGCCCGGTGGTAGAGCCATAGCCCCGCGTACAGGACCGCCGCACCGGCGAACACCGTCGACCAGGCCCACGCGACGCCGCGCGGCCCGCCTTCGAGCCGGCCGGCCACGCTCACCAGCAGCCCCGAGCCGAAGATCATCGCCCCGCGGTAGAACATCGTGCGCACGCCGACGAAGTACGCCTGCGCGCGTTCGTCCAGCGCGTGGAGGTAGAAGCCGTCGGCCGCGATGTCGTGGGTGGCCGAGACCAGCGCCGCCAGCGTGAAGACGGCCAGCGACCAGGCGAAGAAGCCCGGCGCGACGATCGCCGCCGCCACGGCCGCGAGGCAGGCCGCCTGGGCGGCCTGCGTGCCGAGGATCCAGGCGCGCTTGGTCGCGCGCGTGTCCACCAGCGGGCCCCAGAGCAGCTTCAGGACCCAGGGCAGGTAGAGCAGGCTGGTCCACAGCGCGATGCTGGCATTGTCCACGCCCATCTTCTTGTAGAGGATCACCGAGACCGTGTTGACCAGGATGTAGGGCACGCCCTCGGCGAAGTAGAGCGAGGGCACGAAGAGCCAGGGCGAGCGTTGCGGTCGCGACACGGTGCCTCCCGGGCGGTGGACGGTGCCCGACGATCTTGGCGGGGCGGCGCAGGAATGGCAATCGGGATCTGCGCCGCGCGCGGGCACTCCCCGCTTGCCAAATCGGCGCGCCCCGCTTCCAATGGGGGCCACGTCCGCGCGGACTGCGCCGCCCGCCGGCGATCCGGAGGTACGACATGCACGAGCGGAAGCCGCCGACCGCCGCACCGGGAGCCCCCGGATTCAAGCGGGACATCCGCCTCTTCGACGCGGTGATGATCGTCGTGGGGGTGATGATCGGTTCGGGCATCTTCATCGTCAGCGCCGACATCGCCCGCAGCGTGGGCTCGACGGGCTGGCTGCTGGCGGTCTGGCTGTTCAGCGGCCTGGTGACGCTGCTGGGCGCGGCCTGCTACGGCGAACTGGCGGCGCTGATGCCGCAGGCCGGCGGGCAGTACGTCTACCTGCGCGAGTCCTTCGGCAGGCTGACCGGCTTCCTCTACGGCTGGACGCTGTTCATGGTGATCCAGACCGGCTCGATCGCGGCCGTCGGCATGGCCTTCGCCAAGCACCTGGCGCTGCTGGCGCCGTCCCTGGGCGAGCAGCACGTGCTGCTGTCGGTCGGCGGCCTGGACGTCAACGCGGCGCAGCTGGTCGCCATCGCCAGCATCGCCCTGCTGACGTGGCTCAACACGCTCGGCCTGCGCGAGGGCAAGCTCGTCCAGGACAGCTTCACCGTGGCCAAGGTGGCCGCCCTGCTCGTGCTGGTGGTCTGCGGCCTCGCGCTGGCGCGGCACTCCGGGGCCATCGCCGCGAACTTCCACGACATGTGGTCGGCGAGCCGGGTCGTGGTGGGCGCCGACGGGTCGGTCACGCGCGAGGCGCTGACGGGGATCGGCCTGCTCATGGCCCTGGGCGCGGCGTCGGTCGGCTCGCTCTTCGCCTGCGACGCCTGGAACAACGTCACCTTCACCAGCGGCGAGACCGTGAACCCGCAGCGCACCATCACCCGCGCCCTGGTCACGGGCGTCGCCGTGGTGGTCGTCATCTACATGCTGACCAACCTGGTGTACGTGCTGGCCCTGCCGGTGGCCGGCCTCCCCGACGCCGCGGACGTCGCCGGCCGCGGCCTGCAGTTCGCGACCGACGACCGCGTCGGCACCGCGGCCGCGTCGACGATCCTGGGACCCGTCGCCGCCGCGATCATGGCCGTGCTGGTGATGATCAGCACCTTCGGCTGCAACAACGGCATGATCCTCACCGGCGCCCGCGTCTACTACGCGATGGCGCACGACGGCCTCTTCTTCCGCAGCACCGGCACGCTCAACCGCCGCCGCGTGCCCGCCGCCGCGCTGGTCATGCAGGGCGTCTGGGCCTGCCTGCTCTGCCTGACGGGGCGCTACGGCGACCTGCTCGACTACGTCATCTTCGCGGTGCTGATCTTCTACGCGCTGTCGGTGGCGGGGATCTTCGTGCTGAGGCGCAGGCGGCCGACGGCCGCGCGGAGCTGGCGCGCGCCCGGCTACCCGGTGCTGCCGGCCCTGTACGTGCTGGTCGCGGTGGCGATCTGCGTGGACCTGCTGATCGTCAAACCCCGCTACTCGTGGCCGGGGCTGTTGATCGTGGGGTTGGGCGTGCCGGTGTTCTGGCTCTGGGGCAGGCGCTCCCCGTCGCCCGGCGCGGCGTCCCCGCCGCCCGACGACCAGGGCATCTGACCGTCCTGGTAGAGGACCGTGATGCTGATGCGGCGGTTGCCGACGTCGGCCGGGTTCTCGGGGTGGCGCAGGCGCGTGTCGGCGTAGCCGCTGACCTCGGCCACCTGCCCGGCGGGCAGGCCGTGGTTGATCATGTAGCGGCGGGCGCAGTTGGCGCGCTCGGTCGAGAGCTCCCAGTTGCTGTAGCCGGCGCCGGCGGGATAGGGACGGCTGTCGGTGTGCCCCTCGATCACGAGCTTGTTGGGCAGCTTGCTCAGCTGCCGCGCCAGGACCTGGAGCACCTCCTCGGCCGCCGTGCTGAGGTTCGCGCTGCCCACGTCGAAGAACAGCGAGTTCGACATCTCGACCATCTGGATGTTGAGTCCCGAATCGGTCATCTTGATCTCGACCTGATTCATGATCTGTTCGAAGTGCTCCACGCAGGACAGCTGCTCGCGCAGTTCGGTGGCCGCCTCCTCCAGCAGGCGCTTCGCCTCCGCCTTCATCCCCTCCATGATCCCCTGGCCGGTCTCGGGCAGGATCGACTGGCCGCCGAGCGGGCCGCCGGCGCCCGAGGCCCGGAACGCGCCGGGGTCGCGGAAATAGCCCGCCACCGCCTCCTTCACGGCCTGGTCCTGGTTGACGATCCACAGCACGATGAACAGCGACATCATCGAGGTGACGAAGTCGGCGTAGGCCACCTTCCACGCGCCGCCGTGGTGGCCGTGGCCCACGACCTTCTTGACGATGATGATGGGCTGCAGCGGCTGGTCGCCGCTCTTGCCCTTCTGCTCCGCCATGCCCTGGATCCCTTCCTAGCCGCGTGACGCGCGGCACGCCTCTTCGAGTTCGCTGAACGAGGGGCGGACGTCGGTGTCGATGGTGCGCCGCGCGAACTCCACCGCGACCGACGCGGGCAGCATCTTCCAGAAGGCGACCAGCGCCGTCTTCATCACGAAGTAGTAGCGCGACTCGTTCTGGGCCAGCAGCTCCATGTTGGTGGCGATGGGCTGGGCCACGCCGTACGAGAGCAGGATGCCCAGGAAGGTGCCGGTGAGCGCGGCGGCCACCTTGTGCCCGATCTCCGCCGCGGGGCCGTCGATGTGCGCCATCGTGATCACGATGCCGAGCACGGCGGCCACGATGCCCAGGCCCGGCAGCGCGTCGCTGACCTTCTGCAGGACGCTGATCGGCTGGTGCTCCTCGGCATGGCGCGTCTCGATGTCCGCGTCCATGAGCGCCTCGAGGTCGTGCGCGGGCAGGTTCGAGGAAATGATCAGGCGGATCGTGTCGCAGAGGAAGGCCATCGCGTGGTGGTCGGCCACGAACGCCGGGTACTTCGAGAAGATCTCGCTGTTGGCGGGGTCCTCCACGTGGGACTCGAGGCCCAGCAGGCCGTCCTTGCGCGTCACCTGGAACAGGTCGTAGAGCATCGTGAGCAGCTCGGTGTACTTCTTCTTGGAGGTGCGGTCGCCCTTGAGCATGGCGCCGAATGCGGCGCCGAGGCGCTTCGTGATGCGCGGGGTCGACATCGCGACGAGGGTGCCCAGCGAGCAGCCCAGGATGATGATGTATTCGGCGAGGATGAACAGGGCGGCGGGGTTGCCGCCTTCCATGATGAAGCCGCCGACGACGCAGCCGAGGGCGAACAGGATGCCGATCAGGGTAAGCATGAACCATTCCTCTGGGAGATGGACTCCGGCCGGACTGCTCCCGGCGAGACCGCCCGATCCGGCGGTCAGGGATGTTATCGTCGACGGGGGGGCGCACTTTAACGCGGAATGCCTTGCCGCACCGGATGTTGCCGCGTCGCGCCCGCGGCGGGGCGGGCCCCGGCCGGGTCGTGCGCCGCCAGGGACAACGAACGGCGTAAATCATTGTATTTTATATTGATATGCTGTGAGCGGCCCGGTCAGGCCGCCGGCGGGCGTCCGCGCAGGCGGCTGTGGCGGTGGCCGTAGGCCAGGTAGATCACCAGGCCGATGGCCAGCCAGACGAGCAGCCGCCACCAGTTGGCCACCGGCAGCGAGAACATCAGCATCAGGCAGCAGGCGATCCCCAGCAGCGGCACGACCGGCACCCAGGGGCAGCGGAAGGGGCGCGCGGCCTGCGGCTCGATGCGGCGCATGACCGGCACCGCGGCACAGACGATCACGAAGGCGAACAGCGTTCCGATGTTGGTCATGTGCAGCAGGGAGTCGATGGGCAGGAAACCGGCGAGCAGCACGACGAAGCCGCCGACGGCCAGCGTGCTCTTCCAGGGCGTGCGGAAGCGCGGGTGCACGGCCCCGAAGAACCGCGGCGAGATGAGCCCGTCGCGGGCCATGGCCAGCATCACGCGCGGCGCGCTGAGCAGCATCACCAGCAGCACCGACGTGATGCCGGCGACGCCGGCCGCGGCGATCAGGAAGCGCGCGTGGCCCAGGCCCCGCTGCGCGAAGGCCTGCGAAACGCCGGCGTTGGCGTCGATGGTGTCGTAGGGCACCATCCCGGTCAGCACGACCACCACCCCGACGTAGAGCACCGTGCAGACCAGCAGCGAGACGATGATCCCCAGCGGCACGTCGCGCTGCGGCCGGCGCGCTTCTTCCGCGTGCGTGGACACCGAGTCGAAGCCCAGGAAGGCGAAGAAGATGATCGCCGCGCCGGCGAGCATGCCCACGGGCGTGCCTGCGGCCGAGGTCTGCCCGAACAGGGGCGTGCCGAAGAAACCGACGCCTGTCCAGCCGTAGGGGGCGAAGTCGCGCGTCCAGTTGGCGGGGTCGACGTAGAAGGCGCCGACGATGATCACGAAGAGCACCGCCGACACCTTGACCCCCACCATCGCGAGGTTGAAGCGGGCGCTCTCGCGGATGCCCTTGACCAGCACCGCGGTGACGGCCGCGACGACCAGCACCGCCGGCAGGTTGACGTACGAGCCGGTCCGCACGAACTCCCCGGCGGCGGCGTCGTAGCGCAGCGCCGCGCCCCCCAGCGCCGCCGGCACCCGCCAGCCGAAGCCGGCGATCACCTCCTGGAAGTAGCTGGACCAGCCGTTGGCCACCGTGGCCGCGCCGACCGCGTACTCGAGGATCAGGTCCCAGCCGATGATCCAGGCGAACAGCTCGCCCAGCGTGGCGTAGGCGTAGGTGTAGGCGCTGCCGGCCACCGGCGCCAGCGAGGCGAACTCGGCGTAGCAGAGGGCGGCGAAGACGCAGGTGATCCCGGCCACGACGTAGGAGAGCATCAGGGCCGGCCCGGCCACGTTGCGCGCCGCCTCGCCCGTGGCCACGAAGATGCCCGCCCCGATGACGGCCCCGATCCCCAGGCTGGTCAGCGTGGCGGGCCCCAGGCAGCGGCGCAGGCGGTTGTCACCGGCCATGTCGTCGAGCAGGTCCTGCAGGGGCTTGCGGGCGAAGATCTGCCGGGTCACGCGGCCTCCTTCGCGGTCGGGGCGCCGGATCGGCGGAGTCTAGTGGGTCGCAGCGGCCTCGGCAACCACCGATCGCGCGTCCGACTTGCCGGTCCGGGCGAAATGGCCTAGTGTACGTGATCGTCGCGCCGACGCGTCAGGGCACACCTTTCCGCGGAGACACGAAGCATGGGCATCACCGAATTCGTCGCCGAGCACGCCACCGCCTTCATCGACGCCACGGGCTACGTCAGCGTCTTTGTGCTGATGGTGATGGAGAGCATGATCTTCCCGATCCCGAGCGAGGCGGTCATGCCCTTCGCCGGCTTCCTGATCACCACCGGGCGCTTCACGCTCTTCGGGGTGATCGTCGCCAGCACCCTGGGCAGCATCGTGGGCTCGCTGCTCTCCTACGCCATGGGCGCCTTCGGCGGCGAGCCCTTCTTCCGCCGCTTCGGCAAGTACCTGTTGCTGGACATGCACGAGTTGGAGGCGACGCAGCGGTACTTCCAGAAGCACGGCCAGATCACGATCCTCACCTGCCGCTTCATCCCCGTGGTTCGGCACCTGATCTCGATCCCGGCCGGCGTCGGACGCATGCCGCTGCTGCCGTTCGTGGTCTTCACGACGATCGGCGCCGGCCTCTGGAACACCGCCCTGGCCCTGGCCGGCGCGGCGCTCAAGCAGAACTGGGAAGCGGTGATGGAACACAGCCACGCCATCGACGTAGCCGTGCTGATCATCCTGGCCGCACTGGCGGCGGTGTTCTTCGTGCGGCACTGGCGGCGGTGGAAGCAGCGGCAGGTCGCCTAGGTGCAACCATGACGATCACGTCCCCCGACTGGGTCCAGGACGCCGTGTTCTACCAGATCTTCCCCGACCGCTTCGCCAGGAGCGGGCGCGCCGGCGCCGACGGGCTGCGCCTCGAGCCGTGGGACGCGCCGCCGACCTTCCACGGGTTCAAGGGCGGCGACCTCTTCGGCGTCGCCGACCGCCTGGACTACCTGCAGGACCTGGGCGTCACGGCGCTCTACCTCAACCCGATCTTCGCCTCGGCGGCCAACCACCGCTACCACACCTACGACTACCATCACGTCGATCCCGTCCTGGGCGGCGATGCGGCCCTGCGCGAGCTGATCGATCGCGCCCACGCGCGCGGCATGCGCGTGGTGCCGGACGGGGTCTTCAACCACACGGGCCGCGGCTTCTGGCAGTTCCACCACACCCTGGAGAACGGCGCCGCCTCCCCGTACCTCGACTGGTTCCACTTCGATCCCGACCGCCTGCGCGACCGGCGGCAGATCGTGGCCTACCCCGATCCGCTCTCCGAACAGGCGCTCGCCGGCGGCGCGGGCAGCCTGCGGGCGCTGGGCTACCAGGCGTGGTGGGACCTGCCCGCCCTGCCCAAGCTCGACACGCGCACGCCGGCGGTGCGCGAGTTCATCTGGGACGTGGCGCGGCGCTGGATCGAGTTCGGTTGCGACGGCTGGCGGCTGGACGTGCCGCAGGAGATCGACGACGACGATTTCTGGCGCGAGTTCCGCCGCCGCGTCAAGGACGCCGATCCGGACGCCTACATCGTGGGGGAGATCTGGCACGAGGCCGCACGCT
This sequence comes from Candidatus Latescibacterota bacterium, assembly GCA_030658975.1. Lineage (GTDB taxonomy): Bacteria > Krumholzibacteriota > Krumholzibacteriia > LZORAL124-64-63 > LZORAL124-64-63 > PNOJ01. The sequence continues at coordinate 39,111 of JAUSBL010000001.1, forward strand.
GGCTGCGGGGCGACCAGTTCGACGCCGTGATGAACTACCCGGTCGCGCAGGCCTGCCTGGGCTTCTTCGGCGGCGACCGCCTCGACCTGGCGGAGACCCGCCGGGCGGGCGGCTACCGCGACCTGCAGCCGCTGGACGCGGCCGGGTTCGCGGCGCGCATCGACGCGGAGTTGGGCCGCTACGACCCCCGGGTCACCCAGTCCCAGTTCAACCTGCTCGGCAGCCACGACACGCCGCGCTTCGTCACCAGCGTCGGCGGCGACCGCTCCGCGCTGCGGCTGGCCTACCTGTTCCTGTTCGCCTACCCGGGCGCGCCGTGCATCTACTACGGGGACGAGATCGGCCTGTCGGGCGGCCACGATCCCCACTGCCGGGGCGCCTTCCCCTGGGACGAGTCGGCGTGGGACCACGGCCTGCACGCCCACGTGCGGCGCTGCGCCGCGCTGCGCCGGGACCACCCGGCACTGAGGCGCGGGACCTACCACCGACTGTACGCGCAGGACGGCGTGTACGGTTTCGCGCGCCGTTCGGGCGACGAAACCGTGCTGGTCGTCCTGAACGCCGCGACCACCGCGCGCACGATCGACCTGCCGCTGCCGACCGGCGTCCGGCCCGACGCCGTCCTGGCGGATTTGCTGGACGGGGGGGCGCCGACGGCGGCCGTCGCCGGCGTCGCCACGGGGTTGCGGCTGGCGCCGCGCAGCGGCGTCGTGCTCGGGGTCGAGGGCTGAAGCGGAACCGTTCCTGCGCTCAAGGTGAGGAACCATGAAACATCGCGGATCGGTCCTGTTCGCGCTCGCGCTGACGCTGCTGCCCGCCCTGTCCGGCGCCGCGTCCGCGGATCTGCGCGTCGTCTACGGCATCATCGTCAACGGGCAGGCGGCGCCCGAGGAGGGGCGCCCCGTCGTCGAGACGGCGGGCGGCGTCGTGCGCGTGAGCAACGAGCCGGCGGCGGGCTGGCGCGCAGGCGCGCCGCGAGAGACGTCCTACCTCGACTACGACGCCGGCCGCACCTGGCAGACGGCGCTGCTGAAGGACGGTGCGCGGTGCACCGTGGAGACGGCCTTCGCCTCGCTGACGCCGCTGACGCCGACCGACGAGACGGCGATCATCCTGGGCCGCGCCTGCCGCAAGTCGACCTGCGAGATCCGGTCGAACCGGATCGAGGTCTGGCACACCGAAGGCGACGGCGGGCGGGGCACCCCGACGACGAACCTCGTGGCGCCGCAGGGACTGGTGCTGCGGATCGTGCGCAACGGGAACTACGAGATCGTCGCGCAGTCGATCGAGCCGGCGACGGGCGAGCCGGTCCGGCTGCCGGCCGCGTGGGGCGACGCGGTCGACCTGCCCGCCTACCGCGCGCGGGTGGCCGGCAGCTGGGTCACCGCGGTGCCGGTCTTCGAGGGCGAGACCATCAACTTCGGCCAGGAGATCGCGCCGCCCGCCGCGGACGACCCCGCGGCCGACGACCTCGCAGCCCCATGCAGCCCCGTCTACCGCCACGCCGGCGGCACCGTGATCCTGCGCCGCGTGCGCCTGCCGCAGGACCTCGACGACGCGACCATCGTCGCCGAGCTCGTGCAGTACAGCCGCGGCGACGCCTACGACCGCACGGGCTCGGTGTTCGTCGTGCCCGCCGCGCGCGACGGCGACCGCACGACCTTCCTGGACGCGCTGCGCCGCGGCGTCGAAGTCCTGCCGACCGTCACCGGGCGGGACGGCCGGACCTACCAGGGCATCGTCGCCACCGGCGACTACCAGCCGCCGGTCGAGCTGCTGCGCTTCATCACGCCGTTCGGCGTGCGCCACTTCAACGACCAGGTCACGGTGCGCGGGATCGCCTGGGAGGACTCCGCCGTCTACCGCGCGGACGTGACCGACCTGGCCCCGGTCCTGCGCGGCGAGGCGTGGATCGGCGTCTTCATCGGCAACTACGACCAGGGCGGGCACGCCGTCAGCCTGACCCTGCGCTACCACCCCAACCGGCGCGAGGCCGAGGCCGGGGAAGCGCCGCGGCGCTTCGTCCTGCCGCTGTTCAACACCTGCAACGTGCTGGAGATGGCGGGCCAGGAATACGGACGGATCTTCGCCGCCGACTCGCTCACCGTCGAATTCGAGGTGCCGGACGGCGCCCGCGACTGCGTGCTGCGGTTCATCACCACCGGCCACGGCGGCTGGGAGAACGGCGACGAGTTCGTGCCGAAGGTGAACGAGATCCTCGTCGACGGGCGCACCGAGGCGCGCCTCGTCCCCTGGCGCAGCGACTGCGGCGCCTACCGTCGCCTCAACCCGGCGTCGGGCAACTTCTGGAACGGGATGAGCTCGTCCGACTTCAGCCGCTCGGGCTGGTGCCCGGGCGCGGCCGTGAGCGCGGTGCCGGTGCCGTTGCCGGAGCTGACGCCCGGCCGCCACACGGTGCGCGTCGCGATCCCGCTGGGCGAGCCCGAGGGCGACAGCTTCAGCGCCTGGAACGTGTCCGGGGTGCTGCTGGGAACGCGCTAGGCGCACCGACGCATCACCGCAGCCGCTCCACTACTGGACCAGCCCCCGCTTCCAGTCGGTGACCAGGTGCAGATAGGAGACCTCGGAGCGGAAAGTCGGGTCGGCCCCCGTCTGGAGGATCCGCTTCCCGTCCGGGTGCAGGTCGTAAAAGCTGCCGCTGGCGTCGGGTGAGGCGATCTTTTGCGTCCGGCGGAACTTGCCCACGCGGAAGGTCTGGCCGGCGCCGTCGACGTCGTAGGCGTGGAGATCGCCGCTGAACCGGACGACCCACAGTTCCGTGCCGTCACGGTTCCACTTCGGGTAGACGGCGCCGTCGCTGGTGACCTGCCACTTGCGCGCTCCGCCGGTCGCGGGGATCACGAAGACGTCCCAGCCGGCGGCGGTCTCGGTGTGGTAGGCGATCCAGCGGTTGTCGGGCGAGTACACGCCGCCGCCCAGGTTGGTCCCGGCCGCCGTCGCCAGGGTCGTCATCGCGCCGCCGCCCGCGTCCAGGGACAGCCGCCGCAATTCGAACTTCCCGTCCTCGCGCTCGAAGTCCAGCAGAATGGCGCGGTCCCCCGCCGCCACGCCGGTGACCGCGATCTCGCGCTCCGCCTCCAGCAGGACGGCGGCGCCGCCCTGCCCCTCCACGGGCTGCTGCATGATGCGGAAGCTCCCGCCCTCCTTGGACTCGTAGAACACGGTCTCCCCGGTGGGCGACCAGCAGGCCCGGATCTCGTCGCCGGGCGCGAACGTGAACCGCGTCCGCAGGCCCGTCTCCAGGTCGACGAGCCACAGGTCGGTGCCCTCGTTCGACGCGTCGCGCACCTCGACGATCGCGCGCTTCCCGTCCGGGGCGATCGCCGGGTGGTAGATCTGGCCGAGGTCGCCCAGGGGCTGCGAACTGCCGTCCTCGATGTCCGTCCACGACAGCACCAGGCTGGCCTCGGCCGAAGCTCCCGTCTGGAAGGCCAGCATGCCCGTCGGCGAAGGGCTGAACAGCCCGACCACCGCCCCTTGCAGGGTCAGGATGTTGTCCACCAGCGGCGCGCCGCCCGCGGTCGCGCTCTTCTGGTCCGGCGTGAAGGGCGTCGCCATCAGCACGTCCTCGCGCACCGTCAGCAGGTAGCCGTCGACGTAATCCGCGTGGGCCTGCGACGTCGCGATGATCCGCGGGACGACGGTCGTGTCCAGGTTCGCCAGGAACACGCTGTTGTCCTGATCGCTGCTGGCCGAACGCCCGATGAAGAGGAACTCCCGGCCGCCGGGCAGGAACCGGGGATGCCGGTGGGAGTTGTGGTCCGGTCCGACGGCGGTGATGCGGACCGGCTCGCCGCCGATCTCCGGGACCCTGAAGATGCCGGTGTCGGCGCCGCGGGCGAAGATGATGTCGCCGCGGTCGTTCCAGGAGCCGCCCTTGACGTTGTCCGCGGTGCAGAGGGTAACCGGCGGCCCGCCGGCCACGGCGATCTTCTTGAGCTTCTTGCCGTCCGCCTCGTAAAAGCCGATGAATGTGTCGTCAGGGGACCAGAACGGGTACGCGGCGCTCTCGGTCCCGGACAGGGCGACGGACTCGCCCTGGTCGAGGTGCCGCAGGTACAGCCGGGTCACGCCGTCGGCGTCGGTGGCGGTGAAGGCCAGCATCGTGCCGTCGGGGGACAGGGCCGCCGGGCCCGGATTCGTGGAGTTGAGTTCGTACTCGGTGATCCCCGGCGGGGGGATCATCGCATGCAGGACCGGAGCCGGCGCCGGCCGGGCCAGCACCTTCCAACCCACGAGCGTACCAGCGAGCAGACCCGCAGCCACCAGACCCGTCAGCAGGAGCGCCGGTGTCCGGGCGCGGGCGGGCTCACCGGACGAGGTTGTCACCCCCAGATGCGAGAAGCTCAAGTGAGAGCCGCTGGCGTCGCCGTCCTGCAGGAAGATGCGAGCCTCGCCGATGTCGCGCAGACGCTGCTTGGGATTGCGCTCCAGACAGCGCTCGATCAGCCGGCACAGGGCCGGCGCCTCGGCGACCGGCAGGGTGTCCCACTCCGGCTCGGCGCGCAGCACTGCGGCCAGCGTGTCGCTGGTGGTCTCGCCGTGGAAGAGCCGCTTGCCCGTCAGCATCTCGAACAGGATCACCCCGAACGCCCAGATGTCGGCGCGCCGGTCCACGCTGCCGCCGCGAGCCTGCTCTGGGCTCATGTAGGCGGCCGTGCCCAGGATGGCCCCCGCCTGGCTCAGGGCGGCGGTGATGGTGGGCGTTGTGGACGACTCGCTCTGGCGGGCGCCGTCGCCGAACCAGGCCTGGGCCAGACCGAAGTCCAGGATCTTGATCTCGCCCTCGGTGGTCTCCATGATGTTGGCCGGCTTGAGGTCGCGGTGCACGATGCCGTTCTCGTGGGCCGCTTCCAGGCCCGCGGCGATCTGGCGGGCGATGTTCAGGGCTTCCACGATCGGCACGGGACCTGCGCCCATCCGCACGGTCAGCTCGGAACCCGTCACCAACTCCATCACCAGGAAGCGCACCCCGTCCGCCTCCTCGAAGCCGTAGACCGAAGCCACGTTCGGATGCTGGAGGCTGGCCAGGGCCCGCGCCTCGCGCTGGAAGCGGGCTTCGCGCTCCGGATCGCCGTTGAGTTCGACCGGGAGGATCTTGATGGCCACGTCGCGGCCCAGCTTGGTGTCCCGGGCGCAGAAGACCTCGCCCATGCCGCCCTTGCCGAGCAGGCTCTTGATCTCGTAGTGCAGCAGCGACTTGCCGATCATGACGCTCCTCAGGGTCGAATGGGATCGCGATGCGATGGGATGCGGGACGCCGGTCCGGAATGCGCATGGCGGGGCATCCTCGACCGGACAACCGTGTCAGGATAAATAAAGTCCTGTATTTGCGCTTGAATGGTTAGGCGGAGCGGGACGCCGCGCGCAACACGAGGTAACCGGCCACCCCGGACACCAGCGACCCGACCAGGATGCCGAGGCGCTCGAGCCCCCGGAACGACGAGCCGTCCTGCTCGAAGGCCAGCGAGGCGATGAACAGGCTCATGGTGAAGCCGATGCCGCACAGCAGGGCGATGCCGATCAGCTGCTTCCAGTCGGCGCCGTCGGGCAGAGAGGCGAGTCCGACCCGCGTCGCCAGCCAGCTGAACGACAGCACGCCCGCCAGTTTCCCGAACAGCAGGCCGGCCGCGATCCCCAGCGGCACGGGGTGGATCATGTCGGCGGGCGCGAGGCCCGCGAGCGGGACGCCGGCGTTGGCGAACGCGAACACGGGCAGGACGCCGTAGGCCACCCAGGGGTGCAGCGCGTGCTCGAGATGACGCAGGGGCGGCTCGGCTCCCGGCGCTCGTCCGGGCCGCGACGATGCGCGCAGCGGGATGGCCATCGCCAGCACGACCCCCGCCAGCGTCGCGTGCACGCCGGACTTCAGGACCGCCACCCACAGCGGGATGCCGACCAGGACGTAGGCGGCGGGCCGCATCACGCCCAGCCGGTTCAGCGCGACCAGGACGAGGATCAGACCGCCCGCGACGCCCAGCGACAGCGCGGACAGCTCGGCCGTGTAGAACACGGCGATCACGATGATGGCCCCGAGATCGTCGAAGATCGCGACACTCAACAGGAAGGCCTTCAGCGCGACCGGCACCCGCCGGCCCAGGAGCGACAGGACGCCCAGCGCAAACGCGATGTCCGTCGCGGTCGGGATGGCCCACCCCTTCATCGCCACGGGGTCGCTCCGGTTCAACGCCGTGTAGATGAGCGCCGGCACAAGCATCCCGCCCACCGCAGCGAAGGCCGGCAGGCCCGCGCGCCGCGGGCTCGACAGGTGACCCTCCAGCACCTCGCGCTTCAGTTCCAGGCCGACGAGGAAGAAGAACACCGCCATGAGGCCGTCGTTGATCCACAGCAACAGCGGCTTGGCGATCTTGAAGGCGCCGGCGCTGACCGCCAGCGGGAGGTCCAGCAGCGCCGCGTAGCGGCCGGCGAGCGGCGAATTGCCGACGACGAGCGCCAGCAGGGTCGCCGCCATGAGGATCAGGCCGCCGGCGGACTCCAGGCGCAGAAAGTCCTGGAGAGGTTGCAGCAGGCCGTCGCGCAGCAGCGGTTGTCCGGGCTTCCGGGACATGGGCTGGTCCTTCCTGTGCCGACCTTTCCACAGCTAGGATACGATAATCCCGGATCGACCATCATCGCCACGACCGTGGCGCAGCATGTTTCAACAAGGCGCGAAGTACCGGGTCGCGCGGAGCGCGGGCCGCCGCACGCGCCCTCGCACTCACACGTGCTAATCGAACGGTGTTTCTTAAGAGGGACACGCATCGGGAGCGGGCGATCACCCGCCGTACCGCTGGCGGAGCTCCCGCGCCGCCGTCGCCATCGCCACCAGCTTGGCGGCAGCCGTCTCGTGGTCGTTCACGCAGCGGTTGGCGAAGCAGCCGAAACCGCAGTCCGGGTTCAGGGCCACCTGCTCCGGGCGGTACCAGCGCAGGGCGGCCTCGACGCGGGCGATGATCTCCGCGGTCGACTCCACCTCCGAGGTGCGCGGGTTGACCACGCCCAATCCGATCTCGCGATCGGCCAGGGCCTCACCCACCACGGCGATGTCGCCGGCCCGCGGCGTGGCGTACTCCAGCACGAACTGGCGCACCCGCATGTCGCGGAAGGCCGGCAGCAGCCGCGCGTAGTCGCCGCTCAGCAGCACGTCCTCGCGGCGGCTCCAGTTGCCCCGGCAGACGTGCAGACCGGTGCGCACGCCCGTGACCCCGTCCACGACGCGGTTCAGCAGCTCGGCGGCGTATTCGAGCTCGGCACCCGCATCACGGCGGGTGGCAAGGGTGGCTCACATGAAGGTGCGGCGGTCGCACTCCTCGCTCATCACGATCTCGGTCAGCACGGGCTCGTCGAACTGCACGAAGGCGGCGCCGGCGGCGGCCAGGTCGAGCAGCTCGTCGCGCAGGATGCGCACGACGTCGTCGCCCATCTCCGTCTTGTCGGCATACGCCCCCTTCGAGAAGGCGCCCACCCACATCGAGCGGGTCAGCAGGTACGGCCCCGGCAGCGTGATCTTCACCGGCCGATCGGTCAGCTGCTGCACGAAGCGCAGCTCGTCGAGCGCCAGCGGCTCCCGCCGGGCCAGCCGGCCCGTGCAGGTGGGGTTGCGGATGGCCGAAGCGGGCACATCCAGGGTGTCGAGCATCTCCTCGAAGCCGGACTTGTCCTCGACGGTGTCGAGCATCTCGGCCAGCGACATCAGCCGCGTTCCGTCCAGCTTGTCGGTGACGAACGAGTAGAAGTTGTCGCGGCGCTGCTCGCCGTCCACGACGATGTCGACGCCGGCGTCGAGCTGCGCGGCCACGCAGCGCCGCACCTCGCCGTCGGCCACACGGTCGAAGCCCGCGCGGTCGAGCCGCCCCTGCTGGCGGTCCCGCAGCGCCCGCAGCAGCCCGCGCGAGCGCGGCCAGCTGCCCACCTGGGTCACGGAAAACGGTATCACGCCCTGCTCCTGTTCAGATGATCGTCAGCTGCGCATCCAGCCGCGCCGCCTTGGCCAGGGTCATGGCCACCGGCGAGCGCCGCCATACGTCGTCCCACACCGCGCGCACCTTCGCCTCGTCGTCCATCGTCGAGGCGAAGACCTTGATCACGACCGCTGCGAGCGACGGGTCCCCCTCCTCGAGACCGAGGTGGGCCAGCACGTCGTGCAGCCTGGCGCGCGCCGTGATCTCCACATCGTCGACCTGCAGGCCGGCACGCGCGCAGGCCGTGAAGAAGCCGGTCGCCAGGTCGCCGGCCAGCGCGCCCAGCAGCATCTCGACGGCCGAGGGATGCTCGTCCTTCTCCTCGAAACTGGCCGGCTGCCCGATCGTGAACGCGAAGTTGCGGCAGTACGCGGTCGAACGCATGCCGCCCGTCGAGCGCGCGCGCAGCCGCCACTCGTAATCGCGGGCGCGGGCCTTGTCGCCCGCCAGGGCAGCCGCCTCGGCCTGCGCGACGGCGGCCGCGCCGCGCCGCACGAAGAACCGCTGCTCGTCGGCCGTCGCCCCCGGCAGTTGGCCGAGATAGTCGTGCCCGACCATGCGGCACCACGGCGGCAGGTCGTCGCAGACGGTGCGCTCGCGGCTGCGCAGTTCGAGCACGCCGCCCTCGGGCACGCGCAGCATGTGCTCGCGGATCAGCAGCACCAGTCCCGAACCGCAGTCCAGGTCGCCCCCGTCCAACCGATGGTCGGGCAGCAGAGCCTCCAGGTCCACGGTCAGTAGCCCACGCAGGGCGAACCCTGCGACAACCACTCCACGAGCGCCGCGCCGCCGGCCGCCGCGGCGCCGTCGACCAGCATGTCGTCGGTGATGCCGCGCTTCTTCATGCAGGGCGAGCAGACGAGGATCTTCCCGCCGTTGGCGGTGAACTTCCCGACCAGTTCGGCCAGCGGCGCGAACGGGGCGCCCACCGACACCTTCTCCATCTCGCCCTTCACGACCGCCCAGACGCCGTCGGCGCTCAGGAAGACCATCGTCTCCTTGTCGCTGCCGACCGCGGCGTTCGCCACGACGAAGCCCAGGGTCGCCTTGTCTTCGTCCGATCTGCACTCGGTGATGGTCACGCAGAATTTCCCGGCCATGATGGGCGGTCCTTTCGTTTCTGGATGAGGTAGAACGGAGGCAGGGCCTCCACGAGGGTGTGCCCCGTCAGGCGGCACCAGGCCGGCACTTCGACGGGCGCGCCGGCGTCCCGGCTGGCGACCATGATCGTCCCGCCCGGGGGCAGGTCGGCCATCTGCTCGCGCAGTTCGAGGATGAAGTCGCCGCAGCCGCTGTCGACGCTGTCGAAGACGTCGTCGAAGTCCCAATGGCGCGGGAAGCCGCTCATGAACGGCTCCGGCAGGCTGTGGCAGTCAACGGGGAAGGCCGGCGCGCTAGCGGGCCGGCGTACGACAGGAATGGCGTTGGGATGCCCGACGGACCGCCGGGACGGGGCGCGGCCTTCACAGGCGGCGCCGCAGGCGCTGGGACATGCGGATCCTTTCGACCGGCCCAATGTAGCACGCGTACAGCGCCCGGACAACCGCGCGGCCCTACCCTCTCGTCCCCTCCCGCCGGAAAGCCAGCACCGCCCCCCCGAACGCCGCCACCCCCATCCCCAGCAGCGTCAGCAGTTCGCCGCGCAGGTCCGCCAGGCCCGCGCCGCGCAGCAGCACGCCCCGCACGATGTCCATGAAGTACCGCATCGGATTCACGCGCGTCATCCACTGCGCCCACTGCGGCATGTTGTCGACGGGGAAGAAGAACCCGCTGAGCATGATGGCGAACACCAGGAAGAACCACACCGTGAACATCGCCTGCTGCTGCGTGTTCGAGGCCGCCGAGGCCAGCAGGCCCAGCCCCAGGGTCACCAGCAGGTAGGCCAGCACACCCAGCAGCAGCACCCACGGCGAGCCCAGCATCGGCACGTGGAACCACAGGCGCGCGAACGCCGTGGCCAGCGCCAGGTCCACCAGCGCGATCAGACCGAACGGCAGCGTCTTGCCCACCACGTACTGCAGCGGCGTCAGCGGCGTGACCAGGACCTGGTCGAGGGTGCCCAGCTCCTTCTCCCGCACCACGGCCATGCCCGTGGCCAGGGCCGAGATGATCGTCACCAGCATGACGATCACCCCGGGCACCATGAACAGGCGGCTCTGCAGCTCCGGGTTGTACAGGAAGCGCACGACCGCCCCGACGCGCGGCGCCGTCTTCCCCGCGCCCGCGGCCGCCGCCGCGTAGCGCGTCGCCTCCTGCATCACGACGGTCCCGGCGTAGCCCGCGCCGCGGCCCGCGAGGCTGCTGTTGGTGCCGTCGACGCTGATGCCGACGGCCGGCGACCGGCCCGCCAGCACGTCGCGCTCGAAGCCGGCCGGCACGTGCACCGCCAGGTCGCAGGCCCCGGTCTGCAGCAGGCGCTCCAGCTCCACGGCGTCGCGGGCGACGGGTCCCACCACGAACACGTCGGCCGCGGGGAAGGCGTCCAGCACGCTGCGGCTCAGGACGGTGCGGTCCTCGTCCAGGACCCCCACGCGCACGTTGCGCAGGTCGTTGTTCAGCGCGTACGAAAGCACCAGCAGCTGGAAGATCGGCAAGGCGAACACCACCCGCAGCAGGGCGGTGTCGCGCCGTAGCTGCAGGAACTCCTTGCGCACGAGGCATCGCAACGCCCTCACGCGGTCACTCCAGTCTGAGGCGGAAGCTGCGCACCGCGAGGGTCAGCAGCACCGCCGCCATGACGACCAGCGCCGCGGTCTGCAGCGGGAACCAGCTCTGGCCCTTGAGCATGATGCCGCGCAGCACCACCAGGAAGTGCGTCGCCGGCAGCAGGCGGCAGACGACCTGCAGCGGCCCCGGCATGCTGGCGATCGGGAACACGAAGCCCGACAGGATCATCGTCGGCAGCATGGTGACCATCAGCGCGGCCATCATCGCCACGCGCAGGCTCGGCGACCGCGCCGAGATCAGCAGCCCCAGCGCCAGCGCGATGACGATGAACAGCAGGCAGTAGGCGGCCAGCAGCCACCAGGAGCCGGCCATCGGCACGCCGAAGACCCACTTGCCGGCCAGCAGCACCATCGTGCAGACCAGCGCGCCCAGCGCCACGTAGGGCAGCACCTTGCCCGCGATCACCTGCGCCGGCGTCACCGGCGTGGTCAGGATCTGCTCGAGGGTGCCGGTTTCCTTCTCGCGCGTGATGGCGATGCTGGTCAGCAGCGCGCAGATCATCATCAGCACCAGGGCCACCAGCCCCGGCACCACGAAGCGGGCGCTGACCAGCTCGGGGTTGAACCAGATCCGCGTGCGCGCGCCGAAGGGCGCCGCCAGGCCGGCTTCGCGCAGCAGGTCGCGGTTGACCGTCGCGACCACGGCCTGCAGGTAGTTGGCGACCGTGGCCGCGGTCGAGGCGTCGGCGCCGTCGACCAGGACCTGGACCCTCGCCTCGCCGCGCGCGAGGTCCCCGCCGTAGCCGCGCGGCACCACCAGCGCGGCCAGGAAACGCCCCTGCCGGAAGCCCGGTTCGATCTCTTCGCGTCCGGGCAGGTGTTCCGCCGCGACGATGAAGCCGCTGGAGGTCATCGCGCGCACCAGCTCGCGGCTGCGGTCGCTGCGGTCGAGATCGAGCACGCCCACCTTCAGGTCGCGCAGCTCCATGTCCATGACCGCGCCGTAGATCAGCACCATCGCCAGGGGCATCAGCACGGCCACGGCCAGGCTGCGCCGGTCCCGCAGGATGTGCAGGAACTCCTTGCGCACCACGGCGAGGATGCGGTTCACGCGTCCACCAGCCTCAGGAAGACGTCCTGCATGTCGGCGCCTCCGGTACGGGCCTTCAGGCCCGCGGGCGTGTCCAGGGCCACGATCCTCCCCTGGACCATGATCGAGACGCGGCCGCAGTACTCGGCCTCGTCCATGTAGTGCGTGGTGACGAAGACCGTGACCCCGGCGGCCGCCTGCTCGTAGATCAGGTCCCAGAAACCGCGGCGCGCGACGGGGTCCACGCCGCCGGTGGGTTCGTCCAGGAACAGCACCCGCGGCCGGTGGGCCAGCGCGCAGCCCAGCGACAGCCGCTGCTTGTAGCCCAGGGGCAGCGAGCCGGTCAGCCGGCCGCGCTCGGCGTCGAGGCCCAGCCGCGGCAGCAGCTCGTCGGCCCGCGCCGCCAGTTCCGCGCGTCCGAGCCCGTACACGCCGCCGAAGAATTCCAGATTCTCCAGCACCGTCAGGTCCTCGTAGAGGCTGAAGCGCTGGCTCATGTAGCCGATGCGCCGCTTGAGCGCGCCGGTGTCGCGGCCGACGCGGCAGCCGGCCACCCGCGCCTCGCCCCCGCTGGGCGGCAGCAGCCCGCAGAGCATGCGGATCGCCGTGGTCTTGCCGGCGCCGTTGGCGCCCAGGAAGCCGAAGATCTCCCCGCCCGCGACCTCGAGGTCGAGCGACTCGACGGCCGTGAAGTCGCCGAAACGCCGCGTCAGACCGCGGGCGAACACCGCCGCTTCCCCGCTCACGGCGTCGCCTCCCCGCCGGCGGGCGCCGCCATCAGCTCCACGAACGTGTCCTCGATGCCCGGCGCGACCGGGTGCAGTTCGACCCCGGCGCCCGCGAGCAGCCGGGCGACGTCGTCGGCCTGCGCCGCGTCGTCGTGCACCACGTGCAGCCGGTCGCCGTAGCGGTGGACCTTCACGCCCGGCCTGGGCGAGGCCGCCAGGCGAGCCAGGGCTTCGGGCAGGCCCGCGCCGCGCACCTCCAGCAGGCGGCGCGGGAAGGCCGCCGCCACCTCGTCCGGGGTCCCGCGGGCGATGGACCGGCCCTCGTGCATCAGCACGACGTCGTCGCAGAGGCCGGCCTCGTCCATGTAGGGCGTGCTGACCAGCAGCGCGAGGCCGCGGCCGGCCAGCTCGCGCAGGATCCGCCAGAATTCGCGCCGGCTGACCGGATCGACGCCGGTGGTGGGCTCGTCGAGCACCAGCACCTCGGGCGTGTGGATCAGCGTGCAGCTGAGGGCCAGCTTCTGCTTCATGCCGCCCGACAGCTGCCCCGCGCGGCGCCTGCGGAACGGGCCGAGCCGGCTGAACTCCATCAGCTCGGCCTCGCGGGTGACGCGCTCGGCCGCCGGCACGCCGAACAGGTCGGCGAAGAAGCGCAGGTTCTCCGCGACGGTCAGGTCCGGGTAGAGGCTGAAGCGCTGGGGCATGTAGCCGAGCCGCTCGCGCACGGCGCGTGGCTCGCGCGCGCTGTCGCGACCGAGCACGTGCACGGCGCCGGCGTCGGGCCGCAGCAGGCCGCAGATGATGCGCATGGTCGTGGTCTTGCCGGCGCCGTCGGGGCCGATCAGACCGCAGATGCGCCCGGACGCCACGGCGAGGTCCAGGCCGCGGACCGCAGCCCGTTCCCCGTAGCTCTTGCGCAGGTCCTCGACCAGGATCGCGGGCGCGTCGTTGCCGGCCGGCCCGTTCACGGCAGGCGCGCTTCCGCCGGCATGCCGACGTGCAGCCGGCCGTCGGGGTTGGCGACGCTCAGCTTCACGGCGTGCACGAGCTGGGCGCGGGCGTTGCGGGTCTGCGCGTTCTTGGGCGTGAACTCGGCCTCCTCGCTGATCCAGGCGACGCGGCCGGTGAAGGCCTCTCCCGGCAGCGCGTCCACGGCGACCGGCAGCTCCTGCCCCAGACGCACGCGGACCAGGTCCGGCGCCTCGAGGAAGACCCGCAGTTCGAGGCGCGTGAGGTCGGCCAGCCGCACCGCCGTGCGCCCGGCGGCGGCCACCTCGCCGGGCTCCAGGCTGCGCGTCAGCACCGTGCCGTCCAGAGGCGACAGCAGCACGCCCTCGCGCTGCTGGCGGTCCAGGACCGCCAGACCCGCCTCGAGGCGGACCGTCTCGGCGTCCAGGGCGGCGATGCGCGCGCGGGCCCCCTCGATGCGGTCGTCGGCCACGTCGCGCTGGGCGGCCAGGTCGTCGACGCGCTGGCGCGTGGCGCTGCCCTGCGCCAGCAGCGCTTCGGCGCGCTCGAGCGTGGTCGCCGCGAGCGCGCGCTGGCGGCGGGTCTGATCCAGGTCGGCCGTCGCGGCGCGCCGTTCGGCCTGCAGGCTCTCGCGGCGGGCGGCGGTCTCGGCGCGCTGCAGGGCGATCAGCTCGGTGTCCAGGACCACCAGCGTGTCGCCGCGCGCGACGAGCTGCCCCTCGACGCAGTTGACGACCAGGGCGCGGCCGGCGATCACCGGCGCGACGTCGACGACGGTGGCCTCGAAGGTGCCGGAGGGATCAGGCAGCGCTTTGCCGCCGCAGCCGGCCAGCGCGGCGAGGCAGGCGAGCGCGATCGTGGTGGTGGCGGTGCCGTTCATGGTCTCTCCCGTGCGGTTAGCGGCCGAGAGTCCAGAGCAGCGTCGCCTCGGCGAGGCGCTGCCGCGTGCGGACCAGGGACAGTTCGAATTCGGCGGCGGTCACGTCGTCCAGGGCGTCGAGGTACTCGCTCTCGCTGGCGTCCGCGCGCTCGTAGCGCGCGCCGACCAGCTCGCCAAGCCGGCGGGTGAGATCGGCGCGCTCGGTCGCCAGGACCAGCTCATCGCGAATGGCCGTCCATTCATAACTCGCCAACCGGAAGTTCGTGTTGACGGTCCGTTCCAGATCCTGGTATCGCCCCTCCAGCTGACGTGCGCGCGCCTCCGCCTGCACGGAACGGGCCCGACGGGCGCCTCCGTCCCAGAGAGGCCACTCCAGGCTCACCGCGGCGGTGGCGTAGCCCATCCAGTCATTAGCGAGCTGGTCCACGCCCGGACGGCCGTAATGTCCCGCGAGTTCTCCTGTGACGCGGGGAAGCAGTCGGCCTCGGGCCGCCACAGCCAGGTGCTCCTGTCGGAAACGCTCTGCCTGCAGGGTTTTCAGATCTGCGCGATGCCAAGTTTGGGGAGTCCCGGAGCCGAGCGTATCGAGCAACGTCATCGCTAGGTCACCCGCCGGCCGAATGACGAACGGGTATTGGACCAACTTTCCCAGCACGATGCAGGCCGAGTCCAGAGCCGCCGTCGCGCGCCTCCGGCGCTGCTCGGATTCGCGCAGGCGAGTGACCGCACGCAGGTGCATCTCCTCGGTCGCAGCACCCACCGACACGGCGCCGGCGACCTCGTCGGCGTGGCGCTGCATTCGCGTAACCGCCAGTTCGGCGGCATCGAGCTGAGATCGTCGTCCCAACGCAATGTAGAACGTCCTGCGCACCGCGAGAGTGAGATCGAGTACGGCCGACTCGACTCGCAAGGCTGCTGCTTCCGAACCGGCAGCCGCGGCTTGCGCCGTGTGAGATAGCTCGCCGCCCGTATACAGCGGCAGCGCCAGCGACAGGTTCATGTCGGCGATGCGACCATCGCCAAAGGACAAGGTGCGCGAAAGACCCGGCGCTAGGCTGATTTCAGACTCCATCGTCTCACTCGAGTAACGGTACGAGGCGCCAAACCCGAGCGAGGGCAGACGTCGGGCCGACGCCTCGCTGGCGATGGCGGCGGCCTCGGCTGCGGCTTCCTGCATCTCGTAGATATGCGGTGAGGTGAGCGCCGCCTCCAGGCACCAGGGCAGATTGACATTGCCCGAATCGAATGCCGACGCAGGCACCGCCAGGAGAGTGATGAGTGCCGCGCAGGATAGCGGGATACGACAGGATCGCATCATCATTCCTCCCCCACCGGCGCGGCGAGGATGCCGCCGCGGATCAGGTTCGTCATGTGTTCACGGTGCTGCGCCCAGGCTTCGTCGTCGGCCAGGGAGAAGCCCGTGATCTCGTGCGCCACCGGCTCCATGAAGACCAGGCCGTAGGCGTTGGCCAAAAGGAACAGCAGCAGCGAAGCGGTCGGCGCCGCCGCCAGCCGGCCTTCGGCCTGGGCCGCGCCGAGCATCCCCTGCAACTGCTCGCTCAGCCCGAGGATGCCGAAACGGCCCAGCGTGCGGATCGCCTGCAGCATCCGCTGCGGTTCGGTGCCCATGATCATCCGGATCAGCTGGAGCCGGACGCGGTCGCGCCGCAGGACGTCGAGCAGGCGCGCCGGGTACTGCACGAACAGTTCGGCCGGATCCAGGTCGCCCTCGAGCCCGCCCACGAGATCGCGCAGCACCCCGACGACCTCGCGCAGCACCACCGCGTCGATGAGTCGGTCCTTGCTGCCGTAGTAGTAGTGGATCATCGCCTGGTTGACCCCGGCCTCTGCCGCCACCAAACGCATGCTCAACCCGGCGAGCCCCTTGTCGGCCAGCACGGCCCGTGTGGCGGCCAGGATCCTCCCGGCCGGCGAATCCGCCGCCGGCGGCGCCAGCTCCTGCGGCAGCTGCTCCAGCACCCCCCGCAACCGCTCCGCCGGCGTTCGATGATCGATCGACTGTTCGCTCATCAGATTTTCCCCCGTGATTCGAAGTCCCTACATCATATATTAATCGACCAATTAAGTCAATCGACCAATTCGCTTGATTCCTAAGCGATTGAATGACATCCGGTTGGGGTGATGGGAGCCGCGGGGCGGGGGCGTCTGGAGGTTCCTTGCGCCAGGAAGGCGCAAGGGACCGTAAGCCGAGCGTTCCGGGCGCAGGAGGCGCCCGGAGCGCGTCCCCCGCCACTCGGCCCCCATCACGATCAGAATTGGAAATAGATGAACGGAGGATTGCTGTAGACGCGGAAGACGGCGGCGGCCAACACGACCCCCAGCATCGCCGTCCCCACCGAGAACTTCAGCCACCCGCTCCGCGAGTCGGCCAGCCACGTGTGGCTGCCCGTCGCCTCCTGGACGATGTCCAGGGAGAGCATGATCGCGCCGACCACGAAGACGTGCGCGGCGCCGAAAACGAAGAGGTCCTGGCCGGCGACGATGCCCGTCAGGATCTCCCAGGCGGTCGGGAAGTCGGGCGAGCGGAACAGGATCTTCGCGATGCCGAGCAGGTGGAAGGTGACGATGACCTTCACCACGTCCCAGGCGAAGGCGCGCGGCGCGCGCGGCCAGTGCAGGTCGACCTTGCGCCCGTCGGTCAGCCGGTAGAGCACCAGGTAGAAGCCGTTGAACACGCCCCAGGCCACGAACGTCCAGCTCGCGCCGTGCCAGAGACCGCCCAGGAACATCGTCACCATCAGGTTGACGTAGCTGCGCAGGCGGCCCTTGCGGTTGCCGCCCAGCGGGATGTAGAGGTAGTCCATCAGCCAGGTCGACAGCGAAATGTGCCAGCGTTTCCAGTACTCGGCGGGGCTGCGGCTGAGGTTCGGGGCGTGGAAGTTCTCCATCAGCTCGAAACCCAGCAGACGCGAGACGCCCCGGGCGATGTCCGAGTAGCCCGAGAAGTCGCCGTAGATCTGGAAGCAGAAGGCGTACACGCCGGTCAGCAGTTGGCCGGCGGTGCAGGCGCCGGGATCGTTCCAGACCTGGGTCACGTAGGGCGCCAGCGTGTCGGCCACGACGAGTTTCTTGAAGAAGCCCATCAGGATCAGGTTCAGGCCCGTCTCGACCTGGCGCCGGGTCACTGTGCGCGGCCGCTGGACCTGCGGCAGCAGCCGGGTCGCGCGCTCGATGGGCCCGGCCACGAGCTGGGGGAAGAAGGCCACGAACAGAGAAAAATCGATGAGGTTGCGCGACGGCTCCATCCTGCGGCGGTAGACGTCGATCGTGTAGCTCATCGTCTGGAACGTGTAGAAGCTGATGCCCACCGGCAGCAGCACCCGCAGCAGGGGGAGATGGGGCTCCAGCCCGAAGGACGCGAGCAGGACGCCCATCGAGTCGACGAAGAAGTTGAAGTACTTGAAGAAGCCCAGCAGCCCGAGGTTCGTGGCCATGCTGACCAGCAGCAGGCGCTTGCGCACGGACTGGTCGTCGGTGCGGCCCATGCGTGAAGCGGCCCAGTAGTCGACACCGGTGGAGATCCACAGCAGCAGCAGGAAGCGCCAGTCCCAGTAGCCGTAGAACACGTAGCTGGCGACCAGCAGGAACACGTTCTGCGACCGGTGCCGCAGACGCGGGTAGACCAGCAGGACCACGGCCAGGAAGACCAGGAAGATCAGCGAATTGAACAGCATGGCCGGGACATTAGCCGCGCCGCCCCGCGCCTGTCAAAGACCGTGTTGACCTCCGCCGGACCGGCCGCGAAACTGGGATCATGGAAGCCGCGCACCACCTCCTGGAACCCGTCGACCACGTGAAACCGTTCTGGCGTCTCGTCGAGGCGTTCCGCGCCGGCGGCCGGCCGGAACCCGTGCTGCTGGACAGCGCGAACGGCGACGCCCGATTCGGCCGCTTCTCCTACCTGGGAGTGGGCGAGACAGCCACGTTCGAGGCGCACCGGCGTCCGGACGGGCTGGCCGACGTCGCGACCCGCGCCGGCTGCGAAACGCGACTCCTGCCCGGCGTCGACCCCTTCGAGGTGCTGCGAGCCTGGCGCCACGACACGGCTGCGCCGGTCGGAGCCCTGCAGGCGGCGCGCTTCCCCTTCGTCCACGGGATCGTCGGCTGGTTCGGCTACGAGGCGGGCCACTGCCTGGAGTCCATCCCCGACACGGGGCGCGACGACCTGGGACTGCCGGACCTGCGCTTCGTGAGGCACGAAGCCCTGCTCGTGCGCGACCACGGCACGGGTCGCACCTGGCTGTCGGCCGTCGGGCGCGGTCCTGACGGCGACGCCGCCCGCCGCGACGCCGACCGCATCGCCGACGCGGTCCGCGACCGGCTCGCGTCCTGGGGACCCCCGGCGCTGTCGGGGTGCCGTCCCCACCCACGGCCGGCGCCGTCGCAGGACGGCCGCGAGGACTACATGGCCCGCGTGGCCGCCGTCCAGCGCGACATCCGCGACGGGCGCGTTTTCGAATGCTGCCTCACGCGCCGCCTCGAACTGGAATTGCGGGCGGATCCCTGGCGGCTCTACGGCAAGCTGCGCTCCGTCAACGCGCCGCTCTTCGGCGCCTGGCTGACCCGCGGCGACGTCGCCGTGCTCTGCGCCTCGCCCGAGCGCTTCCTGAGCCTCGACCGCGACCGTCGGCTCGAGACGCGCCCGATCAAGGGCACCCGTCCCAGCAGCCCCGAACCCTGCGAAGACGCCGCGTTGCACGACGAGCTGGCCGCCTCGCCGAAGGACCGCGCCGAGAACCTCATGATCGTGGACCTGGCGCGCAACGACCTCGGCCGCGTCTGCGAGACGGGCAGCGTCGAGGTGCCCGAACTGATGGCCGTCGAGCGCTGCGGGTGGGTGTGGCAGATGGTCTCGACCGTGCGCGGCCGCCTGCGCGCCGGGCTGGACGGGATCGACGCCGTGCGCGCCTGCTTCCCGGGCGGCTCGATGACCGGGGCGCCCAAGATCGAGGCCATGAAGATGATCGACGAGCTGGAACCGTGGTCGCGCGGCGTCTACGCCGGCTCGCTGGGCTGGCTCGACGACGCGGGCGCCATGGACCTCAACATCGTCATCCGCACGCTGGTGGTGCGCGGCGGCCGCGCCGTGTGCGGGATCGGGGGCGCGGTGACCGCCGACAGCGACCCGGCGGACGAGTGGCAGGAGACGCTGGACAAGGCCGCCGCCCTCGCGCACGCGGTCGCCGAGGCGAACCGGGCCGACACGACCCTCCCGCGCTGATCATGGCCGGAACGAGGAACGGGAGACTCCCCCGAGGGAGCCTCCCGTTCGCGTCGAGGTCCCGGGCGTCAGTCGACGTAGCGGGCCACGCGGAAGCCGGCGTAACGGCTGGCGAGGCTCGGATCCGACCGGTTCGCGGACCGGCAGTCTCCGGGATTGCTGAAGAAGGAACCGCCGCGCAGCATGTGCACGCTGCCGGTGGCGCGGCCGATGGGGTCGGTGATCGTGCAGCCCAGCGACAGCAGGGTCGGGATCCCGCCGGGGTTCGTGCGGAAGACCTGGCCGCGCACGAAGAGGTCGAGGTCGCACATCCGGTCCCGCGCGAACTGCGGATTGCCGATCTCGACGACGTGGAAATCGTCGATCATCAGGACCTGGCCGCCGACCAGCACGCTGGTCACCGCGCCGGTCAGCGTGATCGTCCCGGTCATGCCGTCGCCGTAGGTGCCGTTGGTGATGGGCTCGCTGGTCACGGCCACGGTGACGCCGGGGGCCACGGTCGACGGCAGTTCGGTGAACATCCCCCGGTAGAGGGTCTGGTTGTTGACCCTGAAGTTGGTGACGCTATCGAAGTCGGCGTAGCGGAAGCTGACCTGCGACGTGGTGACGCCCAGGTTCGAGACGCCGAAGGTGGCGCCGATCTGGTCGAGGCGGAAGGTCTTGTCCGTGCCGAAGCCGGCCTCGGCTTCCATGACGGTGATCGTGCCGCGCTGCTGGACGCTGCCGTCGAGGAACGTGAAATCACCGAGCTGCAGGGACACGCTGTCGTAGTTGCGGCTGAAGTCCCAGACCCACTCCCAGACGTTGCCGTGCATGTCGTCGAGTCCCCAGTCGTTGGACTGCTTGTCCCCGACGGGGCGGACGCGGGAGGAGCTGTTGTTGCAGTACCACGCCATCAGTTCGAGGTTCGGATCGCTGTAGCAGCTGGCCGCGGCCCCGGTCAGGTCGCCGTTGCTGAGCGCCGTGATCGAACCGGCGCGGCAGGCGTACTCCCACTCGGCTTCGGTCGGCAGCCGGTAGCCGTTCGCGTTCTGGTCCCACGTCACCGTCGTACCGGCGACCGTGTAGGCCGGCGTGTACCCTTCGTCAGTCGAAAGCGCGTTGCAGAACTGGACCGCCTGCAGCCAGCTGATCGACTCCATGGGGTGGTCGGGCGTGCAGGTCAGGCAGACGTCGTCGTAGTAGCTGGGGTTGTTGCCCATCAGGCCCACGTACTGCTCCCAGGTGATCTCCGTCTTCGCCAGCTCGAAAGGCCGCGTCAGCGTGACGAGGTGCTGTGGCCACTCGTAGCTGTCGGCGCCCTCCTCGCCGCGGGGGCTGCCCATGAGGAAGGTACCGGGCTCGATCGGCACGAAAGTGATGATCGATCCCTGCACCGAAACCCAGGAGGCGGTGAACTGCAGGCCGCCTCCCTCCAGGAGGGTCAGGGTCACGACGTTCGGCGTCGGCGTGGTCCAGTCGTCCACGTCGCCCCAGGTCACGGTGTAATCGCCGGGATCCATGTTCTCGAAACGGATGAAGCCCGTGCCCGACTGGCTGAACTCGTCGGGGCCGGTGATGGACCAGGGGAAGCCGAAGCCCTGGTCGTTCGGCAGGGGGTTGATGTCGATCT
>JAUSBL010000004.1 GCA_030658975.1 Candidatus Latescibacterota bacterium
GCCCGAGGGCGTGGAGATGGTGATGCCGGGCGACAACATCAAGATGACGATCGAGCTGATCACGCCGATCGCGATGGAAGAGGGTCTGCGGTTCGCGATCCGCGAGGGCGGCCGCACGGTGGGCGCCGGAGTCGTCGCCAAAATCCTGAAGTAGCGTAGCAACGGAGACTGCGGCGACCGAGCCTGCAGCGAGTCGAGAGGTGCGATCATGCCCAGGGACCTGGTGATCCTCTCCTGCAACACGTGCAAGATGAGGAACTACACCACGAAGAAGAACAAGCGCCTGCATCCCGATCGGGTGGAGTACAAGAAATACTGCCCGCGGTGCGACAAGCATACGCCGCACAAGGAAACGCGCTAGACACGAGAACGGTCCAGGCAGGGGTGTAGCTCAGCTGGTAGAGCATCGGTCTCCAAAACCGAGGGTCGCGGGTTCGAATCCTGCCGCCCCTGCCAGCCTGACCGTCGAGGGGAAAACGGGATGTTCAACAAGCTGGCGCTTTACATGCGGGAGACCGCCCAGGAGATGAAACGCGTTTCCTGGCCCACGTGGCGGGAACTGCGTGAGTCCACCGTGGTCGTGCTGGTCACGGTCGGGGTGGTGACGGTCTTCATCTTCTTCGTCGATCAGATTTTGAGCTTCGTCCAGAGGCAGCTCATCCTGATGACGTAGCCGGCGCCCTGGTCTGTACAGAGTTCGAAGGGCGCCGCGGTCGGATCGCGAGGTCGACGAGACGGCCCGCCGGTAGGTGTTACCGGTCCGGGTGTTTCTTTGTCTTTCATCCCTGCAGGACGAGTCCGCTCGCCGCGGACGGAGGAACGACCGTGTCAGACGACGCCAAGGACCTGCGCGAGGAGCCCCTGTTCACGGGCCAAGACGGTCGTGGTGCCGACGGCAAGAGTGCCGACGGCGACACCGCCGCCGCGGACGCGCCGCTGTTCGGCGACGACCTGTTCTCCTTCGGCGACGAGCCCGCCTCGCCCGCCGACGCGCCGGACGCCGTCGCGCCCGCCGAGGCGCCCGCCGCAGCGGTCGCCGAGACGCCTGCCGCCGGCCGGCTCCCCGAGGAGGAGAAGCGCCGGCGCGGCATGCGCTGGTACGTGATCCACGCGAACACCGGCCACGAGAACAAGGTCAAGCGCAACATCGAGACGGCGATCAAGGCCAACGCGTTCGAAGACCTGTTCGGCGAGGTGCTGGTCGCGACGCAGGACGTCACCGAGATGAAGAACGGCAAGCGCTCGACCACCAAGCGCAAGTTCTTCCCGAGCTACGTCCTGGTCGAGATGATCATGACCAAGGAGACCCAGCACTTCATCAATTCCATCCCCGGCGTGACCCGCTTCATCGGGGGCACGCAGCTGCGGCCGCAGCCGATCGACTCCGACGAGGTCGACCGCATCCTGGGCCGCATGACGAAATCGGAGGAGACGGGCACGCTGCTGGAGATCCCCTACCAGGTGGGGGACAGCGTCCAGGTGATCGACGGCCCGTTCACCGACTGGGTCGGCGTCGTCAACGAGATCAATCACGACAAGGGCAAGCTGAAGGTGATGATCTCGATCTTCGGATCGGAGACCCCGGTCGAGTTGGACTTCCTTCAGGTGAAGGACGTCTGACCCGGCCGATCTCGATAGGGTTCCGCACTCGCGAGTCTGGCGCGTCGGAACCGGTCCCGACGGGGATTCTCTCTCCCCGGCAGGACGCATACAGCGAGCGGAGGCCCGGCGGCGCAGTGGGTGCGCCTGTGGACGGCGCGAAACCGTCGTGGCGGCGGCGGACCTCCCGGAATGCAGTCCGAGACACGCAGTAGGAGCAGCGAATGGCTAAGAAAGTCCTCGCACAGGTCAAGTTGCAGATCCAGGCCGGCAAGGCCAATCCCGCCCCCCCGGTGGGACCGGCGCTCGGCCAGCATGGCGTGAGCATCATGGAGTTCTGCAACACGTTCAACGAGAGGACGAAGGACCAGATGGGCCTGGTGATCCCCGCGGTCATCACCGTCTATCAGGACCGGAGCTTCTCGTTCATCACCAAGACTCCTCCTGCTTCCGTCCTGCTCAAGAAAGCCGCCGGCATCCAGTCCGGCAGCAAAGAGCCGAGCAAGACGACCTGCGGACGGGTCACCCCCCAGCAGATCCGCGAGATCGCGGAGATGAAGATGGTGGACCTGAACGCGGCGTCGATCGAAGCGGCGATGAAGACCATCGCCGGCACTGCTCGCAGCATGGGGCTGGAGGTTCGCTAGGACCTTCCGTCCCGTGACTGGGAAGACACGGCGCCGGGGCCTCGTGCCGCCGGCACCGGAGAAGCAGGAGGCGCAAGCCCCTTCGACCCATCACAGTCACAGGGAGTCATCGGCATGAAACACGGCAAGAAGTGGCGCAACGCCAAGGAGCAGGTCGACCGCACCAGGAGCTATACCCTGGACGAGGCCTTCGCCCTCCTGGACCGGATGCCCAAGTCGAAGTTCGACGAATCGGTCGACGTGGCCGTCAGGCTCAACGTCAACCCCCGCCATGCGGACCAGATGGTCCGCGGCACCGTCGTGCTTCCGCGGGGGACCGGCAAGGACGTGCGGGTCCTCGTGATCACCCGCGGTCCGAAGGAAGCCGAGGCCAAGGCCGCCGGCGCCGACATGGTCGGCTCCGACGACTATCTCGCCATGATCGACAAGGGGTGGACGGATACCGACGTCATCATCGCCACCCCCGACATGATGGGCGAGCTGGGCAAGCGCGGCCGCGTGCTCGGTCCCCGCGGTCTGATGCCCAACCCCAAGGTCGGCACCGTGACCATGGACATCGGCAAGGCGGTGCGCGAGGCCAAGGCCGGCCGCGTGGAGTACCGCGTCGACAAGGCGGGCATCATCCACTGCGGCATCGGCAAGCGGTCCTTCACCCCCGAGGCTCTGGTCGAGAACGCCACGGCGCTCTTCACCGAGCTGGTGCGCGCCAAGCCGTCGTCGCTCAAGGGGCCCTACGTCGGTTCGGTCTTCGTTTCGGGGACCCAGACGCCGGGCATCCGCATCGAGCACGCGGCGATGAGCCGTTAGTCAACGAGCAGGCCGCTCCGCCCGCGCGGAGCGTCACCGAAGGAGGGTGCCTCGATGGCACGTCCAGAGAAGGCAGCCGAGGTCCAGGCGATCGCGACGCATTTCCAGTCGGCGAAGAGCATCGTGCTCGCCGACTACCAGGGGATGTCCGTGGCGCAGATGACCGACTTCCGCGTCAAGTGCCGCGCGAAGAACGTCGTCTGCCGCGTGGTGAAGAACCGCCTCGCGAAGATCGCCGCCGACCAGGCGGATGTTTCGGTGCTCAGCGAGCACCTCACCGGCCCCATGGCCCTGATCATCAGTGCGGACAGCCAGGTCGACGCCGCGAAGGTCGTCGTCGATTTCGCCAAGGACGTCGACAAGCTGAAGGTCCGCGGCGGCTACGTGGACGGCGGGTTCCTCGACGCCGGACAGGTCGAAGCGCTGAGCAGGGTTCCGAGCCGGGATGAACTGTATGCGAAGATGATGGGCAGCATCAACTCCCCGGCCACGGGGATCGTCGGCACCATCAACGGCGTCATGAGCGCCGTGGTGCGGGCGCTCGACGCGGTCGCCAAGCAGAAGGCGGCCTGACGCCTCCGCTGCCCTGAAGGGTTTCCACCAGACACGACGGCGCTCCGGGCGCCGCGGAACAAGGAGAGAGAGATGTCGGAGATCAAGCTGAGCGCGAACGGCCAGAAGGTCCTGGAGATGATCGAGTCCATGACGGTCCTCGAGGCCGCCGACCTGGTCAAGGCGATGGAGGAGAAGTTCGGCGTGAGCGCCGCCGCCCCCATGGCCATGATGGCCGCCCCGGCCGCCGCCGCCGTCGTCGAGGAGAAGGACGAGTTCACCGTCATGCTCACCGGTGCGGGCGACAAGAAGATCCAGGTCATCAAGGAAGTCCGGGCCATCACCGGCCTGGGCCTCAAGGAGGCCAAGGACCTCGTCGAGGGCGCCCCTTCGGCCGTGAAGGAAGGCGTCTCCAAGGCCGAGGCCGAGCAGATCAAGGCCAAGCTCGAAGAGGTCGGCGCGATCATCGACCTGAAGTAAGCCGCGCGTCCCGCACGCCCCCCCCGCCCGGCCGCGCCGGGCGGGGGGGATCGTCCGGAGCGCCGATCCGAGGCGCCCGGTGTGAACGG
The DNA here is from genome assembly GCA_030658975.1 of Candidatus Latescibacterota bacterium. GTDB lineage: Bacteria > Krumholzibacteriota > Krumholzibacteriia > LZORAL124-64-63 > LZORAL124-64-63 > PNOJ01. The sequence goes on from JAUSBL010000004.1 coordinate 4,175, forward strand.
TACCCCCCTTGCGAGGTGACGACCCGTGGCAAGCATTATCCCCGTCGACAAGTTCACCGGCCGCGTCAACTACTCCAAGCTGAGCCACGACGACGAGATGCCGAATCTCCTGGCCGTGCAGCTGGAGTCGTACAACGACTTCCTGCAGACGGGCGTCGTGGTGGACAAGCGCAAGAGCATCGGCCTGGAGGCGGTGTTCCAGTCCATCTTCCCCATCGAGTCCACGCGCGGCCACCTGACGGTGGAGTACCGCAGCTACGCCCTGGGCGAGCCCAAGTACGGCATCGAGGAATGCCAGGAGCGGGGCCTGACCTTCGCCGCGCCGCTGAAGGTCAAGATGCAGCTGGTGGTGAAGGACGAGGACGAGAACAACCAGAACGAGGAACTGCAGATCCGGGACATCCAGGAGTCCGAGGTCTACCTGGGCGAGCTGCCGCTGATCACCGACAAGGGCACCTTCATCATCAACGGCGCCGAGCGCGTGATCGTCAGCCAGCTGCACCGCTCGCCGGGCGTGTTCTTCAGCGACGAGTACCACCCGAACGGCCGCAAGCTGTTCAAGTCGCGCATCATCCCGTACCGCGGCTCGTGGGTCGAGTTCAGCACCGACATCAACGACATGCTGTTCGTGCACATCGACCGCAAGCGCAAGCAGCCGGTGACGATGCTCCTGAGGGCGCTGGGCTTCAGCACCAACGAGGACATCATCCCGCTGTTCCACGAGATCGAGACCTTCAACGTGCCGCGCAAGGGCACCAAGCGCGCCGACACGCTCGAGGGACGCATCCTCGCCAAGGACGTCTACAGCGGCGAGACCGGCGAGCGCCTGGCCCAGGCCGGCCAGGTCGTCGACCCCCTGCTGCTCGAGACCATCCTCGCGCAGGCCACCGGCGAGATGGCCGTCATCTCCGAGGGCCAGGTCACGCTCAACGAGCCCAGCCTGATCCTGAACACCCTGCGCAAGGACCCGACGACGAACCAGGACGAGGCCCTGCGCCGCTTCTACCAGCTGCTCCGCCCCGGCGATCCGCCGAACGAGGAGGTCGCGCGGGTGCTGTTCGAGCGCCTGTTCTTCCACGAGAAGCGCTACGACCTGGCCGAGGTGGGCCGCTACAAGCTGAACCACCGGCTCAAGCTGACGGTGCCGCCGTCCACCACCACGCTGACCCCGGCGGACTTCCTGGCCATCATCCACGAGATGGTGGGCCTGTTCCTGGGCCGCAGCGACGTGGACGACATCGACCACTTCGGCAACCGCCGCGTGCGCTCGGTCGGCGAGCTGCTGGCCAACCAGTTCTCGGTGGGCCTGTCGCGCATGGCGCGCATCATCAAGGAGCGGATGAACCTCTCCGACAAGGAGAAGACCATCACGCCCGTGGACCTGGTCAACGCCCGCACCGTGTCGGCCGTGATCCAGTCCTTCTTCGGCAGCAGCCAGCTCAGCCAGTTCATGGACCAGACCAACCCGCTGAGCGAGCTGACGCACAAGCGCCGCCTGTCGGCGCTGGGGCCGGGCGGCCTGCACCGCGACCGCGCGGGCTTCGAGGTCCGCGACGTGCACTACACGCACTACGGCCGCATGTGCCCGATCGAGACGCCGGAAGGCCCGAACATCGGCCTGATCTCGAGCCTGGCGACCCACGCCCGGATCAACAGCTTCGGCTTCATCGAGACGCCCTACCGCAAGGCGGTCGACGGCGTCGTCGAGCGCAAGACGATCTACCTGACGGCGGACGAGGAGGACAAGTACACCATCGCGCAGGCGAACGCGCCCCTCGACGAGAAGGGCCGCTTCGTCAACAAGAGCGTGCTGTCCCGCCGCCGCGGCGAGTACCCCGTGGTCCCGCCCAAGGAGGTGGAGTACATGGACGTGTCGCCGAAGCAGATCGTGTCGGCGGCGGCCTCCCTGATCCCCTTCCTCGAGCACGACGACGCCAACCGCGCGCTGATGGGCTGCAACATGCAGCGCCAGGCGGTGCCCCTGCTGCGGGCCGCGGCCCCGGTGGTCGGCACCGGCATGGAGAAGAAGATCGCCATCGACACCGGCGCCGTGATCACCGCCCTGGACAACGGCGTGGTGGAGCGCGTGACCGCCGACGCGATCACCATCAAGTACGAGCACCCCGACCGCATCCAGGCCAAGAGCTTCTTCGACGCCAGCGGCATCGTGGAGTACAAGCTGAAGAAGTTCCGCCGCAGCAACCAGGACACCTGCTACAACCAGAAGCCCTTGGTCAAGCCGGGCCAGAAGATCCGGCGCGGCGACGTGCTGGCCGACGGCCCGAGCACCGAGAACGGCGAGCTGGCCCTGGGCCGCAACCTGCTGGTGGCCTTCATGCCCTGGGGCGGCTACAACTTCGAGGACGCCATCCTGGTCTCCGAGAAGATGGTCAAGGACGACGTCTTCACCTCCCTGCACATCGAGGAGTTCGAGCTGCAGGTCCGCGACACCAAGCGCGGCGTCGAGGAGGTCACGCGCGAGATCCCCAACGTGGGCGAGGAGGCGCTGCGCAACCTCGACGAGATGGGCGTCATCTACATCGGCGCCCAGGTGAAGGCCGGCGACATCCTGGTCGGCAAGGTCACCCCCAAGGGCGAGACCGAGCTGTCCCCGGAGGAGAAGCTGCTGCGCGCGATCTTCGGCGAGAAGGCCGGCGACGTGAAGGACGCCTCGCTCAAGGCGCCCCCGGGCATGGACGGCGTCGTGGTCGGGATCAACGTGTTCTCGCGCCAGGACAAGGTCGACCGCTCCAAGAAGGACGAGAAGCGCAAGCTCGACGCCCTGCGCCGCGACCGCGACCGCAAGCGCGAGCTCGTGGAGTACCTGCGCTCCGAGCGTCTCGGCGAGCTGTTCGACGGCCAGATCGCGCACCACGTGATCGACGCCAACACCGGCGAGGTCCTGGTCAAGGCCGGCCGCAAGTTCACGGCCAAGGTCCTCGAGGAGCTGGAGTACTCGTCCGTCCACTGGGGGCTGCCCCTGGTCAAGGACGTCAAGGTCGACCAGCGCCTGCGCGACGTCTTCGACTCGGCCTACCGCGAGCTGGACCGCATCGACGTCGAGTACGAGAAGCAGTGCGAGCGCGTCCAGCGCGGCGACGAGCTGCCCCCGGGCGTGGTCAAGCTGGTGAAGGTCTACGTCGCGCGCCGGCGCAAGCTGAACGTCGGCGACAAGATGGCCGGCCGCCACGGCAACAAGGGCGTCGTCTCGAAGATCCTCGCCGAGGAGGACATGCCCCACCTGGCCGACGGCACGCCGGTCGACATCGTGCTGAACCCGCTGGGCGTGCCGAGCCGCATGAACCTCGGGCAGATCCTCGAGACCCACCTCGGCTGGGCCGCCAGCCGCCTGGGCCTGCGCGTCCAGACCCCGGTCTTCGACGGCGCCACGATCGAGGAGATCAAGAACGCCCTGGAGGCCGCCGGCCTGCCACGCAGCGGCAAGACCCCGCTGATCGACGGCCGCAACGGCGAGACCTTCGACAAGGAAGTCACCGTCGGCACGATCTACATGCTGAAGCTCCACCACCTGGTGGAGGAGAAGATCCACGCCAGGTCGATTGGCCCGTACTCCCTCGTCACGCAGCAGCCCCTGGGCGGCAAGGCCCAGTTCGGCGGCCAGCGCTTCGGCGAGATGGAGGTCTGGGCCCTGGAGGCCTACGGCGCCGCCAACTGCCTCCAGGAGATGCTGACGGTCAAGTCCGACGACGTCACCGGCCGCTCCAAGGTCTACGAGGCGATCGTCAAGGGCGAGAACCCGCCCGAGCCCGGCATCCCCGAGTCCTTCAACGTGCTGATGAAGGAACTCAAGAGCCTGTGCCTGGATGTGCGCCTCGAAGAGGCCCCTCAGTCGAGTCCAAACCGCTGATCCCGACGGGTCCGCGAGGAGGTTGCAGATGCTGGGTCTGAAGACCACGGATGAACACGAGCCGAACAACGAGGCCAACTCGATCCTCATCCAGTTGGCGTCGCCGGATACCATCCGGGAGTGGAGCTACGGCGAGGTCACCAAGCCGGAGACCATCAACTACCGGACGTTCAAGCCCGAGAAGGACGGCCTCTTCTGCGAGCGCATCTTCGGTCCCGTGAAGGACTGGGAGTGCAACTGCGGCAAATACAAGCGGATCCGCTTCCGCGGCATCGTCTGCGACAAGTGCGGCGTCGAGGTCACCCAGAGCAAGGTGCGCCGCGACCGGCTCGGCCACATCGAGCTGGCCGTGCCCATCGCCCACATCTGGTTCTTCAAGGGCCTGCCCAGCCGCATCGGCCACATGCTGGACATGAAGCTCAAGGACCTCGAGCGGGTGCTGTACTACGAGTCCTACGTGGTGATGAACCCGGGCAACACCGACCTGCGCCAGGGCGACATCGTCAGCGAAGAGGAGTGGTGGGACCTCAAGGAGGAGCACCCCGACTGGGTGGCCGAGCTGGAGATGGGCGCCGAGGCCGTGCGCACCCTGCTCAAGTCGCTCAACCTCGAGCAGCTGGCCACCGAGCTGCGCTCGCAGGCCAAGACCGAGACCTCGGTCCAGCGCAAGAAGTCGGTCCTGAAGCGGCTGAAGATCCTCGAGTCGTTCCGCGGCTCCGGGAACAAGCCCGAGTGGATGATCCTGGACTGCATCCCGGTGCTGCCGCCCGACCTGCGCCCGCTGGTGCCCCTGGACGGCGGCCGCTTCGCCACGAGCGACCTGAACGACCTGTACCGGCGCGTCATCAACCGGAACGACCGCCTCAAGAAGCTGATCGAGATCAAGGCGCCCGGCGTCATCCTGCGCAACGAGAAGCGCATGCTGCAGGAGGCCGTCGACGCCCTGTTCGACAACGGCCGCCGCTCGCGCGCCGTCAAGGGCCAGGGCAACCGGCCGCTGAAGTCGCTCAGCGACATGCTCAAGGGCAAGAAGGGCCGCTTCCGCCAGAACCTGCTGGGCAAGCGCGTCGACTACTCCGGCCGCTCGGTGATCGTGGTCGGCCCCGAGCTGAAGCTCTACCAGTGCGGCCTGCCCAAGACCATGGCCCTGGAGCTGTTCAAGCCCTTCATCATCCGCAAGCTGGAGGAGGAGGGGTACGTCCAGACCGTCAAGAGCGCCAAGAAGCTCGTCGAGCAGGAGCGCCCGGAGGTCTGGGACATCCTCGAGGAGATCATCAAGGACCACCCGGTGCTGCTGAACCGCGCGCCGACCCTGCACCGCCTGGGCATCCAGGCCTTCGAGCCGGTGCTGGTCGAGGGCAAGGCCATCCGCATCCATCCGCTGGTCTGCGCGGCCTTCAACGCCGACTTCGACGGCGACCAGATGGCCGTGCACGTGCCGCTGGGCTACGAGGCCCAGCTCGAGGCGCGCCTGCTGATGCTCTCGCCGAACAACATCCTGTCGCCGGCCAGCGGCACCCCCATCGCCACGCCCTCGCAGGACATGGTGCTGGGCTGCTACTACCTGACCCAGGAGCGTCCCGGCGCCAAGGGCAGCGGCAAGGTCTTCGCCAGCCCGGAGGACGCCGAGGCCGCGTTCCGCGCCGGTCTGATCGACAAGCACGCCCTGATCCGGATCCGCTTCACGGACGCCGCCGCGGGCGTCCGCGAGATCCGCGAGACGACCATCGGCCGGCTGCTGTTCAACCAGATCCTGCCCGAGGGCATGGCCTGGACGAACCAGGCCTTCAACAAGAAGGCCCTGGCCGCGCTGGTCGGCGACGTCCACCAGCGCTACGGCGCCACCGGGTGCATGCAGTTCCTGGACCGCCTCAAGCAGCTGGGCTTCCACCACGCGACCGAGGCGGGCATCACGATCGGCATCGACGACATCCTGATCCCCGACGCCAAGAAGGAGATCATCGCCGCGGCCCAGCGCCGCGTCGACGAGATCGTCAGCCAGCACCGCAAGGGCATCATCACCAACCGCGAGCGCTACAACAAGGTCATCGACCTCTGGACCCAGGTGTCCGACGAGGTCCGCGACCGCATGTTCGACAACCTGAAGAACGACGACCAGGGCTTCAACCCGGTCTACATGATGAACGCCTCCGGCGCCCGCGGCTCCGCCGACCAGATCAAGCAGCTGGCCGGCATGCGCGGCCTGATGGCCAAGCCCCAGAAGAAGGTGACCGGCGGCTTCGGCGAGATCATCGAGCAGCCCATCATCTCGAACTTCCGCGAGGGGCTGTCGGTGCTGGAGTACTTCATCTCCACGCACGGCGCGCGCAAGGGCCTCGCCGACACGGCGCTCAAGACGGCCGACGCCGGCTACCTGACCCGCCGCCTGGTCGACGTGTCCCAGGACATCGTCATCGCCGAGCACGACTGCGGCACGCTGCTGGGGATCGAGATCTCGGCCCTGAAGGAGGGCGAGAAGACGATCGAGCCGCTGCGCGACCGCATCGTGGGCCGCACCGTGGCCGAGGACATCGTCGACGAGAAGGGCGACTTCATCTGCGAAGCCGGCGAGCTGCTCTCGGCCGAGATGTCCGAGCGCATCGAGGAGGCGGGCGTCGAGAACCTGAAGATCCGCTCGATCCTGACCTGCCGCGCCAAGCGGGGCGTCTGCGCCCTCTGCTACGGCCACAACCTGGCCGAGAACAAGCTGGTCGACATCGGCGAGCCCGTCGGCGTCATGGCGGCACAGTCGATCGGCGAGCCCGGCACGCAGCTGACGCTGCGGACCTTCCACATCGGCGGCACCGCCTCGCGCATCGCCGAGCAGAACATCAAGACCGCGGCGGCCAACGGCAAGATCGTGTTCGTCAACTGCGAGCTCGTGGTCGACGCCGACGGCGACCGCATCGCCATCAGCCGCAAGGGCGAGATGAACCTGGTCCTGGACTCGGGCGTGACGCGCAGCCACATGACGCTGCCCTACGGCGCCAAGGTCCTGGTCAAGGACGGGCAGAAGGTCAAGCAGGGCGAGGCGCTCTTCGAGTGGGACCCCTACTCGGACTTCATCCTGTCGGAGAAGGTCGGCGTCGTGTCCTACGTGGACATCATCGACGGGCAGTCGCTGGCCGTGGAGCTGGACGAGAAGACCCGCATGAAGCAGCCGGTCATCAAGGAGCCCCAGGACAAGTCGCTGCACCCGACCATCCGCATCGTGTCGGCCAAGACCGGCAAGAAGCTCGCGGAGTACATCCTGCCCACCGGCGCCTTCCTGCTGGCCGAGGACGGGCAGGAGGTCAAGATCGGCGACAAGCTGGTCAAGATCCCGCGCGAGGTCTCCCAGACCGGCGACATCACGGGCGGCCTGCCCCGCGTCGCCGAGCTGTTCGAGGCCCGGCGGCCCCGCGACTGCGCCGTGGTCACCGAGATCGACGGCACGGTCCAGTTCAAGGGCACCACGCGCGGCCTGCGCCGCATCGTCGTCTCCGGCGACGGCGAGGAGCGCGAGTACCTGATCCCGCACGGCAAGCACGTCCGCACCTACGAGGGCGAGCGCGTGCTGGCCGGCGACCGCCTGACCGAGGGCCCGATCAACCCGATGGACATCCTGGCGGTCAAGGGCGTCAAGGAGGTGCAGACCTACCTGGTCAACGCCATCCAGGAGGTCTACCGGCTCCAGGGCGTGAAGATCAACGACAAGCACATCGAGGTCGTGGTCTCGCGCATGCTGCAGAAGGTCATCATCATGACCCCGGGCGACACCGACTACCTCGAGGGCGAGCAGGTGCTGCGCCAGGAGATCGAGGACGCCAACGACGAGATCGTCCGCCGCAACGCGCTGCTGCGGGAGCGGGGCGAGCCCCTGCTGGAGCCGGCGACCTCGGAGCCGCTGCTGCTGGGCATCACCAAGGCCAGCCTCAGCACCGACAGCTTCATCAGCGCCGCCAGCTTCCAGGAGACGACCCGCGTGCTGACCGACGCGGCGACCAAGAGCAAGCGCGACGAGCTGCGGAGCCTCAAGGAAAACGTGATCATGGGGCACCTGATTTCGGCCGGGACGGGCCAGCTCAAGTACAAGTCCCTGGCGGTGGAGGACCCCGCGTTCGAGGGCGAGGACCGGCGCATCCAGGACGCCGTCCACGCCCTGGAACTCGCCGCGCAGCAGCCGCTTGAGGAGTTCGACGAGCCCGACGACGACGCCGACGCCGCCGAACTGCTGCTGGACTGAGTCCCGGGGCCCCGGACGGGGCTCCCCCGGCGGCCGGCAGCGGCCGCCGGCGCCCGCAAGTGCGGGAAAAACCTGTGGGATCGCTTGACAAAGGTCCCGCCGGGCTATACTCTTTCCGTTCTGTGCCAAAGGGGCGGTGTGCCCCGCGGCCCCGTTTTTGCCCGGAAACGCGCCCTATCGGCGCCCGACCGGCGATGAGGGAGACGAGAATTGCCGACCCTGAACCAGCTCGTGCGCAAAGGCCGCCAAGCGGTGCTAGTGAAGAGCAAGAGTCCCGCGCTGCAGGGCTGCCCCCAGCGCAAGGGCGTCTGCACCCGCGTCTACACCCAGACGCCGAAGAAGCCCAACTCGGCCCTGCGCAAGATCGCCCGCGTGCGCCTGACCAACGGCATCGAGGTCACCGCCTACATCGGCGGCGAGGGGCACAACCTGCAGGAGCACAGCATCGTGCTGGTGCGCGGCGGCCGCGTCAAGGATCTGCCCGGCGTCCGTTACCACATCGTGCGCGGCACCCAGGACGCGTCCAGCGTGGACGCCCGCCGGCAGGGCCGCTCGAAGTACGGCGCCAAGCGTCCCAAAGTGAAGTCCTGACCCACAGGGTCGGCGGATGCGGGGCCGCGGGTCCCGCCAAGGAGTAGTCAGCAACATGGCCAGGCGCAGACGACCCGAACGACGCCACATCACCCCGGACCACCGGTACGGGGACGCCGTCGTGACGAAGTTCATCAACTACGTGATGTCCGACGGCAAGCGCAGCGTCGCCGAGCGGATGGTCTACGAGGCGATGGACATGATCAAGGAGAAGACGGGGCAGGAGGGCGTCGACGTGTTCCGCGCCGCCCTGAGCAACGTCAAGCCCAGCCTGGAAGTGAAGTCCCGCCGCATCGGCGGCGCGACGTACCAGGTGCCCGTCGAGGTCCGACCCGACCGGCGCCAGATGCTCGCCATGCACTGGATCATCAGCTTCGCCCGCACCCGGCCCGAACACACGTTCGCCGAGCGGCTGGCTGCCGAGCTCGTCCTGGCCAGCAAGAACGAAGGACCGTCTATCAAGAAGCGCGAAGACACACACCGGATGGCTGATGCGAACAAGGCGTTCGCCCACTGCCGTTGGTAATGGTCCCTCTCGTTCAGGTCCACACAGCGCTTCGCTAGGAATGCCGGAGCGACAGGAACGAATAGCCCGTACGGTCGCCGCAGGAGGCGGGACCTGGGCAGTCGACGACGGACAGGCCCCTTTGGGGCGACTGTGCGAGTCGAATGCTTGCGGCCCGGGCATCATGGGGTGAACGTGGCGCGCCGAGTGACTCTGCAGAAGGTTCGCAACATCGGCATCATGGCCCACATCGATGCGGGCAAGACGACGACGACCGAGCGGATCCTCTACTACACCGGGCGCGTGCACATCCCCGGCGAGGTCCATGACGGGGCGACCCAGATGGACTTCATGGAGCAGGAGAAGGAACGCGGCATCACCATCACGGCGGCCGCGACCACCTGCGCCTGGCGCGAACACCGCGTCAACATCATCGACACCCCGGGGCACGTCGATTTCACCGTGGAGGTGGAACGCAGCCTGCGGGTCCTGGACGGGGCCGTGGCGGTCTTCTGCGCGGTCGGCGGCGTGGAGCCCCAGTCGGAGACGGTCTGGCGGCAGGCCGACAAGTATCGGGTCCCGCGCATCGCGTTCGTCAACAAGATGGACCGGCCGGGAGCGGACTTCGACCGGGTCGTGGGGATGATGAAGGAGCGGCTCGGCGCCAAGCCGGCGCCGATCCAGCTGCCGGACGGCAGCGGGGACGGGTTCCGGGGCGTGATCGACCTGCTGACGATGCGGGTGCGGCACCCGGACCAGGCGGACCTGGGCGCCAGCTTCGAGGATGCGCAGATCCCGGCGGCGATGCTCCCGGCGGCGCGGGCGGCCCGCGCGAAGCTGGTCGAGACGGTGGCCGAGGTCGACGAGCAGATGATGGAGTGCTACCTCGAGGAGCGGGAACCCGCGGACGAGGAACTCCTGGCCGGACTGCGGCGCGCCACCCTGGGCGCCCACCTGGTGCCGGTGCTCTGCGGTTCGGCGTTCAAGAACAACGGCGTCCAGAAGCTGCTCGACGCCGTGGTGGATTTCCTGCCTTCGCCGCTCGACCTGCCGCCGGTGCGGGGGTGGCGGACGCAGGACGGGGAAGGCGGAGCCGGGACGGAAACGGAGTCCCGGGCGGTGGACGACGACGAACCGTTCAGCGCCATCGCCTTCAAGATCGTGACGGATCCCTTCGTGTCCCGGCTGGCTTACGTCCGGGTCTACAGCGGGGTGCTCAAGGCGGGCGGGGTCGTCCTGAACGCCAACACGGGCAAGAAGGAGCGGATCGGCAAGATCTACCGGATGCACGCCAACAAGCGTGAAGAGGTGGAGGAAGTCGGGACCGGGGACATCGTGGCGGTGTCCGGCTTCAAGCAGATCCGCACGGGGGACACGCTCAGCGCCATCGAGAGGCCGATCCTGCTCGAGGCGATGGTCTTCCCGGAACCGGTCATCTTCGTGGCGATCGAGCCCAAGACGAAGGCCGATCAGGACAAGATGACCGAGGCGCTGGCGGGCCTGGCGGACGAGGACCCCACCTTCCGGGTGAAGGTGGACGCCGAAACCGGCCAGATGATCATCAGCGGGATGGGCGAGCTGCATCTGGAGATCATCACCGATCGGATGCAGAGGGAATTCGGGGTCCGGGCCAACGTCGGCAAGCCCCAGGTCGCCTACCGCGAGACGATCACCGCCCCGGCGGTAGCCGACTTCCGCCTCGAGCGGCAGGCGGGGACCAAGGTCCAGTTCGCGCACGTCAGGCTGGCCGTCGAACCGGCCGCCTACGGGGAGGGCCTGAGCTTCTCGAGCGGCGTGCCGGCGGACAGGTTGCCGGCGGAGTTCCAGCGGGCCGTGCAGGAGGCCAGCCTCCAGGCCTGCGGGAGCGGGATCCTGGCCGGCCACCCGCTGGTGGACCTGCGGATCCGGCTGACGGGCGGGACCTTCGAGGAGGACGCCTCCAGCGAGCCGGCCTTCCGGGCGGCGGGAGCCGAGGCCCTGCGCCGGGCGGTCCAGGATGCGAAGCCGGTCCTGCTCGAGCCGGTGATGGACGTCGAGGTGGTGGTCCCGGCGGCGTACCTCGGGGAAGTGACCGGGCACCTCAACTCGAAGCGCGGGCAGATCCAGCATCTGGAGCCGCGCGGTGACGTCCAGGTGGTCAGGGCCGAGGTGCCGCTCAGCGAGATGTTCGGCTACGCGACGCAGGTCAGATCGCTGACGCAGGGCAGAGCGACCTACACGATGCAGTTCGCCCGCTACGAGCGGGCGCCCGAGAAGATCGCGACGGAAATCAAGCAGCGTTACATGGGCGTGTGGAACCGCCCGTGACAACCGGGCCCGCCCCGACGACGTCGAGAAGGAGGTAGCCAGCCATGGCTCGTGCAAAGTTCGAACGGACGAAGGAACACGTGAACGTGGGCACGATCGGCCACGTGGATCACGGCAAGACGACGCTGTCGGCGGCGATCACGGAGATCCTGTCGAAGAGGGGCCTGGCGGACTACGTTCCGTTCGACCAGATCGACAAGGCTCCCGAGGAGCGCGAGCGCGGGATCACGATCGCGACCGCCCACGTGGAGTACCAGAGCCTGAAGCGCC